>DATGHG010000371.1:0-8399 GCA_035308185.1 Thermoanaerobaculia bacterium | reverse complement strand
GGGGATCACACTCGTCGTCGGCGGGGCCTTCGCGCTGCACTGGACCGCCGAGACGGAGAGGAGCACCACGGCGCCGGCGAGCACGGCGCGCACGGCGGAGCAGGTGGCAGCGGCGGGGGCGGCGACCGGCCGGCGGCGCCTCGCGGCCATGCTCGCCCATCGCGGCGGCTGGCTGATGGCCGCGACCGCCTTCCTATGGTCGCTCACCGTCCCGCTCGACAAGCTGGCCATCGGGCGGGCCAGCGCCCCCTTCCATGGCCTCTTTCTCACCGCAGGCGGCGCCGTGGGGACCTTCGCCATCCTGGCCGCGCGTCGCCAGCTGAGCGAGGTGCGCGGGGTCCGCGGCGCCTGGGCGCCGCTGGCGGGCGCGCTGGTCGCCAGCACGCTCGAGCTTGGCCTGCAGCTGGCCGCGATCCGGCTCGTGCTGGTGAGCGTCGTCGAGACGGTGAAGCGCGGGCTGGGCAATCTCCTGGCGGTCGCGATCGGCCGTGCAGTTTTCGGCGAGGCGTTGACCTGGGGCAAGCTCGTGTCGGTGGCGGCGATGGCGGCCGGCGTGGCGCTGATCCTGCGATGAGCGCCCGTGGTGCGCGCCCCGCCGCTTGTCGCCTCCGGCAGCCGCCCGTACACTGCTCCAGGTAGCGAACCATGGACTGTCCTCACTGCCACTTCGAGAACCCGCAGGGCATGAAGTTCTGTGGGCAGTGCGGGGAGCGGCTGGGGACCGCCTGCCCGAGCTGCGGGGCGCAGGCGTTTCCCGGCTTCAGGTTCTGCGGCGAGTGCGGCGCCGCATTCAGTGGCGGCGAGCCGCCGCCGGCCGCACCGGCACCGGCCGCGCGCGAGGCACCCCTCGCGCCTGCCACCGGCCCGGTCAGCTACACGCCGCCGCACCTGCGCGAGGAGGTACTGCAGACCCGCACCGCGGTCGAGGGCGAGCGCAAGCAGGTGACGGTGTTGTTCTGCGACCTGGTGAGCTCGACGGCGATCGCCGACCGGCTCGGCCCCGAGGTGATGCACGGCGTGCTGAGCGAGTTCTTCGAGCTGACGCTGTCGGAGGTGCATCGCTACGAGGGGACCGTCAACCAGTTCCTGGGCGACGGGTTCATGGCGCTCTTTGGCGCGCCGGTGGCGCACGAGGATCACGCACGGCGGGCGGTGCTGGCCGCGCTGGGAGTGCAGCGGCTGCTGCGTGACCGCGGCATCGAACCGGCCGCGCGCCACGGCGTCGAGCTTGCCTTGCGTATGGGCCTCAACACCGGCCTGGTCGTCGTTGGCGGCATTGGCGACCGCCTGCGCATGGACTACACCGCCATCGGCGACACCACGAACCTCGCGGCGAGATTGCAGCAGCTTGCCCCACCCGGCGCCATCCTCGTAAGCGAGGGGACGGCGCGGCTGATCCAGGGCGACGTCCGGCTCGAGGCCCTGCCACCCCTGGCGGTCAAGGGCAAGAGCGAACCGATCGCCGCCTATCGCGTCACCGGTCTCGGACCGCGGCGCCCCGACGACGCGGTGCTGGCCGGCGGGCGCTTGTCTCCCTTCGTCGGCCGGGACCGGGAGCTCGCGGTGCTGGGCGAGCTGCTCGAGCAGGCGGCGCGCGGCGACGGGCAGGTGGTCGGCATCGCCGGCGAAGCCGGATCGGGGAAGTCGCGCCTGCTGCACGAGTTTCGCCGGGTGACCTGGGAGACGGCGGCGTACCGCCTGGCCGGGCGTTGCGTCTCCTTCGGCGGCGCCGTGCCCTACCTGCCGCTCGTCCACATGTTGGAGGGCGCCTTGCGGATCGACGGTGGCGACGAGCCGGCCGAGGCCGCCCGCAAGGCGCGCACGGGCCTGGCCGAGGTGCTCGGTGTGGCCGGTACCGCGCCGTCCCATCTCCTGCGTCTCCTCGGCCTGCCCCAGGAGGTGGACGGCGAGCGGGCTCCTGCCGCCGCGCCGGCGTCGCACGCCGAGGGGAGCGCGACGGATGGCGGCAAGGCCGCGCGGGCACTGCAGAGCCGGACGTTCGCGGCCCTGCGGCAGTGGATCTGCGGCGCCGGCCGGGGCGGCCTCGTCATCGTCGAGATCGAGGACCTGCACTGGTCGGACGCGACGTCGGAGGAGTTCCTGTCGTACCTGGTCGAGGGGCTGACGGGTACGCCGGTCCTACTGCTCCTCACCTACCGCCCCGGCTACCGGGCGCAGTGGATGGACAAGTCGTACGCCACCCAGATCGCGCTGCGCCGCCTGGGAGACCGCGAGTGCCAGCGCGTCGTCGAGTGCGCCCTCGCGCGCACCGGCGTGCCGGACGAGCTCTCCCGGCTGATCCTTGCCAAGGCGGAGGGTAATCCCTTCTTCCTCGAGGAGCTGACGCGCTCGCTCCTCGAGCGGGGCAGCTGGGCCGAGGCGGCGGTGCCGGACACCATCCAGGGCGTCCTGATGGCCCGCATCGACCGCCTGCCCGACGCGCACAAGCGGCTGCTGCAGGCCGCGTCGGTCGTTGGCCGCGAGTTCACCCGCCGCCTGCTCGAGCGGCTGTGGGAGGGTCCGGAGCCGATCAAGCCGATGCTGCGCGACCTGCAGCGCTGGGAGTTCGTCTACGAGATGCCCGGGATCGAGGAGCCTGCATGGCTGTTCAAGCACGGTCTTACCCAGGAGGTCGTCTACCAGAGCCTGCTCACGGCGCGGCGCCAGGCGCTGCACGGCGCGGCCGGTCGGGCGCTCGAGGCTCTGCACGCCGGGCGGCTCGACCAGGTCTACTCCGGCCTCGCCCGTCACTTCTCGCAGGCTGGGGAGCCCGCGCAGGCAGTGCTCTACCTCACGCTCCTCGCGGCACAGGCGGCGGCGGGGTACGCGCACGCCGAGGCCGCCCAGGCGCTGTACGAGGCGCTTGACCACGCCGAGCGGCTGCCAGCCGAGCAGCGCGACCGGGAGGCGCTGCGCGTGGTGCGGCGGCTCGCCGCCTCGCTGCTGCCGCTGGCCCGTTTCCGGGAAGCGCTCGAGCTGCTGGCGCGTCACCATGGGCGCCTCGCAACCCTCGATGACGCCGAGCTCGCCGGCGCCATCGAGTTCTGGCTGGCGCTGTACCACAGCTATCTCGGCGATCGCGAGGCGGCCGAGCAGGCGGCGCGGCGCGCGACGACCTGGGCGCGGCAGTGCAGCGACCCTGCCATCAAGGGCAAGGCGCTGTACGTGCTCGCGCGCGACGGCTTCGTCTCCGGGCGGTTCGCGTCAGCGATCGCGAGCGGCCACGAGGCGGTGGCGCTGCTGGCGGGCGCCGGCGAGCGCTGGTGGCGCGGGCAGGCGCTCTGGGCGATCGGCTTCAACCAGTTTGCCCTGGGACGGTGGCAGGAGGCGCTGGCGACCATGGCCGAGGCGCACGCAATCGGCGAGGAGCTCGAGGACCCGCGGCTCGACACGTCGTGGAGCGTCGGCTACTTCCAGGTCTCGATGGGTGAGGTCGAGGCCGGCATTGCCACCTGCCAGCGGGGCCTCGAGCGCTCGCGCGATCCCCTCAACACCGCCGCCGCCCAGGGTTTCTTCGGGTACGCCGAGCTCGAGCACGGCAACCTCCGGGCGGCGCGTGCGGCGCTCGCGCCGGCCATCGCGGCGCTCGAGGAGGCCGGCTTCGAGCAGCTCGAGGGATGGTTGTCGACCTTCCTCGCCGAAGTCGAGAGCGCCGAAGGATACGTCGAAGAGGCCCGTCGGAGGGCCGGCCGCGCCCTGGCAGTGGCCGAGGCGACGGGGTTCGGCTATGGCAAGGGCTTGGCGCTACGCGCCCTGGGCCGGCTCGCCCGCGGCGCCGGCGACCGGCCGGCGGCGGCGGCGCACCTGCGCGCGGCGCTCGCGGTCTTCGCCGACCTCGCGGCGGCGATGGAGGCAGCGCGCACACGGCTCGACCTCGCGGCGCTCGGCAGCGAGGACGGCGACGCGGCGGGGGCGGCGGCGGAGCTGCGGGAGGCGGCGGCGACGTTCGCGGAGCTGGGCCTCGAGCGCCTGCTCCAACGCGCCCGCCGCCTGGCGCTCGAGCTGCGCCTGGACCCGCCCGCTCAGCCGGCGGCCGTCGCGTGACGCCGGGACCGCAGCAACCCAAACAGCAGGTAGGCCTTGGCGGCGGGCGGCCCGGCCGGGTCGCAGACCAACTTGAGGTGGCTCAAGCAGCGGACCGCGAAGATGCCGGCGGCGGCGCCGGAGACAGGCGGCCAGCGCGGAGCCGCAGACCACGCCGAGTCGTAGCCCGGCCAGGCCAGCAGCGCCGCGCACTGCGCCGCGGTCACCAGGTCCACCGCCGTCCAGCGCGCCAACAGCATGGCCCAGCCTGGCTCGCGCGATGGCAGGCGCCGGTACGAACACTCCCAACCGACGCGGCCGGTTACCTCCTCGGCGACGTCGAACGAGAGCAGGACGCGGGAGGCGGCGGCGAGCGGCGCCGCCGCGGCCGCCGCAGCGGCGACGGCGGCGGGCGCCACGCGGCGCAGGTAGCGGGCGAGGGCCGGCGGGGCGAGGCCCGCAATGACGAGTCGCACCGGTCCGCCGCCGCCGCGCGACTCCATGCTGCCGGCATAGAGGAGCCTCCCCGGGGCCGGCACCGCGGCGAGACAATGCCCGAGGCAGCGGCGCTGCGGCGGTGGCAGCGGCCGGCCGCGCAACGCCGGCAGCAGCCGATCGAGCGCCCCTGCCAGCTGAGCCGGCGCAGCCTCCCCGGGGAGCGCGGCGCAGACGCCGGGCACCGGCCGCGCCGGTGCCTCGCGCTCGAGGTCGAACTCCAGCCACAGGGAGCATGCTTCCGGATGGTCGCCGCGCGCCCAGGCGGCGAGGAAGCGCGCGAGGTGGGGGGGCGAGACCCGCCTGCGCACGGCCCGGGCCTGCTCGCCGGCCGTGACCTGGCAGGCGAGGTCCACGACGTCGGCGCGGCGCGGGCCCAGGCGGACCTCAAGCGCGCCCAAGGCGTCGCCGGGAAGTCGCTTGGCGGACCGGCCGGCGCGGGCGACCGCGTCCTCGCCGGCGAGCGGCCCGGCGAGGTGGGGCCGCACCACGTCCAGCCAGCCGCCCAACGTCATGTCGACGGGCGACCGCGGGGCCACGGCGGACGGCCCGCGGATCACGAACCCGGCGGCGGGTTCGGCGGCGGGTTGCTGGGATCCCACCCGCCGGCGGCCTCCTCGAGCTCGTCGTCGGACAGCTCGCCCGAGCCCACGATCGCCTTCACCTCGCCGAGGGTGAACCGATATCCGCGCTCGTTCGCCCAGCGGATCTGCGCCTCCATGTCGTCCTTGCGCCGGGCAAACTCTTCGGCCAGTTCCGCGACCGTACGGAGGTCGCTCAGGAATCGTTGCACCTCGCTCTGGCTCATGGTGCGGCTCCTCTTGCCTCAGGCCTCATAAAGGCGGGCGGTCGAACGATAGCGTCGGGTCCCGATCATGCAGTTGATGCTCTACAGGATATATGATGATATATGAAAGCAACTCTCCATGGAAGAAACGGCCGACCCGCCTTGGGCCCGCCCGCCGCCGGTGCTAGACTCCTCGCGTTCCTGCTCATCCCGCGATCCGCCGCCCGGCGAGGGAGCACGCCATGGTGAGGTCCGCGCCCGAGTCCGCGCTCCGCCGCACCACCGCCCGCGCCGCGGGCGGGCACGCCTGCGGCTCGGCCCGCGGATCGGCCATCGCCTCGCTCCTCGCCGCCACCCCGATTGCCGCCCTGGTTGCCGCCGTCCTCCTCGCCTCCGGCTGCTCCCGGACCGCGCCGCCGCCGCGGCCGCTGCGCGTCGGGCTGCACAGCGACCCGCTGGTGCTCGATCCCCATCTGCGCAACGAGGCGCTGACCTACTCGGTGCTGCGCAACCTCTACGAGGGCCTGACCGCCTTCGACGCCGAGATGCGCGTCGGCCCGGCCCTGGCGGCTTCCTGGGAGAACCCCAACGACCTGACCTGGGTGTTCCACCTGCGCCCCGGCGTGCGCTTCCACGACGGCCGCGAGCTGACCGCCGCCGACGTCGTGTTCAGCCTCGAACGCGCGCGCACCCTCCCGGCCAGCGGCTTCGGCAGCTACGTGGTGGCGGTCAGCCGGGTGCGCGCGCTGGACCGCCACACCGTCGAGCTCACCACCAGCCGCCCCTACGCCATCCTGCTCAACAAGCTCGCCTTCGTGCTCATCGTGCCCGCCGGCTCGCCCTCCGAGATCCGCCGGCCGGTCGGCACCGGTCCCTATCGCCTGGTCTCCTACAGCCCCGGCGATCGCCTGGCGCTGCGCGCCTTCGACGGCTATTGGGGCGGGCCTTCCGCCATCGGCGCGGTGGATTTCCTGCCGCTGCCCGACCGCCGCGAGCGGGTGGCGCGCCTGTTGCGCGGCGGCCTCGACCTCGTCCAGGAGCCGGGACCGGAGAACCTCGAACGCATCCGCGCCGCGCCGGGCTGCCGCCTGCTCGAACAGGACAGCCTGATGGTCAACTTCCTGATGCTCAAGACCGGCCGGCCGCCGCTCTCCGATCTGCGGGTGCGCCAGGCCATCGACCTGGCGATCGACCGCGCCACCCTGGTGCGGCAGGCGCTGCACGGCGAGGGCCTGCCGGCCGGCCAGCTGGTGAGCCGCAGCGTCTTCGGCTACGCCCCGGACATCGCGCCGCCGGCCCGCGACCTCGCCGCGGCCCGGCGCCTGCTGGCCGCGGCCGGCTATGCCGGCGGCATCGACCTCGACCTCGAGCTGCGCCCGGGGCGCCAGGCGGCCGAGCTCCGCCGCCAGCTGGCCGAGGCCGGCATCCGAGTCCGGCTGGTCGAGCGGCCGTGGGGCGAGCTGTTCCCGCGCCTCCTCGCCCACCGCGTGGACTTCTACCTCGGCGCCATCCTCGCGCCCTCCGCCGACGCCAGCGACCTGTTCGACGCCATGGTGCACAGCCGCGACGCGGCCCTCGGCTACGGCGACGGCAACTTCGCCGAATACCACAACGCCGCGCTCGACGCGCTGATCCAGGAGAGCGGTTCGACGCTCGACATGCTCAGCCGCCGGGCGCTGCTCGAGCGCTGCATGCACCTGCTGATGCAGGACCTCGCCCTGATCCCGCTCGACGTGCCCTGGAATCTCTTCGGGGTGCGCGACGATTTGGTCTGGCAGCCGCGCCGCGACGGCTACATCCTGGCGCGGGAGTTCCGCCGGCGCTGAGGCTACCCGCCTTCGCCGCCGGCCGCGCCGAAGCGGCCGGGCAGCTCGAGCGGCACCGGGCTGGTGAGCGCCGCCGGCACCGCGAAGTAGAAACCCTGTGCGAACGGCACCCCCATGGCGCGCAGGGCCTGGAACTCCTCGGCGCTCTCCACCCCCTCGGCGATCACCCGGGCGTGAATCTTGTCCGCCAGCACCACCAGCGTCTCGAGCAGGTTGCGCTTGATCGGCGACAGGTGGATGTCGCGCACCAGCGAGAGATCGAACTTCAGGTAGTCGGGCTCGACCTCGGCCACCGTCTGCAACGACGAGTAGCCGGCGCCCATGTCGTCGATGGCGATCGAGAAGCCGATGTCGCGTAGCGCCGCCAGGATGGCGCGGAACTCCTTCCATTCGGTGATCGCCACCCGCTCGGTGACCTCGAAGACGATGTCGCGCGGCTCCCGGCCCGCCCGGCGCACCTCCTCGAGCAGCGGCGCCGACACCAGGTCGGGATCGACGAAGCCGTGCACCGAGCAGTTGATGAACAGCTTTTGCGGCGAGTTGAGGCGCGCGGCGCCGCGGATCGCCTGCTGCCGGCAGAGGCGCTCGAGCTCGACGATCTGCTCGGTCTCCTCGGCGAAGGAGAACAGCATCTCGGGGTTCTCGAAGATGTCGCCGGAGGGGCCCGACGACAGCGCCTCGAAGCCGTGGATGACGCCGTCGTCGAGGCGCACGATCGGCTGGTAGCGGATCATCACGTCGCGCGCCGCCAGGATGCGGCGCAGCTCGTTGAGCCGCAGACCGTGCCGGCGCTCGCGCTGCCGGCGGCAGATGGTGCGCACCTCTTCGATCGCCTGGTAGATCGCGCGCTCGATGCGCACCGTGGGGTCGATCTGCATCATGGCGCTGCCGCAGGAGATCGCGATGCCCTGCGGCACCTCGCTGTCCACCTCGAGGCGCAGCCTGGCGAAGAGGTCCTCGGCCAGGCGCTCGCGCAGCCGCGTCAGGCGGCGCTCGTCGAGCCCCTGGCCGTCGCGCGGGCCGACGAAGACCAGGAACTCGTCGCCGCGCACCGCGGTCAGCGCCACGGTGTCGCGCGGCGTCAGCGAGCGGCCGCGGAACTCGAGCAGCGCCGCGGTCACCTGCTTGAGCAACCGGTCGTAGGCCTGCCAGCCGCAGATCGACTCGAGGCGCTCGCCGCTCGCCAGGTCGAGATAGATCAGGCCCATCGCCTCGCCGTCCTCCAGGCGGCGGCGCACGTCCTCGACCACCGCCGGCAGAGCCGGCAG
>DATGHG010000370.1:0-25716 GCA_035308185.1 Thermoanaerobaculia bacterium | reverse complement strand
CGCCAGCTTGAGCCGCTGCGCCTCGCCGCCCGACAGTGTGGAGGTGGCCTGCCCCAGCCGCAGGTAGCCCAGCCCGACGTCGGCGAGCAGGCGCAGGCGCCGGCAGAGCCGCCGCTGGTCGGCGAAGACCTCGAGCGCCTGCTCGACGGTCAGCTCCAGCACCTCGGCGATGTTGCGGCCGCGGCAGCGCACGGCCAGCACCTCGGGGCGGAAGCGATGGCCCTGGCAGGTCTCGCAGGCCACCGTCACCGGCGCCATGAACTGCATGTCCACCTCGGTGAGGCCGGTCCCCTGGCAGGTCGGGCAGCGCCCGCGCTCGACGTTGAAGGAGAAGTGGGCGGCGTCGATGCGGTGAGTGCGCGCCTCGGGGGTGGCGGCGAAGAGCTTGCGGATCTCGTCGTAGGCCTTGATGTAGGTGATCGGGTTCGAGCGGGTCGAGCGGCCGAGCGGCCGCTGGTCGACCAGCGTGACGTCGGCGAGGCCGTCGAGGCCGGTCAGGGCATCGACCTCGCCGGGATCGACGTCCACGACGCCGCGGGAGCGCTGATAGGTGCCGTAGAGCACGTTCTCGACCAGGGTCGACTTGCCCGAGCCGGAGACCCCGGTCACCGCCACCAGGGCGCCGAGCGGCAGCTCGACGTCGATGCCGCGCAGGTTGTGGGCGCGGGCGCCCCGGATGACGACCCGCGGCAGCGCCTCGAGCTCCGCGTCCAGCGAGTCCCAGCCCTGCTCGCGGCGGAAGCGGGCGACGTGCTGGCGGGCCGGCGTGCGCGGCCGCTGGCGCAGGTAGCGGCCGGTCAGGGAGTCTTCGCAGGCGAGGATGGCCGCGAGCGGCCCCTCGACCACCACGAAGCCGCCGCGCTCGCCGGCGGCCGGACCGAGATCGATGATGTGATCGGCGCCGCGGATCAGGGTGCGGTCGTGCTCCACCACCAGCACCGTGTTGCCGCGCGCCGCCAGGTCGCGCAGCAGCGACAGCAGGCGGCCGCTGTCCTGTGGATGCAGGCCGATGGTCGGCTCGTCGAGCACGTAGAGGGTGGTCGTCAACCCCGAGCCCAGCGCGGCGGCGAGGTGGATGCGCTGCGTCTCGCCCCCCGACAGGGTCCGGGCCTGGCGGTTCAAGCTCAGGTAGTCGAGGCCCACCCGGTGCAGCACCTCGACGCGCTCGGCGAGCTCTTCGAGCAGGTGGCTCGCGACCTCCCGCTGGCGCGCCGTCCAGCGCCGCGTGCCGAGCCAGGCGCGCAGCTGCTCGATGCTCATGTCGCCCAGCGCCGGCAGCGTCTCGCCCGCCAGCCGCACGGCCAGGGCTTCGGGACGCAGGCGGGCGCCGCCGCACTCGGGACAGGGCGTGTACGAGCGATAGCGGGCGAGCAGCACGCGGACGTGCACCTTGTAGGTGCGCTGCTCGAGCCAGGTGAAGAAGTCGGCGAGGTTGACGAAGCGGCCGGTGCCGCTCCACACCCACTCGCGCGCGGTGGCAGGCAGCTCGGCCCAGGGCAGGTCGGTCGGGATCCGCCGCCGGCGCGCCGCCGCCAGCAGGCCGTCGTACAGCTCCTCGTAGGCAGGGGTGTTCCAGGGCGCGATCGGCCGCTCCGCCAGCGAACGCCGAGGGTCGGGGATGACGCGCTCGCGATCGATGCCGATGACGCGGCCGAAACCCTGGCAGGCCGGGCAGGCGCCGAGTGGCGAATTGAACGAAAACAGCGGCGGCGTCGGCCGCCGGACGCCCTCGCCGCACGCCGGGCAGCCGAGGTCGCGGCTGTAGTGGCGCACGCCGGTGCCGGCACGAGCCCCGGCCTGGCCGTGGTGCGCCTCGACCCGGCCCCCGCCCAGGCGGTATCCCTCCTCGATGGTGGCCAGCACCCGCGCCGCGGCCTCGGCGTGGGCCGGGAAGCGGCCGAGCACCAACGGCAGCGGATCGAGGGCGGCGGGCCAGCGCTCGCCCGGCTCCATGCGCGCCACCTCTCCCGCCGCCGCCAGGCGCCGGTTGAAGCCCTGGCGGATGAGCTCGGCCAGAGCGTCGTCGGCGTGCCGCGGCGGGCGCGGCACCCGTGCCACCAGCAGGAACGGATCGCCGGCGGCGCCGGCCGCGAGGTCCAGCGCCGCTTCCTCGGCGGTGAAGGCGCGGGCCCTGCCGTGACCGTGCGGGCAGGCCACCTCGCCCAGGTGGGTGAAGATCAGGCGCAGGACGTCGTGGATCTCGGTGATCGTGCCGACCGTCGAGCGGGCGTTGCGCACCGCGTTGCGGGCCTCGAGCGCCACCGCTGGCAGGATGTTGTCGATGGCGTCGACCGGCGGCCGCTCCATCTGATCCAGGAACTGCCGGGCATACGTTGACATCGACTCGACGAAGCGCCGCTGGCCCTCGGCGAAGATGGTGTCGAAGGCGAGCGAGGACTTGCCGGCCCCCGAAGGGCCCGTGACCACGGTCACCGCGCGGTGCGGGACGCGGCAGTTGATCGCCTTGAGGTTGTGGGTCCGGGCTCTCTCGACCCGAATGGCAGGCTGGTCGGGCTGGTGCATGGGTAACTGGCACTTCCGCCCGTAGCCGAGCGAAGCGACCATGATAGCGCGAGAACGTCCAGCAGCCGTTTACACGGGCGGCCGGTTACACGGGCGGCACCGACGCATCGTCGCCGCCGGTGGGCGGAGGACCGCCGTCGCCGCTGTCGGAGCCCTTGGCTCCGGTACCGCCGTTGCCACCGGTGCCCCTGTTGCCGTCGCCGTTGCTGCCGCCGTCGCCGCCGCCGAACAGGCGGTGCAGCCAGCGGCGGAACGGGTGCGTGCTGGGCTTGGGCTCCGCGGGCTTGGGCTGCCGCGCCGGCTCGACCATCTCGTCGGGGCGCAGCCCCGGCACCGGCGGCGGCCCGAGTTGCTCGGCGAAGGTCTGGTGGGCGCTGCAGAGCTCGGACGGGACCTCGCCCGGGCGGAAGACCTCGGTGAAGACCTGGGGGCAGTACTCGGTGGCGAGCTGGCCGGTCTCGGGGTCGATCAGCGCGGTGGTGAGCCCGGGCGGTTGCCGGAAGGTGGAGTAGCCGCCAGGCGGGGTGACGGCGACGGTGAAGCGGCTCCAGATCGGCAGCGCCGCCCGCGCTCCCGAGAGCCGGGTGACCGCGTTGTCGTCGTACCCGACCCAGACCACCGTGGTGCGGTCGGGCGAGTAGCCGGCGAACCAGCTGTCGCGGCGATCGTTGGTGGTGCCGGTCTTGCCCGCCAGCCTGCCGCGCAGCTGGGGGGCGGCGCCGGCGCCGGTGCCGCGCTCGAGCACTCCCATCAGCAGCGAGGTCACCAGGTAGTCCGATTGTGGCGACAGCACCCGCTCCGGGGCGGGGAGCGGCGTGCCGGGGACCGGCTTGCCGTGGCCGTCCACCATGGCCACCAGGCCATGCACCGGCGGCCGCACGCCGCCGGCCGCGAGGCTCGAATAGACGGTCGCCAGCTCGATCGGCGCCACCGCCGTCGCGCCCAGGGCGACGGCGGGGTAGGGCTGCAACTCGGAGGTGATGCCCAGGGCATGGCCGAGCGCCACGATCTTCGGCATGCCGACCTGCAGCGCCAGGCGAGTGGTGGCGGGGTTGTAGCTGTGCTCGAGGGCGGTCCGGACGGTGACCCAGCCGTGATATTCGCCGTCGTCGTTCTTCGGGCTCCAGATGGTCTTGCCGATCTCCACCTCCAACGGCTCGTCTTCGAGGAAGGTCGCAGGCGTCACCACGTGGTGCTCGAAGGCGGTGGCGTAGACGATGGGCTTGAAGGCGCTGCCGGTCTGGCGGTAGGCCTGGCTGACGCGGTCGAACTGGCTCTGGTCGTAGCGGCGGCCGCCGATGTAGGCCAGGATGCCGCCGGTGGCCGGCTGGATCGAGACCAGCGCCGCCTGCAATGCCGCCGCCTTGCCTTTCTCGTAGCCCTTCTCGGCGGCTGCCAGGCCGGCGTCCATGGCGGCCTGGGCCGCCTGCTGGTCGTCCCAGCTCAGGGTCGAGAACAGCGAGTAGCCGCCGTCCGCCAGGTCCTCGACCTTGAAGCGCTTCGCCGCCTCGGTCGCCATGGCGTCGGCGAAGTAGGCGGCGCGCCGCCGCGTCAGGGGCTCCGGCGCCACCGCCACCGGTGTCGCCAGCGCCTGCTCCAACCGCGCCGTGTCCACCCGCCCGAGCGCCTGCAGGCGGTGCAGCACCCAGTCGCGGCGCTCCCGGGCGCGCTCGGGGTGGGTGAGCGGCGAGTAGGAGGCCGGCGCGGGGATGATGCCGGCGAGCGTCGCCGCCTCGGCCAGGGTGAGCTGGCTGGCGTCCTTGCCGAAATAGGCGCGCGAGGCGGCACCCACCCCCATCACGTTGACGCCGCCGCTGCGCCCCAGGTAGATCTCGTTGAGATAGGCGGTCAGGATCTCGCGCTTGCTGTAGCGCATCTCGAGCATCACCGCCAGCACCGCCTCCTCCACCTTGCGCGCCAGCTTGCGCTCCCGGGTGAGGTAGATGTTCTTCACCACCTGCTGGGTGAGGGTGCTACCGCCCTGGCGGACCTGGCCGCCGCGCAGGTTCACCCAGAGGGCGCGCAGGATGCCGGCCGGCGACACGCCGGAGTGGCTGAAGAAGCTGTCGTCCTCGGCGGCGACCACCGCATCGATGAGGTCCTTGGCGACGTCGCCGTAGGCCACCGGGCGCCGCTCCAGCTGATCGTCGCCGTAGTAGGAGGCGAGCAGCGGCGGGTCGAGCACCGCCCGCGGCTGCGGCTGGCCGTTGAGCCGCAGGCTCGCGATCCGCGGTCCGCGGCCCGCCTTGGTGCCGCTGTCGCCTGGTCCGAAGCGGACGTCGAGCAGGCCGCCGCCCTTGCGGCCGTCGGGCAGGTAGAAGCTGCGCAGGTGAACCGACACGGCGTCCTCGGCGGCGCGGAAGCGGCCGGGCGCGAGGGTGGCCGCCGGGTTGGTCTCCTCGCGGTAGCCCTCGCCGCGCAGCTCCCCGAGCACCCGCTCGGGCGGGTAGATCTTCCCCACCTCGAGCTCTGCCGGCTGGGCGTAGAGGCGCGACGGCTGGCGGAAGGTGATCTCTTCGAAATGGCTGGACAGCTTCCAGAAAGGCCGCAGCACCAGCAGGCCGATGCCGGCCAGGAGCGCGGCGGCGGCGCCCAGCCACCACGGCCAGCGCCGGCGCCACCAGGGCCGGGGGCCGGCGCTTGCGGCGCTTCGCGGTTCTGCCATGGAAAGCTCAGGCGCTGCGCGCGCGGCGCGCCGCCACGAACGAGCGGATGCACAGCGCGAGGAAGACGCCGCAGACGACCATCATCGCCAGCTGGTCGAGCACCGCCGCCCGGTGCGCCACCCTGGCGCCGCCGAGCAACGCGAGCATCTGCGGCAGCACGCGAAGCGGACCCAGGAAGCCGAGCAGCCCGAGCACCGCCGCGGCGTGCATGGCATGCTTGCGCCGGTCTTCCCGGCGCGCCAGGGCGCCGCAGACCACCAGCAGCAGGCCGAAGGCGAGCGGGATGAGGGCGGTGAGACTGGTCCGTCCGGTGCCGAGCCAGCCGGCCAGACCGAGCGCCGCCAGGGCCACGCCGAAGCCGATCGTCACCTTCGCCATGTCGCCGAGCATACCCAGGGAAGGGTAGCACGGTGCTATCATTCCACGCCCTATGATCGCGGTATCCGACCTCGCCAAGTCCTACGGTCCCCAGACGCTGTTCGAGGGGGTCTCGATCCAGTTCAACCCCGGCAACCGCTATGGCCTGGTGGGGGCGAACGGCTCGGGGAAGTCGACCTTCCTGCGCATCCTGACCGGCGAGGAGCAGCCCAGCGCCGGCACCCTGGCCATTCCCAAGCGCCTCAAGCTCGGCGTCCTCAGCCAGGACCACTTCCGCTACGAATCGATGCCCATCCTGGAAGTGGCGATGATGGGCAACCACGACGTCTGGGAGGCGATGGTCGAGAAGGAGCGGATGCTGGCGCACGGCGAGGACCAGCACGACGGGACGGCTGCCGAGTTCGACGCCGACCGCTACTCGGAGCTCGAGGAGCTGATCCTGCATCACGACGGCTACACCCTCGAGGCGCGGGCCGGCGAGGTGCTGGAAGGGCTCGGCATCCCCACCGAGGTGCACCGCCAGGCGCTGTCCACGCTGTCGGGAGGCTTCAAGCTGCGGGTGCTGCTGGCGCAGGTGCTGGCCTCCGAGCCCGACGCGCTGCTGCTCGACGAGCCCACCAACCACCTCGACATCCTGTCGATCCGCTGGCTCGAGAAGTTCCTCGAAAGCTACAAGGGGACGGCGATCGTGATCTCCCACGATCACCGCTTCCTGGACAACATCTGCACCCACATCGCCGACGTGGATTACGAGACGATCACGCTCTACCCCGGCAACTATGGCGCCTTCACCGCCGCCAAGGTCGCCGACCGCGATCGCAAGGAGGCGGAGATCGAGAAGCGGGAGAAGCAGATCGCCGACCACCAGGCGTTCGTCGACCGCTTCCGCGCCAAGGCCACCAAGGCGCGGCAGGCGCAGAGCAAGATCAAGATGATCGAAAGGATCGTCATCGATCGTTTGCCGCAGAGCTCGCGCCGCTATCCGGTGTTCAAGTTCAAGCAGGTGCGCCCGAGCGGCCGCCAGACGCTCGAGCTCGAGGGCATCGCGAAGGCCTATGGCGACAAGCAGGTGCTGGCCGACGTCTCGCTGCGGGTGCAGCGCGGCGACCGGCTGGCGATCATCGGCCCCAACGGCATCGGCAAGTCGACGCTGCTCAAGATCGCGGTCGGCGACGTCGCCGCCGATGCCGGCGGCGTGGAGTGGGGCTACGAGACCCGGCCCGGCTACTTCTCGCAGGACCACAACGAGATCAAGAGCGGCAGCAAGCAGAGCGTCGAAGCCTGGTTGTGGGAAGCGGTGCCGGCGGAGCCGATCGGTTTCGTGCGCGGCAACCTCGGGCAGGTGCTGTTCTCGGGCGACGACGTCAAGAAGCCGGTGGGCAGCCTTTCCGGCGGTGAGGCGGCGCGGCTGGTGTTCTGCCGCCTGTCGGTGACCAAGCCCAACGTGCTGATCCTCGACGAGCCCACCAACCACCTCGACCTCGAGGCCATCGAGGCCCTGGTCGAAGGGCTCAAGGCCTACGACGGCACGCTGATCTTCGTCTCCCACGACCGCTGGTTCGTCTCGCAGCTCGCCAACCGGGTGCTCGAGATCTCGCCCCGCGGCATCCAGGACTTCAGCGGCACCTACGAGGAATATCTGGAGCGTTTGGGCGACGACCACCTGGACGCCGAGGCGGTGCTGCGCATGCGCCGCGAGCAGAAGAAGAAAGCCGCCGCCCGCGCCGCCGCTCCCGCGCTCGACAACCGCCAGCGCCAGCAGCGCCAGCGCGAGCTGGGCAGGCGCCGCGACGAGCTCACCGCCGCGGTCGAGCAGGCCGAGTCCCGCGTCCACGCCATCAACGAGATGTTCTGCGACCCCACTTTCTTCGACCGCACCTCGCGCGAGCAGGTGCGCAAGCTCGAGGAAGAGCAGAAGCGCCTGACCGGCAAGGTCGAGGAGCTGATGGCCACCTGGGAGCAGGTCGAGGCGGAGCTCGCGAACCTCGCCGAAGTTCCGGGCTGACCCGGGCAGCGGCGTGGCCCCTCTGCATCCTCATCGCAAGCGCGATGATTCGTATATAATCTCCCGACTTTACCGCCGGTTCCGACCGGGAAACCATGAGGAGATTCTCATGTTCCGAACCCTACGCATGATGCCGCGGCCGGCGTGGCGCGCGACGCGCCTGCTGGTCGCCAGCTTCGCCCTGGCCACGGTCGGCGCGATCAGCGCGATCGCCGCCGGCAGCGCCAACGCTGCCAACCTCGTCACCGCGGCGCACGACAGTCGTCCGATCGACATCGGCGCGGCGCGCAAGCTGCCGCTGGGGACCGTGGTCACGGTCGAAGGATCGGTGACGGTGCCGTCGGGAGCCTTCTCGTCCAGCACCTTCGACGAGGGCTTCGCCATCCAGGACGCAACCGGCGGCATCTACGTCAGCGTGGCGACGAACCTCGGGATCAAGCTGCGCGAGCGGGCGCTGGTCACCGGCCAGTTGGTGGACAGCTTCGGCCTGTTGACCCTGGTGCCGGCGGCAGACAGCGACGTCGAGGTCCACGGCCGCGGTCATGGGGTGAGGCCGCTGTGGGTGCGCACCGGCAGCGTCGGCGCCGCCAACCAGGGGCTGATCGTGCGGGTGGTGGGCGTGATCAACCAGCCGATCGAGCCGGACCCGCCGTTCGGCAACAAGGTGTTCATCGACGACGGCTCGGGCCAGATCCGGATCTTCGTCAACACTTCGACCGGCATCGACATCAGCGGCCTGGCGCAGGGCCAGCTGCTGTCCGTCGTCGGCTTGAGCGACGAGTTCAACGATCCCGAGATCGATCCCCGCTTCCAGAGCGACCTGCGGCAGCCGTTCCATTAGCCGCCAGCTCCAGGATCGCGGTCTGGTGCGGCTGCACCTCCACGCTCGCCTGGGCGAGGACGGTGCCGTCGCGCGTCGCCGTCACCTGCCAGGTGCCGGCCAGGAGGTAGGGCACGGCAAATGCGCCGCCGCCGTCGGTGAGCCGCTCGGGACCGGGGAACGGACCGAACACCGGGGCGTCGGGGCGCTCCAGCTGGACGGTGGCGCCGGCAACCGGGCTGCCGTCCGGCAGCGCCACGCGGCCGGTCATGGCGCCGGTCTCGAAGGCGAGGGCGAGCTCGGGCTGCTGGCCGCCGCTGCCGGGGTCGACGACCTCGATCTGGCGGACGTAGCCGATGCCGCGGGAGCCGTCGGCGAGCACCAGCGTGTGCGGGCCCGGCGTCAGGTTGGCGATGGTGAAGCGCCCGTCGCGGTCGGTGGCGGCCAGGGCAGGGTCGTCGTCGCCGTGGTCATTGGATTGGATGCCCACCAGCGCCGCGACCAGCGGCTGCTCGTCGACCAGGACGGTGCCGGAAACGGTTGCGCCGGAGCGGAAATCAAGGTCCAGCGACACCTCGAGCGTCTCCGGCCCGACGACCACCGCGCCGTGTGCCTGCCGGGCCCTGCCGATGGCGGCCTCGACCCGCCACTCGCCGGGTGCGACGCCGGGGATCCGATAGCTGCCGTCGAGGGCGGCGAAGCCTGCCACCGGCGGCAACATGAGGGCGCTGCTCTCCGCGTCGCCGGGTGCGGTGGTTACCGCCTGGATGTAGACCGCCGATCGTTCCGCCGCGGTCAGGCCGAGCAGCCTGCCGGTGACCGTGGCATCAGCGGTGCGGAGCCGCAGCTCGATGCCGCGGAGAGGATGTCCGCCGACCTGAGGCGGCGGCGAGGCCGCGGCGGCGAGGTAGCCTGCCTTGATCGCCGAGAGGCTGTAGGTTCCGTCCGCCACCCGCGGGAAGCGGAAGCTGCCGTCCGCGGCGCTGACACTGGACTGCGGCTCATGCCCACCGGCGTTGCCGAGCGTGACCGCGGCGTCCGCGACCGGCAGGCCGGCATCGTCGACCACCGCTCCCGAGACCTCGTTGCCAACCTGGCAGGCGAGGTCGAGCTGGTTGTCGCCTGCGGTCACGTCGATGGCAGCCTCGGCCCGCTCGCCCTCCCGGCCGCGTGCGGACACCATGTAGGTCCCGGCGGCCAGTCCCTGGAGCCGGTAATGGCCGTCGCCATCCGTGATGCCGTTGGTGGCCTCGCCGTCTCCCCACAGCCCAGCCACGCGCTGGACCGCCCTCTCCACGGCCGCGACCGTCGCGCCGACCACCGGCGTACCGTCCTCGAGCGCCACAGTCCCCGCTAGCATGGCGCCGCGGGGCATGACGACCTCGAGCCGCTCCGGGCTGCCCTGCTCGGGGATGCTTACGCCCGGCACCAGGTGATTCGGGTGGCCGGTGGCGTGGACCAAGACGTCGAGCTTGCCCGGCGCCAAGTCGCCCAGCGTGAACCGGCCGTCCGGGCCGCTGACTGTGGAGGCGGACTTGGTGATCCAGCCACCGCCGGCGGCCCAGGTCGTGGTTTCGTTGCCGTGCTGCTCGCGCAGCTGAGCGCCTGCGATGGGCTTGCCGTCCGCTTCCAGCACCCGGCCCTCGAGGGTTTGCGCCGCCTTCAGCTCGATGCGCAGAGCTTCGTGTGCCGGCGCCGCTAGGAAGGGCTCGTGCGCCGGCAGGTGCCCGGGACTCACGACGTCGAGATCGAACACCGCGCCGGGCATCAGGTCGGCGAAACGGAAGGAGCCATCGACGTCGGTCTCCAGCGACGGCTCGAGAGCCCGCTTGGCGGAGGAGATCGAGCTGAGCCACGGCACGGCTCGACCCGAGAGACTCGCCTTGGCGCCGGCGACGGGCCGACCCGCCGCATCCACGACGGTCCCGTAGATCGCGGCGCCTGGCTGCAGGGTGACGGTGCCGAGATCGCGGCGCGCCGCGGCGGCCGGCAGGTCGATCCCTGCTGCCTGGGCCGGCGCGAACCCGGGATGGAGGACGGTCAGGAGGTAGGAGCCGGGTGGCAGATGGGGTACCAGGAACGCTCCCAGGGCATCGCTGCGAGCGGTATGGAGCCCCTCCCCCACGTGGTGCGGCATGCGTCCGGTGCGTTGCAGCTCGACTTCGGCGTCCGGGAGCGGCCGAGCCGCCGTATCGGCCACCCGGCCAAAGACCGCGGCTCCTGCGCGGAGCATCAGCACGAGGGAGGTGGGGTCGGGGAGGCGCGGCACCGGCGCGTGGCCGAGAGCGGCGCCGGCCGCACCGGCCGTCCTGGTCACCAGAGTGGTAGGCGCGAAGCCCGCCGCCACGGCGCTGACCTCATAGGGTTCGTCGGCGACCGCCTGGTCGATCGTAAACCCGCCATCGGCGCCGCTCCGCGCCGCCGCCTCGCCGCGGACCCGGTGCGGGCGCACGAAGCGCGGTGCTGCCGCCACCGCGGCGCCGGCGACCGGCCTGCCGCGTTCGTCGATCACCCGGCCGGCGAGCCGCGCCGCGGGTTCGAGCGGCAGGACGACGGGCTCGCCTCCCGCCGCCGAGGCCCGCGCCGATGGTGGCGGTGCCGCCGGCAGCGGCAGGCTGGCGTGCAATGCCAGGTGGCGGACGGCGAATGCCTGCACCTTGGCCTCTCCCGGCTCGGGCGCGAGCAGGCGAAACCCGCCATCGATCGCCGTGCGAGCCGGCGGTCCCAGGTCGCCCAGCACGAGGGCGCCGGCGAGCGGTCGGCGCGTCGCGGCATCGACCACCCGGCCCGCCACCGCGCGCGGCGGCTGCAGGGTCGCGGGCAGCTCCCCGGGGACCGCCGCGCCCGCCGCCGGCCAGAGCACCTCGGCGGCCTGGCCGTCCGCGCTCCGGATGCTCAGCGTCACCGCCGCCTTTGCCGGTATCGCGACGGCAAGGTGACCGTCCAGGCCGGTGAGGCCGATCCAGAGGCCGCCTTGCCGCACCAGGGCGCCGGCGGCCGAATCGCCACCGGCACGGTGCACGGCCAGGATTCGCGTCGGTCGCGAAGGGAGGCGCAGGATTGCCGTCGGCGCCTCGCCCGCCACTGTCGCGGCCGGCGGCCAGCCGTCGTCGGACGCCAGGATCTCCACGGCTTCGCCGCGCGCCCGCGGCAGCACCAGGGTGCCGTCGGCGGCGGTCACGGCAACTCGCCGCGCCGGGTGCCAGGAGCCGGCCTCGGCATCGATCGCCGAGGGGTCGGATGGCGCCCCCGGGGTGGCCGGCGAGCGCAGTCTGCGGATCCCGGCCAGGACGCCGGCAGTGGGATGCCCGGCGGCGGCGAGGACGGTCACCTTCAGCGGCGCGCCGGCAGGCGTCAGCTCGGCCATCGGCAGGTCCACGTCCTCGAGCAGCGGCGAGAGGTCGAGCGCCAGGGCAAGGAAGCCGGCCGCTTCGAGGCGCAGCCGGTAGAAGCCGCTGGCCGGCAAGCGCAGCTCGAAAGCGCCGGTCGCATCGGGGTGGGTGCTGGCGAGCGGCGGCGGCTCGGGGGCGCCGGCGAAGAGGCGCCTGGCCCGCACGGCGTCCGGCTCGGCGGCGACGTCCACCGCCTCGACGCGGAGGGACTGGACCGCGGGGAGATCGGCGCCGGGCGGTGGCGCGATCCTGCCGCGGACGCGGATCGCGCTCGGCCGGGCCGGGCCGGCTGCCTGACCCTGGAGTGGTGCGACGCTAGGAGCCCTTGCCGCTCCGGTCGCGGGCCATACCGCCACCAGGCAGAGGCCGAGCCGCAGGGCACGCGCGACCCGGCCGGAGCAAGCTGGACTCCAGGGATGGACCATGTAGTATCTTAGCGCACGCGACGCACTTCTCCCTACCTCCAGGTTGCGGGGCGCCGGGCCGCGGGGTGACATCTGTCAGCGCCAACTGGTGACATCCGGCCCTGGCGCCCGCCGCCGCGCGCCGCCAGACTGGCTCCACGACGGGGAGCGACCCCGGGGAGGAGCGCATGGGCACGAGTGGCACGGATGACGGCGGCGCCGCCAGCGGCCGCGAGGTGGTGGCGGAGCTGACGCGGGCGAGCCGTAGCTTCGGCAAGGTCAGGGCGGTCGCGGATCTCGACTTCGCGCTGCGCGCGGGCGAGGTGGTGGCGCTGCTGGGTCCCAACGGTGCGGGCAAGACCACCACCGTCCGCCTGCTCATGGGCCTGATCCGGCCGAGCGGCGGGTCGGCGCGGCTGTTCGGGATGGATCCGGCGCGCCTCGAAGCGCGCATGAAGGTGGGAGCGATGCTGCAGGTGTCGAAGGTCCCGGAAACGCTCAGGGTGCGCGAGCACGTCGAGCTGTTCTCGAGCTACTACCCGCACCCGCTGCCGCTGGCGGAGGTCCTCGCCGCGGCCGGCCTGGAAGGCCTGGAGGGGCGGTTGTTCGGCAAGCTGTCCGGCGGCCAGCGCCAGCGGGTGCTGTTCGCCCTGGCGCTGTGCGGCGATCCCGAGCTGCTGTTCCTCGACGAGCCCAGCGCCGGCCTCGACGTCGAGAGCCGGCGGTCGCTGTGGGAGCGGATCGCGGCGCGCAAGCGCGGCGGCGGCGCGGTGCTGTTGACCACCCACAACCTCGAGGAGGCCGATCACCTCGCCGACCGCGTCGTGCTGCTCGATCGCGGGCGGCTGCTGGCCGAGGGCACTCCCGAGCAGATCAAGGCGCGGGTGGCCGGGCGCAAGGTGCGCTGCCGCACGACCCTCGCCGCCGGCGAGCTGGAGCGGCTGCCGGGGGCGCGCACCGTGCGCCGGGACGGCGAGATGGTCGAGATCTTCGCCGCCGAGCCGGAGCGGCTGGTGGCGGCGCTGCTGGCCGCCGACCCGGCGCTCACCGGCCTCGAGGTGCGCGGCGCCGGCCTCGAGGAGGCGTTTCTGGCGCTGACCGGCGGCGCGGGCGGCGATCCCGCCGCACCCGGCGGACCGGGGTCCAAGGACGAGCAGGAGGCGGCATGAGCGCGCTGGCCGGAACCCCCGAGACCGTGGCGAGAGCGGCGGCGCCGGCGCGCCGGCGCCTGGGACGCATCTACTGGCTGGAGGCGAAGGCCGAGGCGAGGAAGGCGATGCGGCTGCCGGCGTTCGTGCTGCCGCTGTTCGCCTTCCCGATCATGTTCTATCTGCTGTTCGGGTTGGCCATGCACTATGACCCCCTGGGCGGCGTCAGCATCGCGGTCTACCTGCTCGCCACCTACGGCGCCTTCGGAGTGATGAACGCCGCTCTGTTCGGCTTCGGCATCGGCGTGGCGGCGGAGCGCGGCCAGGGATGGTTGCTGCTCAAGCGCGCCACGCCCATGCCGCCGCTGGCGCTGTTCGCCGGCAAGCTGGCGATGAGCCTGCTCTTCGCGGTCGGCATCGTCGGCGCCCTGATCGCTCTCGGGGTGAGCCTCGGGCACGTGCGGGTGCCGGCGGCGACGCTGGCCGAGCTGGCGGCGGTGCTGGTGGCCGGAGCGCTGCCGTTCGCGGCGCTGGGCCTGGCGGTCGGCTACTGGGCCGGCCCCAACTCGGCGCCGGCGCTGTGCAACCTGCTGTCGCTGCCGATGGCCTTCGCCTCGGGATTGTGGATCCCGTTCCCGATGCTGCCATCATTCGTGCGCCAGATCGCGCATGGGTTGCCGGCGTATCACCTCGCGCGGCTGGCGCTGGGCGTGATCGGAGCGGGCAACCGCGAACCGGCGGCGGGCAGCGTGCTCTACCTCGCGGGCTTCACCGTCGCCATGCTGGCGCTGGCGCGCGCCGGCTACCTGCGCGACGAGGGCCGCACCTACGGCTAGCGGCCACCAGGAACCGAGCTCGCCGCCGCGCGGTACCATGTTGCCAGCCATGCGACTGCTGCCGCCCAATCCGCATTTGGCCTGGACGCCTTACGCCTGGCTCGTCTATCTCGCGGTCTTTCTCTCCGAGCCGCTGAGCCGCCGCACCTCGGCGCTCGAGTGGTCGCTGACCCTGGCGGCGATCGCCGTCTTCCTGCCGCTCTACTTCGTGGGCCACTGGGTGGAGGGCCGGCGGCTGCTGCTGACCGCCGCGGCGATCTTCGCGCTGGGTGCCGGCTTCGCGCCGTGGAACCAGGACGCCTCGGTGTTCGTCATCTACGCCAGCGTTTTCGTCGGCAGGCTGGCGCCGCCGCGCCGCGCCGTCGGCATCATCGCCGGGATGGTCGCGCTGGTCGGGCTCGAGAGCTGGGTGCTGTCGCTGTCGCCGTATTTCTGGCTGATCGCGGCGGTGTTCTCGGTGCTGGTGGGCGGCGTCAACGTCCACTTCACCGAGATCGGCCGCACCGCCGCCCGGCTGCGCGAGTCGCAGGCGCAGGTCGAGCAGCTGGTGCGCATCGCCGAGCGCGAACGTATCGGCCGCGACCTGCACGATCTGCTCGGGCACACGCTGTCGGTGATCGCGCTCAAGGCCGAGCTGGCCGGCAAGCTGGTGACGGTCTCGCCAGAGAGGGCGGCGGCGGAGATCCGCGACGTCGAGCGGGTGACCCGGGAGGCGCTGCGCGAGGTCCGCGCCGCCGTCGCCGGCTACCGTTCGGAAGGGCTGCCGGCCGAGCTGGCGCGCGCCCGTCTGGCGCTCGAGACGGCGGGGGTGCGGCCCGAGTACTTCGCCCTGCCGGTGACGCTGCCAGCCGCCGCCGAGGCGGCGCTGGCGCTGGCGGTGCGCGAGGCGGTCACCAACGTCATCCGCCATGCCGGCGCCGCCACCTGCCGCATCACGCTCGAAGCGCGCGGCGACATGGTCGTGCTCGAAGTTGCCGACGACGGCCGCGGTGGCGCCTGCGACGAGAGTGGGATCGGCGCCGGCTCGGGCCTGCGTGCCATGCGCGAGCGGGTGGAAGGCCTGGGCGGGCGCCTCGAGGTTGACGCGCCGGCATCGCCGGCGGAGGGCGCGCGCGGCACCCGCCTGGTCGTCACCGTGCCGCGACAGGGCGGCACGCCGGTCCGGGCCGGCGCCGCCTCGCCCGCGGGGATCGCCGGCGCGCTGGTGGCGGCGGGCCGGGTGCCATGATCCGGGTGCTGCTGGCGGAGGATCAGTCGATGGTGCTGGGCGCGCTGGCGGCGCTGCTCGACCTCGAGCCCGACATCGAGGTGGTGGCGCGCGCCCGCGACGGCGCCGAGGCCTTGCGCCAGATCGAGACGGCCGCCCCCGACGTCGTGCTGACCGACATCGAGATGCCGGGCATGGGCGGCCTGGAGCTGGCGGCCGAGCTGCGGCGCCGCGCCCATCCGGCGCGGGTGATCATCGTCACCACCTTTGGCCGCAGCGGCTTCCTGCAGCGCGCGCTGGCGGCGGGGGTGGCCGGCTACCTGCTCAAGGATTCGCCCGCCGAGCGCCTTGCCGACGCGGTGCGGCGGGTGCACGGCGGGCTGCGGGCCATCGATCCCGAGCTGGCGGCGAGCGCGTGGGACGAGCCCGATCCGCTCAGCGAGCGCGAGCGCCAGGTGCTGCGGCTCGCCGCCGACGGCCGGTCGACCGCGGCGGCGGCTGCCGAGCTGCACCTGTCCGAGGGGACGGTGCGCAACTACCTTTCCGAGGCGATGGGCAAGCTCGGCGCCGGCAATCGCGTCGAGGCGGCGCGGATCGCCCGCGGCAAGGGCTGGCTGTGACGAGCGGTCTGGCGGCCCTGCCGGGAGTCGAATGGACGCCCCGCCTTTCCCGGTGAGCCTGGCCCTGGCTGGCTGGACGCTGCTCTGGGCGCGGCTGGAGCTGCCGGCCGACGGCTTGCCTGCCGGTTCTGACGAATTGGCCGACCTGCGCCGGTGGGCGGCGGCGCGGGCCCGGGCGCGGCGGGAGCCGGCCCGGCTGCCGGAGGATGCGACGGTGGCGGCGGTGCGCGCGCGCTTCCGCGCGGCCGGCTGCGATCCCACCCGCTACCGCCCGTCGTCGGAGGCGCTGCTGCGGCGGGTGCTCAAGGGAGAAGAGCTGCCGGCCATCCAGCCGCTGGTCGATCTCAACAACTGCCTGTCGATCGAGCTCGCGGTGCCCTGCTCCGCGGCCGCCGAGGGCAGCTTCGAGCCGCCGGTCACCCTGCGCGCCGGCCGGCCGGGCGAGGCCTTCGAATCGCTCCGCGGCCCCTTCCATCTCGAGGGCAAGCCGCTGCTCGCCGACGCCGCCGGCCCGTTCAGCACCCCGATCACCGACGGCCAGCGGGTCAAAATCGAGGCAGGCACCCGCCGTGCGTGGCTGATCGCCTATCTGCCCGCCGCGGTGCTGGCGCCGGCGGCGGCGCTCGCGGTGCTGGAGGAGCTGCTGCGCGAGCTACCGCTCGTGCGACTCGATCTTGCTGCCGCGACTTCCGGCGGCTGAGGCGCCACCGCCCGCGGCGACGCTCAACGCGCGGCGTTGGGTACGGGGGTACGGCTCAGGGCTTGGCGGGCACCGTGGGTGCGGCCGGCGGCGGTGCGCCGGCGCCTCCCGTGGCCGGGCTGAGCAGGCGGCCGAAGACGCGGTCGAAGAGCAGGCCGGCGAGGAAGCCGAGCAGGAACACGCCGGTGAGGCTGCCCAACGGCACCTTGGCGAGGGCGTCGGTGAAGCCCTGCGGCAGGGCGCCGGCGAGCAGCGACAGCAGGCCGAACGCGGAGAGCAGGACCACCAGCAGCGCGGCCAATCCCCCCAGCAGCAGGACCCGCAGCAACCGGCGGGGATTCTCGTCGGCGCCGTCGCCGCGGTAGAGCACCCGCGTGAGGCTGCCCAGCAGGCCGCCGAGCAGCGCCGCCAGCAGCAGCATCCAGTCGAAGGCGACCTCGATCGCCAGCGGCGAGGCATCGGCGAGGCCGGCCGCCGAGGCGATCACCGTGTAGGCGCCGAAGCGCGGCAGCGACAGCGGCACTCTGGTTTCGATCTGGCCGGCGTCGATCGACGCCGGCGCCAGCTGCGGCGAGCCGATCGGCCCCGTGAGTTGCAGGTTCACCTGCACCGGCCGGTCGGCGACCGCCGGCTCGCCGGCGGCGTCGAGCAGCCTGACGTAGACATCCGACGAGGCCACGCCGAAGGCCCGGATCTGCTGCGGCCCGCTGGAAAACGACAGCTTCGCCGGCGGCGCGGCGAGGAAGCTGATGTCGACCACGTTCGATTGACCGCCCGGATAGAGCGCCTGCAGCGATGTGCTCTGGGCCGCGCTGGCGGTGACCACGGCCGCGTGACTGGAGACGAAGTCGCCGTTGGGGATGCTCAGCCGAACCGGGTCGATCTGCAGATTGCCCTGCCCCGAGACCAGGGCCAGGTCGATGTCGTGCGGCACCGGGCTGGGATTGCCGTTCTCGTACCAGTAGGCGTCGATCGAGACGCTGTCCCAGCCCTGGGTGCCGCGGTAGCGTTGCAGATGCTCGGGGATCAGCCGCACTTGCCCGGCCGCGCCGCTGCCCGCCGGCGCCCCGGCGCCGTTGCCGCCGACGCCGCCGACGCCGCCGACGCCGCCGCCACTGCTGGCGACGCCGCCTAAGCTCCCTGCCGCCGATGGGGAGGGCGCCGCCGTCGCCACCAGGACGGCGGCCCTGGGTGGCGGCGCCGCGGCGAGGAGTCGCCTCTCCTGCACCAGGGGCCGCGGTGCGCCGGCCGCCGCCGTGGCCGGCTCTTGGACCGCCGGCGCGGGCGGTGGTGGCGGTGGCGGCGCCTCGCCAGATACTCGGGTTGGCGGCACCGCCGGCTTGGGCGTCGCCGTCGCCGGCCGGGTCGCCGGCCGCGCCGCCGCGGCGCTCGCCGCCACCGCCTCATGGCGCTTCAGGACCGCCGGTGCCACGCAGACGATCACCGTCGAGGCGGAGTACAGGCCGTGGGCCCGGGCATCGACCTGCCACAGGCCGGGCTTCGCGGTCTGCAGCGGCACCTCCACGCTCGCGGAGCCGGCGGCCACGGTGACCTGGTTCGTCGCGATGAGGCCGGCCGCGCCGCTCAGCGTGACCATCACCGGTTGCTGCGCCGCCTGCGGCTTGCCGCCCTCGCCCAGGGTCTCGATCGTCAGGTTGGCCTGCTGTCCGGGCACCAGCGGTCCGATGGGACGCACCAGGTGCAGCCGCGACGGCGGGCGCTCGCCGCTACCGGCAGGTTTCGCCTGGTCGGCGGCCGGCGCCCAGGCGAGCAGTGCCGGCAACATCGCTGGCAGTATCGCAGCCAGAACGGCATGCCGCAGCGCGACCAGCCAGCGCCGCCGACAGCCGTGGTCCGTCGCTCGCGCGCTCATCGTCTCGCTTCCGTTTCCTTCCCCGCGGGCCTCGCGGTGGCAGGTGTCGTTTGGCTGCTTGCTTCGATTATAGGTTAGAACGGCGGCCGGGCGACGTTAGGATGAGGCGTGCCCTACGTCTACCTGCTGCGCTGCCGCGACGGCTCGCTCTATGCCGGCGCCGCCAAGGACCTGGCCTTGCGCCTGGCCATGCACCGCGCCGGGAAGGCCTCCCGCTACACCCGCTCGCGCCTGCCGGTCGAGCTGGCCTGGTGGCGCGAGGTCGCGGGCTGGGGCGAGGCGCTGCGCGCGGAGCTCCGGCTCAAGCGCCTCGACCGCGCCGCCAAGGAGGAGCTGCTGCGCGCCGGCGCGGTGCCGCTGCCCGAGCCGAGCGCGGCTATCGCAGAGGGGGCAGAGGGGGCAGGTGCGGCAGGCGCCACAGCAGCCAGGCGGCGGCGGCGGTGAGCAGCGTCGCGCCGCCATAGCAGATGCTGGCGATCAGGCCGTAGAGGTGGGCGAGTTGCAACCCGTCGTAGAGCGTGTAGCGGAAGCGGTGGGCCCAATGGAAGAGCGCCAGCGCGATCACCACGAACAGGCAGAACCGCAGCAGCAGCGGGCCAAGCAGGGCGGCCATCTCGGGGCCGGTGGGGCCCGCGACCCAGCCGAGCGGCCTGGCGACCCATAGCCAGAGAGCCAGCGCCGGCAGCACCAGCGCCGCGATCATGCCGCCGCTCGAGAACAGCGCCCAGAAGAAAGGCTCGCGCGACCGCCGCATCAGAGACCTCCGCGCAGCCACCAGACGACCACGCCGCTGGCCAGCAGCCACAGCAGGTAGTGCCCGGCGACGACCGCCCCGTCCGGCAGCCGCTTGCCGCCGAGCCGCACCACCAGCGCCTTCGGGGCCAGGTTGAGCCAGGTGACGGTGTGGAAGAGCAGGGCGGCGCACACCACCACGTGGAACGCCACCACCGGGGGAGCGGCGAGGAAGCGCAGGAAGCGGGCATGCGCCGCGGCGCCGCGGTCCAGGGCCCAGACCTCGGCGAGCAGCAGCAGCGCGGCGTAGCCCACCGCCAGGCTGGTCAGCTCGCGGACGATGAACTTGACATAGGCCGCCTGGCCCAGCCACCAGAAGATCGGCATCCGGTCGCGATGCCACTTCGGATGGTAGGGCCGGTAGGCCGGGTTCATCGCGCCCCCCAGGGCATCAGCACCGAGCGCCACCAGTCCGCCGTCGCCCCGACCTTGTAGCGCTGGATCGCGCCGGCGGGATCGACCCCCTTCGGGCAGACGGCCGAGCACTCGCCGACGAAGGTGCAGGCCCAGATCCCCTCGTGCTGCGACAGGACGTCGAGCCGTTCGGCCGCCCCCTGGTCGCGCGAATCCAGGTTGTAGCGCTGCGCCAGCGCGATCGCCGCCGGCCCGACGAAGCCGGGCTCGAGCGCATAGATCGGGCACGCCGCGTAGCAGAGCATGCAGTTGATGCACATGCTGTACGGCTTGTATTCGGCCAGCTGCTCGGGAGTCTGCAGGTGCTCGCCGGCGGCGAGCGGCGGCTCCTCGGTGCGCAGCAGCCAGGGCTTGACGCTCTTGAGCTTGTCGAGGAAGTCGTGGAGATCGATCACCAGGTCGCGGACGATCGGGAAGCCGCGCAGCGGCTCGACCCGGATCGGTCCGGGCGCCAGCGCCGAGAGATAGGACGCGCAGGTGAGCGTCGGGGTGCCGTTGACCATCATGCCGCAGCTGCCGCAGACCCCCATGCGGCAGGCCCAGCGGTACGAGAGGCTGCCGTCGAGCGTGTCCTTGATGTAGTTGAGGCCGTCGAGCACCATCCAATCGCTCCGCAGCGGCACGTCGTAGCCCTGCCACACCGGCTCGCTGTCTTCCTCGGGGCGATAGCGGAGCACCTCGAGGCGGATGGTCTCGGCGGTTTCCGGCACGGACTTCACCTCCCGTAGATCCGCTCGGCCGGGGGCCAGCGGGTGATGGTGACCGGCTGGTAGGCGATGCGCGGCGCCTCGCCTTCCCGGTGGTAGGCGAGCGAGTGGCTCAGGAAGCGCTCGTCGTCGCGCCGCGGATGATCGGTGCGCTGGTGGGCGCCGCGCGACTCGCGCCGCTCGCGGCCCGAGTGAATGATCGCCTCGGCGACGTCGAGCATGTTGGTCAGCTCGAGGAGAGCGAGCAGCTCGGTGTTGAAAGTGAGGCTGCGGTCGTCCAGCCAGACGCCGGCACAGCGCTCGCGCAGCTCGGCGATCTTGGCCGCGGCCGCGCCCAGCCCCGGCTCGTCGCGGTAGATCCCCGCGCCGCGCTCCATCGCCTGCTGCATCTCGGTGCGCAGCACCGCCACCCGCTCGCCGCCGCACGAGCGCCGCAGCGTCTCGAGCCGCCGCTCCTCGGCGTAGGCCTGGGTGAGGACGTCGGGCGCCGCCGGCGGCGTCGCGACGGCGTAGCGCGCGGCGGCCCGCCCGGCCCTGGCGCCGAACACCAGCAGCTCGGTCAGGGAGTTGGAGCCCAGGCGGTTCGAGCCGTTGATGCTGACGCAGGCCACCTCGCCGGCGGCGTAGAGGCCGGACAGCGGCGTCGCGCCGTCGAGGTCGGTCTGCACGCCGCCCATCATGTAGTGGACCACCGGCCGCACCGGGATCATCTCGCGCACCGGGTCGATGTTCTCGTATTTGCGGCACAGCTCGCGCACGAAGGGCAGCTTGGCGTCGATCAGCTTCTCGCCCAGGTGGCGGATGTCGAGGTGCACCACCTCGCCGTAGGCGGTGGTGGTGGTGCGACCCTTCTCCATCTCCTTGACGAACGCCTGCGACAACCGGTCGCGCGGGCCCAGCTCCATCGAGCGCAGGACCGGCTTGGGCTCGGGCTTGCCCAGGTCGTAGTCCTGCAGGTAGCGGTAGCCGTCCTTGTTGAGCAGCCACCCTCCCTCGGCGCGCGTCGCCTCGGTGATCAGGATGCCGGTGAACGGCAGCCCGGTGGGGTGGTACTGCACGAACTCGGCGTCCTTGAGCGGCACGCCGGCGCGGTAGGCCAGGGCCATGCCGTCGCCGGTCTTGATGTTGGCGTTGGTGGTGAACGCGAAGACCTTGCCGCAGCCGCCGGTGGTGAGGATGACCGCCTTGGCCAGCAGGGCGCCGACCTTGCCGGTGGCGAGCTCGATCGCCACCACCCCCTGGCAGCGGCCGTCCGCGACCAGCAGCGAGGTGACGAACCACTCGTCGAAGAAGGTCAGCGGCGCGTACTTGAGGCTGGTCTGGTAGAGCGTGTGCAGCATGTGGAAGCCGGTCTTGTCGGCGGCGAACCAGGTGCGCTCGTTCTTCATGCCGCCGAACGGGCGCACCGCGACGTGGCCGTCGGCGGTGCGGCTCCAGGGACAGCCCCAGCGCTCGAGCCGCAGCAGCTCCTCCGGCGCTTCGCGCACGAAGGCCTCGACGGCGTCCTGGTCGCACAGCCAGTCGCCGCCGCTCACCGTGTCGTAGGCGTGAGCGTCGAGGCTGTCGTCGGCGCGGGCGACGCCGGCGGCGCCGCCCTCGGCCGAGACGGTGTGGCTGCGCATCGGGTAGACCTTGGAAACCACCGCCACGCTGAGCTCGGGGTCGGTCTCGGCGATGGCGATCGCCGCCCGCAGGCCCGCGCCGCCGCCGCCGACCACGAGGATGTCGTAGGATGTCGTTTCCATCGTCCGCGCCCCGGCCTCCGCTCCCGGCCGGGAGCCCTGTGTCGAGAAGGGAAATGCAATCGGGGGCTAATCGTACTCCAGCCGTCACCCTGCCGCAACGGCTGGAAAGGGCAGGAGGCGAGGATGTTCGAGCTCAAGCCGCTCTCCCATGAAGCCGTGCCGGCCGCCCTCGAAAAGGCCTATCGCTACCGGCTGCTGCACGAGCCGGTCGAGGCCGAGAGCATCTGCCGCGACATCCTCGAGATCGACGCCGACAACCAGGAGGCGCTGGTGATGCTGGTGCTGGCGCTCTCCGACCAGCTCGAGGAACACCTCGGCGCCGCCGCCGCCGAGGCCAAGGCGGCGCTGGCGCGGATCCGCGACGAGTACAGCCGCACCTATCATGCCGGCATCCTCTGCGAGCGCCGCGCCAAGGCCCACCTGACGCGCGGCGGCCCGCGCGCCGGCCACATCGCCTACGAATGGATGCGCGAGGCGATGGATCATTTCGACCGCGCCGCCGCCATCCGCCCGCACGGCAACGACGACGCCATCCTGCGCTGGAACACCTGCGTGCGCGCCCTGCGCAGCAAGCCCGAGCTGGTGCCCGACCTGCAGGAGAGCACCCATCACTGGCTGGAATGAGCCTGGGGTACCATAGGGACGAAGGGGCGGCGAGCCGCCGAGGATGCAGGCGAGGGCGAGGAGGACACGATGAGCCAGAACCCGCTGCTGAGGCTGGCCGAGCTCGGCCAGAGCGTTTGGTACGACTACATCCGGCGCGACCTCTACCAGGGGCCGGAGCTGCGGCGGCTGATCGAAGAGGACGGCCTGCGCGGCATGACCTCGAACCCCACCATCTTCCAGCAGGCGATCGCCGCCACCGAGCTGTACGACGACGACGTCCGCCGGCTGGGCGAGCAGGGGCTGGCGCCGGCCGAGATCTTCGAGTCGCTCGAGGTGGTGGACGTGAGCCGCGCCGCCGACGCCTTCCGCCAGGTGTACGAGGTCACCGGCGGCGACGACGGCTACGTCTCGATCGAGGTCGGCCCGCGCCTGGCGCTCGACACCGAGGGCTCGGTGGTCGAGGCGCGGCGGCTGTGGCAGCGCTGCGACCGGCCCAACGTCATGGTCAAGATCCCCGGCACCGGACCGGGCGTCCCCGCCATCCGGCAGTGCCTCGCCGAGGGCATCAACATCAACGTCACCCTGCTGTTCTCGGTGGACCGCTACCGCGAGGTGATGGAGGCCTACCTCGCGGCGCTCGAGGCGCGGGTCGCCGCCGGCCAGCCGGTGGACCGCCTGCGCTCGGTGGCCAGCTTCTTCGTCAGCCGGGTCGACACGCTGGTGGACAAGCGCCTGGATGCGATCGCCGCCGCCCCCGCAGATGCCGGGCGCCCGGAGCGCCAGCGCCAGCTGGCGCGCGAGCTGCGCGGCAAGACCGGGATCGCCAATGCCCGGCTGGCCTATCGCGCCTTCGAGGAGGTGTTCAGCGGCGAGCGCTTCGCGCGGCTGCGCGAGCATGGCGCCAACCGCCAGCGGCCGCTGTGGGCCTCGACCTCGACCAAGGATCCCGCCCTCCCGGACACCTACTACGTGGAGGCGCTGATCGCTCCCGACAGCGTCGACACGCTGCCGCGCGAGACCTTCGAGGCATTCAAGGACCACGGCAACCCGCGGGTGCGCATCCACGACGACCTGGACCGGGCGCAGGACGTGCTCGACGGTCTGGCCGAGCTGGGCATCGAGGAGAGCCAGGTCTCCGAGCAGCTCGAGCAGGAGGGGGTCCGCAAGTTCTCCGACTCCTACGACGCGCTGCTCAAGGCGGTGGAGGAGAAGGAGAAGGCGGTACGGGTCTCCTAGACGGGGCGGGCGCGGCTTGCGTACCAGCTGCAGAGCGGGTGCGCGCCGTCCGCTGCCAGCGCCCCCGAGCGCCGCACCATGTATGACGCCTTTTACGGCTTCCAGGAGCCGCCGTTCAACATCACGCCCGATCCGCGCTTCCTGTTCTTCAGCGAGCGGCACCGCGAGGCGTTCAATCACGTCCTGTTCGGCATCAGCGAGCGCAAGGGCTTCATCCAGCTGACCGGCGAGGTGGGGGCCGGCAAGACCACGGTCTGCCGCGCCATCCTCGAGCACCTCGGCCCCAACGTGCGCACGGCGCTGATCCTCAATCCCTGCCTGACCAGCACCCAGCTGCTGCGCGCCATCCTGGTCGAATACGGGCTCGCCCCGCCGTCGCGCGCCGACCGGGTGACCTGTCTCGGGCTGCTCAACCAGTTCCTGCTCGACCAGGTGGCGGCGGGCAACGACGTGGTGCTGCTGATCGACGAGGCCCAGGACCTCGACGCCGAGCTGCTCGAGCAGGTGCGGCTGCTGTCGAACCTGGAGACCGATCAGCGCAAGCTGCTGCAGATCGTGCTCATCGGCCAGCCGGAGCTGCGCGACATGCTGGAGGAGCGGCGGCTGCGGCAGCTGCGGCAGCGCATCACCGTCCGTTATCATCTGACGCCGCTCAACCGCGCCGAGACCGAGTACTACATCCAGCACCGGCTGCACGTCGCCGGCGGCAACGGCCGGCCGGGCTTCAGCCGCTGGGCGATCCGCGCCGTGCACCGCTACTCGGGCGGCGTGCCGCGCCTGATCAACGCGGTCTGCGACAAGGCGCTGCTGTGCGGCTACGTGGCCGGCACCGATCAGCTGGAGGCCCGGCACGTGCGGCGGGCGATCCGCGAGCTGGAGGGGAAGATCGTTTCATGAGCTTGATCGACGAGGCCCTGAAGCGGGCGCGGCTGGATGCGGCGCGCCAGAACGCCGCGCGCCAGACCGGCGTCAAGGACGGTGGCTTCGCCTCGCCCTGGACGCACATGCCCCAGTCCGGCGACCGCCGGTCCGGCCTGCGCCGGGTGGTGATCGCCGGCGTGGCGCTGTCGCTGCTGGCCGGCGGCGCGGTCGTGCTGATGGTCTATCACGCGTCCCGCTCGCCGGTGGCGGTCCTGGCCGGAGCGCCCGCCGCGCCCGCCGCGCCCGCGGCCGGCGCTCCGGTGGCCGTGGCTGGCGCTCCGGTGGCCGCGGCCGGCGGGCAGGTGCCGGCGAGCGGGACGGCTGCGGCCGCCGTGCCGGTGGTGCCGCAACCGACCCCGACGCCGGCACCGGTGCCGGAGAGTCCGGCGAGGCCAGGGAGGCTGGCGCCACCGCTGCCGGCGACGGTCACGGCGGCGAGCCCGGTGGCATCCGACGGCGCCGCGACCGCCAGCGGCGGGCGCCGGGGCGCCGGGCCGGCGACGGCGCCCGGGTCCACGGGCGCCGTGCGGGAGCTTCCCGGCCGGGAGGCGGCGGCGCCGCCGGTGATCGGCGAGGCCCCCGGCAGGAGCGAAGGTCCCGCCGCGCTCAGGGCCGCCGGAGCCGCGGGTTCTCCCGCCGGTGCCGTCGCCTCCGGCAGTGCAGGCGCCCCCGGCGGCGCCGGCCCGACCGAGAATGCCGCTGGCGGCGCGCCGGCCGCCGCCG
>DATGHG010000369.1:0-2138 GCA_035308185.1 Thermoanaerobaculia bacterium | reverse complement strand
CCGGTATCGCCTCGGCGAAGGCCATCTCGTCCGCCAGCAGCACGCCGTCGGCCTGCGGGCGCGAGTGCATGCCGACCGTCGGCGGCTGCTCGTGGCTGGTCAGCGTGCCTGGCAGCCAGACCAGGGCGGTCAGGCCCTGCGGCGCGCCCGCGCGCAGCCGGACCCTGACGCCGCGCCGGGCCGCCAGCCGGGAGACCGCGAACAGGCCCATGTGCCGGGAGACCGACACGTCCACCCCCGGCGGGTGGTCGAGCCGCCAGTTCATCTCGGCCAGGCGGCTGGCGGAGACGCCGACCCCTTCGTCGCGGATCTCGATGAGCACCCCGCCGCCCGGCGCGTCGGCCGCCGCCACCTGGACCTGGGTGTTGCGCGGAGAGAACAGGGTGGCGTTCTCGAGCAGCTCGGCCAGCAGGTGGACGACGTCGGCCGCCGCCTGCCCGGAGACCATGATCCCGGGCTGGACGGTCAGCGTCACCCGGCCGTACTGCTCGATCTCGGCCGAGGCGGCGCGGGCCACGTCGCCCAGCGGCACCGGCTCGCTCCACTTGCGCACCGGCTCCTCGCCCGCGAGCACCAGCAGGTTCTCCGAGTTGCGGCGCATCCGGGTGACCAGGTGGTCCATGGAGAAGAGGTGCGAGAGCTGGTCCGGGTCGTCCTCGCTCTGCTCGAGGCTGTCGATCATCCGCGACAGCCGGTCGATCAGCGGCACGCTGCGCCGGGACAGGCTGATGAACATCGCGTTGAGGCTGCCGCGCAGCTGCGCCTCGTTACCGGCCAGCCGCACCGCCTCGGCGTGCACCTGGTCGAACGCGCGCGCCACCCGGCCGATCTCGTCCGTCGACTGCACGCCGACGGGCTCGACCATGGCGGGTTCCTCGCCTGGCTCCGTGCCGGCGGCCGCGGCCGCCACCCGCTCGGGCAGCCGGACCGCGGCAATCTCAAGCGCGTCCGCCTGCAGGCGGCGCAGCGGGTTGATCAGGGTGCGGCCGACCAGCGCGGTCGCAAGCAGCACCAGGAGTACCGCGCCGCCGGTGATCATGGCGGTGAGCACCGCCGACTGCATGGCTTGCTGCTGCATCGACTGGCTGCGGGCGACGACCGCGCTGACTAGCTGCGCCTCGATGGTCCGCATCTGACCGATCTGGTTCGACGCGTTGCTGTACCAGGTGGCGGCGACGGTCGCCTGGCTGAAGCCGAGCGACGCGTGCCCGTCGACCGGCTGGAAAGTCTGCCTCGGGTCACCCGTCTCGCTGATGAAGTCCTCGATGAGCTGGACGTTGGTGTCCGGCTGGCCGGCCACGCTGGCCAGGTAGGCGTTGGCCGTCGCCGGGTCGGCGGCGTTGTCGAAGGCCGCAAGGTCGGCGAACTCAAGGCCCTGCGCGGTGGTGAGCATGCTGAGGCCGCCGGCGTCGGCGAGCGCCTGCTGGCCGAGGGAGTTGTACGGCGTGCCGCTCGGGTTGCCCGCCACGCGCTTGCTGGTCGCCGCGTTGTTCACCGACGCCTCGACCAGGGCGCTGAACACGAACGCCCGCAGCTGCGACGCCTGGTCCTTGGCGCGGGACAGCGCGCCGAGCGCGCGCACCTCGTCGGCGATCTGGGCGTCGGCGCTGCCGCTGGTGATCTCGTCGTTGAACACGAACAGCGCGCCGATCGCGCTCGAGTAGTTGGCGATGACCGCGGACGTCGGCTGCCCGATCAGCTCGCTACGGAGCCCGGGCATGGCGCCCACCATCGCGCTGACGTCCGAGGCCCTCGACTGGATGCTGGCAGGGAACGCCGAGCCGATGGCGCCGGCCAGCGAGCCCGCCCGCGCCGCCTGCACGTCGGTGGCCTGCTCCGCGGCGATGAGGGCGGCGTTCTGGTGCGCAAGCGCCACATTGATCGGCCCGGTGACGCTCGGCGCGGCCTTGCCCGCCGTCGCGGCGGCCGCGAGCGCGCTGTACGCGGCGACGCCGGCGGACACGTCGCGCTCGTTCTCCATGGCCTGGGCGAAGACGGTGTTCTGATCGGCCAGGGCGGCGAGCTGCGCGGTCCTGCTGTACGCGGTCGCCGCGGTCGCCGCGTTCGCGACGCGCAGGCCGCCGAACACCAGGCCGGTCACGCTCGCCACCACGAATACCGCCGCGAGCCGCGTGGAT
>DATGHG010000368.1:0-36972 GCA_035308185.1 Thermoanaerobaculia bacterium | reverse complement strand
TGGGCGCGCGACCGTTGGTGAGCACCACTCGCGCGCTGGCGTGGGCGACTGTCGATCACTGGCTGCGCGCCGGTAGGGCGGTCGGCCTGAGTTCTTGGTCTCATAGCAAGCAAGCGATAAGCTTGCTGACGACCGCTCTTCCTACCTATACTTAGTCAACAAGGCTTATCGCTCGAACTCAGGTACAAGGTCCGCGGAGGAGTCTTTCCGGGTATCGACGCGCAGGAAGATACTTGAAGATGTTTGATGTGTAATCCTCGGCGCCGAGGGCGCTAGCTAGCTAGCCGTCAGCGCCAAACAGGAAGTCAGTCTCATGAAGTTTTCCGAGATCACGACACGACTTACTGGCATCAGTTGTCCCATTTTCGGAGTTCAGTGGAATCCGCCCGAAGCCGATGTAGTAGTCGCGCGCCGTCTCATATCGTATCTGGAGGATCGCCGGGTCCTCTATAACCCGAATGCGCTTGAGGTCCCTTCGCACTGCGTCGAATCCGTCCTCGACATGCGCCGCGTCCTCACCCGCGAGCTTGGCCACGGCAAGCTATCGTTGGAGTTCGACGCGAGTCTTCGGGCTATGCGTCTGGCTTGTCGCAAGTTTCTCGACGATGTACAGAGCGAAGGTGGACGGATCGTTGACTTCGGCTTTGACCGCGGCCACTTTGCCAGCTGGGTATTTCTGCCAGCTTTGGGCGAGCTGCGCGCAGTCTTCGGTATCCACTTGGCGCGGATCGCTTCCCAGCACGGCCTCGATATCGAGGAGCCCCTTGCACGGGTCCTCCCGCTCTCGGCGGGAGAAGAAGGAGAGTGACAGAGGCGCCAACATGCTTGCAAAAGATCAGGGGCTGCCATTTGGTTTTGAATGCGGGAGCGTATGTCGTCGACGTTTATGCCGGAGTTCTGAATCGCAAGGAGTCGCCGCCTTTGCATGAGGAGAGCAGCTTATGTCACAAGCTATTTTCTATCCGTGGATTGATATCCGTGACGAGGCGTGGCTTAAGACATCGCTTCTCTATTGGGACTCGATTCGGACCATCGTTCCGGAGTCAATCGATAGCCCGTACTCTACTGACTCCGGGCGTGCTCTCCAAGATGCTGGCTTTCTGGTGCCACTTCGAGTGAATTCAGGCATGGAGGAGATAGAAGAACTGGCAGACGACGCGCTGAATTATCTAGCTACCAGCGAAGGAGCCGAGCTGCTTGTGGGTAGCAACGACGGGCGCAGGCACGACATTCATATCGAGAAGCTTCCGTACCGCCTGGGAAGATTCGCTGAAATGCATCCCGAGAAACTGCCGCACGAGATTCGCCACCTATTCTCGATGTTAGCCGCGCCATCAAATCGTGGTTCAGAGTGGCTTCAAGTCGATGATGGTTTCGCGCTCTTCTATATGACTCTCCTCGCCACGCGGCTCGCGGACCGCGTAGGAGCTAGCCTGCTGACGCCTCTCCCCACAGCTGAGAGGTTGGCTGTTGCTGCACGCCTTGATTCTCAGCTCGGCGGCATCATTCCTTGGGGCATTCATGGTCCCTGGCATAGGTGGCGAGAGTATGAAGCCTTCGGCCCGCGCCGGCGGATGCCGAGGCACCTGGCCCCTGGGCTGCTCGCTCAGCTTGCGATCCAGCGGATAGCAATTGACCCCGACACGCCAATTGACAGCCTGTTGGCCTTCAGGGAACGACACAAGGATGAGCTCGCCATCTTCCGAACTAAGATTAAACAGCTGACGGCAGCGGTGGAAGCAGACCTTTCGCTCGAAGCGTTGCGCCAACGCATACTCGACCTTCACGCCAATGAGGTTGAGCCTGCGCTTGCCGATTTGAAGAATGCGCTTCACGGGCGGAGAATTCGATGGCTGGGAGATGGCTTGCTGAAGGTTGCGTTTCTGTCTGCTGGGTCCAGCACGGTGCTCGTCGCCGCCGGCTTGGCCGTCCCGACTGCCCTGTTAGCCGGTGCCGGTCTTTCGCTCATCGTTTCCGGGACAATGTACAACGTGGACCGGAGAGAGTCCCTGCGAGGAAATCCATTCGCATATCTGCTGTCGATGGAGCGAGAGCTGCATGACAGCCATGGCAGACGGAGTAGAGGTGGATCGATATGAGCGGCAAGGGGACGAAGGCGATTCTGGATGCAGTTATTATAGTGACTGGCTCAAGCTTCTTGCGCTTATAGTCTTGGCCGCTGAGGGTTTGCTTGCTGCCGCATACCGCTATGGCGACCAACCCTCATCAGTCTCGACTAGATGCACTCGCCGAGGAAGATCAGGGTTTCTCAGGAGGCGTCAGCTGCTTGAGTTGTTCAAGTAGCCGAGGAAGATCCTGTTGTGCCAAAGCCCAGATTCTCTCGGCCTCGATCTCGTCATAGGCCTGGATCAGCACGTTGCGCTGATCGACGATCAATCGCCAGGGAATTTCCGGATGGGTTTCCTTGAATCCCGGTGAAATGCGCCGTGCCGCTTCGCCGATGATCTCGATCCTCCTCTCAGTTGCCAGGTGGAGGTTCTCGTCGGCGGCATACTGCTCGAATGTGAGCCCCTGCAACGAGGACGCCACTCCTTGGGCTGCCATCACCATGTCCCACAGATAGACGTTGTCCCGATCAGGAGGCATAGACGACGTGGTGATCGGCGAGGATGGCCTGACGGCGGTAGGGATTACGGAGGGCCTTCTTTTCGACCAGATCCACCTCCCGACCAAAGATGGATTCCAGCTCTGCCCGCATCCTGGAGAGGTCCCACAGGGTCCAGGGCGCGTCGGGTGCGAAGGTGACGAGGACATCCACGTCGCTGTCTGGCCCGAAGTCGGTCCGCAGGATTGACCCGAAGAGTGCGAATTCCGTGACGCTCCACCGCTGGCAGAAGTCGCCGATTCGGTCTCGGTCGATGTAGAGAGCCGTGGTCATGGTGATCTCCCCGCCTCCATCGGGGTAGACGAGCCAAGATGGATTCTATCGGCAAGACGGCAAATGGGCTGCGGCCTCGCTCGTTGCCGTCCTCAACTGATGTCATGATAGCATTCGCCTATGGCCCAAATGGTGATACGCCGGTAAGCGTTCGACCAACCGCCCCCCGTTCACTACGGCGGGGTGAGGGCGGCGGCGCTTCAGCGAGATGCGGAGTTGGCCGCCCAAGGCAGGCTTCGCTGAGGTTGTCCGGCGAGTGCCTGCACCCGGGCGAGGATCAGTGCGGTCGCGGCGGTCACAGCTCGGCGGCCATTGCACAGTTCGTTGACGTGCTTGCGCTGGACGCCCATCGCGTTGGCCAGCGCGACCTGGGTCAGCCTCATCGGCGCCTTGAACTCCTCGATCAAGATCTCTGCCACGCTAGCCGGCTTGCGCTTCGTCATCAACATGGCTCACCTCACGCGTAACTATGATCATCCAGATAGACACCGCCGGCTTCGCCCTTGCCGCCATCCCATTGGAAGATCAGCCGCCACTGTTTGTTCACGCGGATCGAATGAAAGCCGTCCAGGCTACCATGCCCCGGCGTACGCTGATCCTCCTACAACTCGGGCTGTACGAGGTGGCCGAGCCGGTGCTGGCAGCCGGCGAGGTGGCGATGACCGCGGCAGCAGGCTTCTCACGAGGCCGGTTGCTCGTTTACTCTTCCCGGCGTGAACGCCAACCGCCACTCAGTCCGTTGTCTTCTCGCGGGCGCTGCCGTGCTCGCTCTCGCCCTCCCGGCTCCCTCCGTCGCCGAGGATGCCAAGGGTCCCGTCGACCCGGCGCTGTTCTCCGGCCTGCACTGGCGGCTGCTCGGCCCCTTCCGCGGCGGCCGGGTGCTCGCAGTGACCGGCGTGCCGGGCGAACCCAACCACTTCTATTTCGGCGCGGTCAACGGCGGTGTGTGGGAGAGCCGCGACGCCGGCCGCACCTGGGAGCCCATCTTCGACGGCCAACCGATCGCGACGATCGGCGCGATCGCGGTGGCGCCGTCCCGGCCGAGCACGCTCTACGTCGGGAGCGGCGAGGCCGACATGCGCTCCGACATCGCGCAGGGCGACGGCGTCTACAAGTCCTCCGACGGCGGGCGCAGCTGGACGCACCAGGGCCTGGCCGATACGCAGCAGATCGGCCGCATCCTCGTCGATCCCCAGGATCCCGAGCGGGTGTTCGTCGCCGCCCTCGGCCATCCCTACGGCCCCAACGCCGAGCGCGGCGTCTTCCGCAGCACCGATGGCGGCCAGCATTGGCAGCAGGTGCTCACGAAGGACGCCGACACCGGCGCCATCGATCTCGCCTTCGAGCCCGGCAACCCGCGGGTGGTCTATGCGGCTCTCTGGCAGACCCGGCGGCCGCCGTGGAGCGTCTATCCGCCCTCGAACGGACCGGGTGGCGGGCTGTGGAAATCGACCGACGGCGGCGATCACTGGCGGGAGCTCACCGGCAACGGCCTGCCTGTCCACCCGGGTCGAATCGGCATCGCCGTCGCCGCCGCCGCGCCGCTGCGGGTCTACGCCGTCGTCGACGCGGAGGCCGGCGGCCTCTACCGTTCCGACGACGGCGGCGAGCACTGGACGCGCAAGAGCGATGACCGCCGGATCTGGCAGCGCGGCTGGTACTTCTGCGGCGTCACCGTCGAGCCTGCCGACGCCGACACGGTGTGGATCTCGAACACCAACCTCTACCGCTCGCGCGACGGCGGGGGGACCTTCGCACCGGTCGAGGGCGACGCCACCGGCGACGACTACCACATGCTATGGATCGACGCCGACCATCCCGCGTCACGGATTCTCGGCGTCGATCAGGGCGCGATGGTATCGGTCGACGGCGGCGCCTCTTGGAGCTCGTGGCACAACCAGCCGACCGCCCAGATCTACCACGTCGTCACCGATCGCCGTTTCCCCTATTGGGTCTATGGCGCCCAGCAGGACTCCGGGGCGGCGGCGTTACCGGTCCGCACCACTTCCAACGACGGCATCACCATGATGCAGTTCACCGAGGTCACCGCCGGTGGCGAGAGCGACATGATCGCGCCCGATCCCGACGATCCGCTGACGATCTACGGTGGGCGGGTGGCGCGTCTCGACCGCCGCACCGGCCAGACTCGCAACGTCGATCCCACACTCGCGTATCCCGGCGAGATCTACCGTGACGAATGGACGCTGCCGCTTGCCTTCTCGCGGCGGGACCCCAAGGTCCTCTACTTCGGCAACCAGAAGGTGTTCCGGACCGCGGACGGGGGCGACCACTGGTCGGTCATCTCCCCCGACCTCACCCGCGAGGATCCCGGAGTGCCGGCGACCCTGGACGCCGCGACCGCCGCAGACGATCTCCACGGCGGTCCCCGCCGCGGCGTCGTCTACACGATCGCCCCCTCGCGCCTCGCCGATCGCGACCTCTGGGTGGGCACCGACGACGGCCGCATCTGGCGCACCCGCGACGAGGGCGGCCACTGGCAGGACATCACCCCGGCGGGGCTCGCGCCGTGGTCGAAGGTCGGCATCCTGGAGCCATCGCCGTTCGCGGCCGAGAGCGCCTATGCCGCCGTCGACCGCCACCGCGTCGACGACTTCCGCCCCTACCTGTACCGCACCCGCGACGGCGGAGCGCACTGGGAGCTCGCCGTCGCGGGCATCCCGGATGGCAGCTTCGTCAACGCCGTGCGCGCCGATCCGGCGCGGCGCGGGCTCCTCTATGCAGGCACCGAGAAGGGTGTCTACGTGTCCTTCGACGACGGCGACCACTGGCAGTCGCTGCAGCTCGGGCTGCCGGTCACCTCGGTGCGCGATCTCGAGGTCCACGACGCCGATCTCGTCATCGCCACGCACGGGCGCGGCTTCTGGGTCCTCGACGACGTCGAGCCGCTGCGCCAGGCGGGCGAGGAGGGGGCCGCCCCCTGGCTTTACAGGCCCGCGCCGGCGGTGCGCCTGCGCGTCGCCGAATTCACCGGCACGCCGCTCCAGAAGGACGAGCCGGCGGCCGCGAATCCGCCGTACGGCGCCTACGTCGACTACGTGCTGCGGGCGCCTGCTCGCGAGCCGGTGACGCTCGAGATCTTCGACGCCGGCGGCCGGCTGGTCCGCCGCTACAGCAGTGCCGACGCGCCCAAGCCGGTCGAGCCCGCCAAGCTCCGGGTGGCCCCGCAGTGGTCGCTCCAGCGGGTCGCCCTGACGACCGGGCCGGGCATGCACCGGTTCGTCTGGCCGCTACGGTGGGCGGCACCCCGCGAGACGAGCCACGGCGACTCCTGGGCGGACGGTCCTTGGGCCGCTCCGGGACGCTATCGACTGGTGCTCACCGTCGACGGCCGCCGGCTCGAGCAGAGTCTTGACGTCCTCCCCGACCCGCGCCTCGCGCTGCCGGCGAGCGCCTACGAGCAGCAGCTGGCAGCGGCGCGCGAGGTACAGACCGTGCAGGTATCACTGGCAAGTGCGGAGGCGGCCGCCGAAGCCCTGTTGCACGAGATCGGCGTCCGCCTCGAGCGGGCGCCGGCGGCGCTGCGGGAGCACCTCGAGAAGCTTCGGCGCGACGCCACCGCGGTCTCTGGAGTCACCGACGAGATGCAGCGGGCGAGCGCCCAGCTGCGACCGCCGCCGCTGGTTGACAGCGTACGGTTCGTGGCGGAGCGCGCAAACACGCTGTTCGGCGCGGTGGAAGGGGCCGATGCCGCGCCGAGCGCCGACGCCCGCGCCGGGCTGAGCGCCCTGCGTGTCCTGACCGCGCAGGCCCTTGCCGCCTGGCGGGCCTTCACCGACGGCGAGCTCGCCGCAGTCAATCGCGAGCTCGCTGCCGCGGGGGTCAGCCCGATCGCCGGAGGCGGCGTTCCACTGGACCGCCACAGGGAGCAGCATCAATGAACGTGGCGAGGTCCGCTAGCGGCATGCCGGCGCCGGAAGCGGCCGCGCCGTGACCGCGACCGGCGCCGGGCGCAGCCGCTTGTGGGCCGGCAAGGAGTGGGAAGCGATCCGTCGGCGATGGCTGTGCGCCGCGTTCTGGGCGCCCCAGTCTACAGCGCGGGCCTCCTCCCCTCCGGGGTCACCGGCAGGCGCATGGGGCAGCTAGAAGTGGATCATGCGTGAGTTGTTGAGGTGAACGACCGGTGAAACGGCAACGGCACCCGCCTCAACCTCGTTCATCTGGCGTGATGTCAGGGGGAGCAGGGTCTCTTTGTCGATCTTCAGCTTCTTCACCACGGCCCTCTGCGTCTTCATCTTGCTTCTCCTTTCCCGGCTGGGTGTTGGTCCAGTTTTTTTGCCAGGGATCGAGCTTCACACATATGCTAGTGCGCGAAATCTCCGAAATGGAGCCAGGGTTCTCCTATCGCGGTTCCAGGCGGAGAGGAGAGAGCAGAAGTAACCGGTCCCACAGCGGATCGACGGCAGTCGCGGCGCCCAGCAGTACCAGGCCGATGCCGCTGGTGCCTCTAAGGAAGCTGACGTCCGGCCGGAGCGGTCGGCCCGCTGGATCTTCCGACAAGAAACCGCCTGCGCCCATTCCAGACGCTTGCGTTCCCAAGAGGCGAACGACCTCCCTGCGAGCGGCGCGCCGGAAAGCCGGCCGGCCCGTCTGCCGGTAAAGGCGCGCGAAGACCTGCGCATAGCCCGCCGGTCCGTAGCCAATGCCGGGCTGGCGCACCGGCAGCTCGTCCATGAGCGCGGCCTCTCGTTCGGCTACCAAGAGGGCTTCCTCCAGCAGGTCTGCGTCGCCGAGCACGCGTGCCGCGTGGGCGAGCGCCGCGGCAATGCCCGAATCCGCGTAGGCCCAACCCGGGTCGAGGCCCTGCGTTACCGGTGGCCGTCCAGGGGCGACCGCCCAGGGAAAGGCGCGCGGCCCGCCGTCCGGCAGGCGCTGCCGGCGAACCCAGTGGACCGCGTCGAGCAGCAGCGGGCGAGCCGTGTCTGGTTCGATGCCCTCCATCACGGTGCCGGCCAGAAAAGCGACTACGCCCGCGACGCCGTGCGCGAGTCCCAGGTTGGAGTGACCCTCGGTGAACCAGCTTCCCTCGCCGGCCTCTGGAGGGGTATGCCAGGCAAAACCCTCGGCGGCGGCCTGCTTGCGTGCCGCCAGGCGATGGATGACTCTCTCCACCAGCGGGCGGTTTCCGGACTCAAAGCCGTAGACCCCCAGCCCGAGGAGCCCGTCGAGCAGATCGTACGGCTCGCCGATGCCCGCGGGGCCATGCAGATGTCCAAGCAGCTCTTCGTCGAGGGAGCTCGTGGCTGCAGCGGCGCCCTCGAGCTGGAGTACCCTCGCGATGTGGTGGAGGACCCAAGCGAGCCCGGTGGCGCCGTGATGGAGGGACATCGGTAGCCGCTCGGCGGCACCGGCGCGGTCGGTGGCGCTTTCGAGCAGAGTCTGCGCCGCCACGGCATCTTCGGTCTCGCCCGTTGCCTGCGCCAGGTAGGTGAGGCACAGAGCTGCGCACGCCAGGTTCCAGGCCGACTCGGAGGTCTGCTGCGGCAAGAGGAGCGTTCGGAGATCGGCGGCGATCGTATGGACCGCCGTGAGAGCCTGCTGGCGATCCTGCCCGGCGAGAAGGGGATGCCAGGAAGACGGCACGCGCACCCGCCGGACAGGAATTCCCACTGCCCCCACTACCCCACGGTCGCTAGACGCAAAGGCAGGAGGGCTGGCAGGGATAAGGATGGACGGTGGTCACCGGCCATGCGCCGCCGGCCGGAATCCGCAGCTCCCGGCCTCCGAGCGGGGCGGTGTGCAGCTCCCGGAGGGTTTCGCGATGCAGGCTCATCTTCCCGATGGCAGCTTTCTTCACGTGTGACTCCTTTCCTTGGATGGTGTGTCCTTCCCTCGGACGACCGCCTGCTATGATAACGAAGAGCTGCCGACCTGTGCGAGCACCTTGTACGCCAAGCCTTTGCCGGCAGGCCACCGACCGCCGCACAAATGACTGCTGCTATCGAGGGCCTCGCAGCGTATGGCGGACGGTTTGAGATCGACGAAGTGAATCACGTGATGTGGCACTCTCCAGAGTTGGCCTGGAAGCCGGATTACGTCGGCACCAAACAGGCCCGGCCTTATCAATTGGACGGCGATCGGTTGATCTTTTCTGGCAAGGCGCCGGAAGATAGCCCGGGTGTCGATCGCTGGACGATCGTGTGGGTGAAGGTGAAATAGAGGTTCCATCTCTCGATGTTCACGCCCTTCACCAGCAGCCATAGGCAGAGCGATGCCTCGCCGATGAAGGAAGGAACCAGGATGGCCGGGTACAGCCGATCCGCCAGGCCGGGAGCCAGGATCAACGCGAAGCTGTTCACCAGATAGCACAGGCCGGCGATCTGCATCAGCACGCCGACAACCTTGGGAAGATAGCCCGACCTGAAGATCAGGTACCCGATGACGACGCAAAAACAGCCGAAGAAGATCAGGCTGATACCGAAGCCGTAGGCATGCGACTTGACCGACAGGCTCACCATGGCGTGGAGCTGCTCCGGCCTGAAGGCGCCAAGGTATCCGGCATCGCCGAGCGGAAACAAGGCCGCCACGAGATGAAGCGAGTAGGCGGCCTCGACCGCGATCGACACCAGATTGAAGGCTGCCGCCAGCAAAGCCAGATCCCTACTGACCGGCCTCAGCAAGGCATAGAAGATCACCGCCAAGGCGATCGCGCAGATCAGCATGCAGAGCTCGGTCGCGATGCCGAAGCGCCACAGCGACTCCTGCGACTTGAGGTTGGCGGCGGTGGCCGCCGCATCGCCCGAGACGACGAGCTTCTCCCTGACGAACATCTCCCCGAAGAGGCCCAGGACGATGATGATCAGGTACAGCATGCCGCCGATTCTTGCAAGAAGTCTGGGCGAAGCTTCTGGTTGGCGCTGTTCCATGGCAGGGCAGCTCCTTTTCGTCATCTCCCCTCGATACGGTCAGAGAGCGGCAATTCTTACAGCAAGAGCGCCGCCTTCTATCCTCTTGGCTCCCCGGGTTGGATTCTCGGTCGTTTACTGTAGCGCGAAATGTCATCGGCGTTCAGGCGGCAGCGCCAGAGGAGGAGAGCGATGAAAGCGATCAGGGTGCATCGGCTCGGCGGCCCGGAGGTGCTCGAGCTTGACGAGGTGGCCGAGCCGGTGCCGGCGCCCGGCGAGGTGTCGATCCGGGTCCACGCTGCTGGGGTCAATCCGGTGGACTGCAAGACGCGCCGCAATGCGGCTCCCGCCGGCTGGGGACAGACGCTTCCCTTCATCCCGGGATGGGACGCCGCGGGCGTGATTGAGCAGGTGGGGCCGGAGGTGACCGCATTCCGGCCCGGGGACGAGGTCTTCGGCATGGTCGCCTTCCCCCAGCCGGGGCGCGCCTATGCCGAGGTGACGGTCTCGCCGGCTACGGACCTTGCCGTCAGGCCGCCTGGTCTCGACGCTCTGCACGCCGCGGCGGCACCGCTCGCGGCCTTGACCGCCTGGCAGGCGCTGTTCGACGGCGCGGCGCTCGCCGCCGGACAGCGGGTCCTGATCCACGCTGCCGCCGGCGGCGTAGGACACCTCGCCGTACAACTGGCCAAGTGGCGCGGCGCGCACGTCATCGGCACCGCCTCGGGCCGCAATCTCGATTTCGTGCGCGGTCTCGGCGCCGACGAGGTGATCGATTACACCCGGACACCACTCGCCGGCGCCGTCTCCGATCTCGACCTGGTGCTGGATCCGATGGGGGGCGAGACCCGGGCGCAGTCCTGGCCGCTGCTGAAGCCCGGCGGCCTGCTGGTCTCCATCGTGGGTGCGCCGGATCCCCAAGCCGCCGCGGACCACGGCGTGCGCGCCCTGGGGATCTTCGTGCACACCAGCGGCTCGCAGCTCGGCGAGATCGCCGCCCTCCTCGGCAGCGGCACGCTGCGCCCGCACCTCGATCGCGTCTATCCCCTTGCCGACGCCGCGGCCGCCCACCGCCAGGTCGAAGAGGGGCACGTCCGCGGCAAGGTGGTGCTCCAGGTCGCGGATCGGGGATAGGGTCGCTGGCGGCCGCAGCCGCCAGGTGAGCGGCGTGCAGACGCGCTGCGCCGGGCCTTCAGGGCCGGAGGCCGGCGTGCCGGGCGGCGACCATGGCCAGCGCGGACCAGTCGAGGTCGGGGTGGCCTTCGGCGAGGGCGGCCAGCATCTGATCGTGCAGCAGGCTCAGCAGCGGCAGCGGCACGTCGAGGCTGTCGGCGGCCGCGAGCGCCAGCCGCACGTCCTTGAGGCCGAGAGGCAGCTTGAAACCGGCGGGCTCGAAGCGGCGTTCCGCGATCAGGGCGCCGTAGGTCTTGTAGACCGGGGCGGAAAATAGGGTTTCGGTGAGGACTTCGAGGACCTGCGGGCGAGCGAGACCGGCCTTCTCGGTAAAGGCGAACGCTTCTCCCAGGCCCTCGATCACGGCGGCCAGCAGGAAGTTGCAGGCGAGCTTGAGGGTGTTGGCGAGCGCCGGCTCCTCGCCCAGGACGAAGGCGCGCTGGCCCAGGGCGTCGAACAGGGGGCGGCAGGTGTCGACCGCCGCCGCCGGACCGGCGGCGAGGATGAAGAGCTTGGCCGCGGCGGCTGCCTCGGGGCGGCCCAGGACGGGCGCCGCCACGAACGTCTGACCCGCCTGCCGGTGCGCCTCGGTCAGCCGGCGGGAGAGCGCGACGCTGACGGTGCTGCACGAGATATGGACGAGCCCCGCCGGCAATCCGAGCAGGCCGGCAGACCCGAGCGCAACCGCCTCCAGAGCGTGGTCGTCGCTCAGCATGGTGACCACGACCTCGACTCCCGCCAGGTCGCCAATGGCCGCGGCCACGGTGCACCCCGCCGCGGCAAGCTCGGCCGCGCGGGCGGGGGTGCGGTTGTAAAGGGTGAGCTGATGGCCCGCCCGCAGCAGGTTGCGCGCCATCGCAGATCCCATGTTGCCCAGGCCGACGAAGCCGACTCGCATGCTCATCCAGGAATTCTATCCTCGAACCAACGGGTAGCCCGCGCGCCCATGGCGCACCGAGCCGATTCATGACCTGAATCGACTCGGTTACGCCGCCGGCGTTGGGTCGGCGTGGCCCTGGCCGTCTAGGCGCAGGTGTAGGCGGGTGTGGTGTAGACCGGTGGGCAGGTGTCGAGCGGTGTCGTGCAGCTGTAGCAGACCGAGAGCACGTTGGTACAGTTCAGACTGCCCACGACGCCGGCGCCGATGGCGGCGCCCCCGGCTGCCGCCCGCAGGCTCGAGAGCCCGAGCCGGTGCAATGTCTCCCGGCTCAGCCGCAGCTTGTTTACGTTGTTCCGCTTCATGTCGCGCTCCTTGCGGCGGTGCACGGGAAACCCTTCATTGAGCCCCCGCGGCTCGCCGACGCTGGTTGGTTTCCAGTCTAAGAATTTTAGTGCGCTTGGCCGTATCGCGCGGGACATCCGGGGACAGCTGGAGGCTTGACCGGAGACGGTAACGGATGTAGACTTGACCAAGGTTGGTCAACCAAGGGTCGGCGTCGCCGTCGCCATCGAATGTCCGAAACCATCTATAACCTCTACGAAGCGAAGACCTCGCTCTCGCGCCTGGTCGATCGAGCCGCTCACGGTGAGGAGATCATCCTGGCCAAGGCAGGCAAGCCGCTCGCCAAGCTGGTGCCATTCCACCCACCTTCCCTGCCGCGCCAGCCGGGTGGATGGGAGGGTCGCATGCGCCTCTCGGACGAGTTCGACGCGCCACTGCCGCCCGAGATCCTGGCCGCCTTCGAGGGGAGCGAGTGACGCCGACGAGCCGGCTCCTGCTCGATACTCACGTCTTCCTGTGGTGGCGCGGCGAACCTTCCAGGCTCGGCCCCGCCGCGCGGACCCGCATCGCGACCGCGGATCTGGTCTTCGTCAGCGTGGCGTCCGCCTGGGAGGTGGCGATCAAGCGCGCCTTGGGCCGCCTCGATCTCCCCGATTCCGTGGAGGCCGGGCTGATCGCCAGCGGCTTCGAGAAGCTACTCATCTCGTTCTCGGACGCCGAGCGCGCCGCCACCCTGCCGCCTCACCACCGGGATCCCTTCGATCGCATGCTGGTGGCCCAGGCGCAAGGCGACGGCCTGATCCTGGTCACCCGTGACCGCCTGCTGGAACCGTACGACGTCGAGATCCTGTGGGCCTGAGCCTGGCCGTCCCAGGCGCCGGCCGCGCTCACCGGCCTGGCGTCGCCGTCACCTCGCGCAGCTGCCGCGCCACCCGTTCCATCTCGCCCTGGTCGGCGGGCTTGAGCCCGCCATGAGCTCGGATGTCGGTCCATAGCGCCAGCGCCCGCCGATAGAGCTCCTGCGCCGCCTGCAGGTGGCGCCGGCGCTCGGCGGCGGTGGCGCCACCGCCACCGCCGCCGCCGGAGGCGCGCGCCAGGCGCAGGTGCAGATCGGCGAGGTTGGCGTAGGAGATCGCCGGGTCGCGGCGCGCGAAGACGTCCTGCGGATCGCGCGCGACGAGCCACTCGCGCAGCCGCAGCCCTTCGCTCAGGCTGTCGAGCGCCGCTTCCGGGCGCCCCTCGGCGAGCAGCGCCTCGCCGATGCGGTTGTGGGTGTTGGCGAGGTCGCGGCGGTACTCGACGTTTGCCGGATCGCGGTCGGCGAGGGCCGCCTGCAGCGCCAGCGCCGCCAGGTAGCGGGTCTGCGCCTCGCCGTACCGTCGCTTCGCCGCCAGGGCGTCGCCGAGCTTGTTGTGAGCGATCGACAGGCTGCGCTGGGCGCGCACGTTCTTGGGGTCCGCCGCCACCAGCGCCTGCGCTGCCGCCAGCGTCTTGCCCGCCACCGCCAGCCTGCCGTCGGTGTCACCGAGGCCCTCCATGGCCTCTCCCATCTTGAGGTACGCCAGGAGCAGCGCATGCAGGGTCTCGGCGTCGTCGGGATTGGCGCGGGCCAGGGACTCGAGAGCGGCGACCGCCCGCTGGTGCCAGGCCGCCGCCTCGCGGCAGCGGTCCTGCCAGCACAGGGCGTCGCCGGTCTTGGTCTCGGTCGCCGCCAGCTCGCGCTCGACCTCGACCAGCGAGGGCGCTCCGCGCGCGTCGCCAGGCGCCCGCGCCGCCGCACTCACTCGCAGCCCGCGCCCCGGCTCCGGCAGCCCCGGCGGCCCCGTTGGCCCCGGCGCCGCCGCGCGCAGATCCCGGCGCAGGCCGACCAGGATCTGCCGCGCGCTCGCGAACTCGGCCAGACCGCCGTTCAGGTCGCTGTTCCAGGACTGCAAATCGCCGAGCGCGACGTGGCTGCGCGCCAGCTCGAGCGCCCGCCCCCCGTCGGCAGGCTCCTCCGCGGCCAGCACCGCCTCCAGGGCGACGGCGCGGCGGTAGTGATCGAGGGCGGCGGCAACCGCGCCGGTGGCGCCGAGGGCGTCGGCGATCCGCCGCTCGCAGCGGCTCAGCTCGGCGCGCACCGCCGGACTTGCCGGCGACTGCCGCCGCAGGCCGGAGAGGATCTGCAGCGCCTTGCGATAGGCGGCCAGGGCGCCGGCGACGTCGCCGAGGTTGGGCTGGTTCGGGTTGCCCTGCACGTCGCCGACCTTCTGGTAGGCGGTCGCCAGCTCCAGCTCGAGCGCCGGATCGTCTCCCGCCTCGGCGGCCAGGCGGTCCAGGTAGGTCAGGCCGTTGCGCACCAGCAGCTGGCGCGCCGGCGTCGAACCGGGCAACGGTGCGATGGCGTCGTGGACCTCGAACAGCAGGGAGGTGGCGAGCGCGCGCACGTCCTGGAACCGGCGCTCGGCGATGCGCGCCTGGCGCACCGTGGCGAAGAGGCCGCCGAGCAGGCTCGCGGCGATCAGCGCCGCCGCCGCCAGGCCGAGGCGGTGGCGGCGGGCGAACTTGCCGGCGCGGTAGGCCAAGGTGTCGGGGCGCGCTCGCACCGGCAGCTGCTCGAGGTGGCGGCGCACGTCCTCGGAGAGCTGCTCGACCGAGGCGTAGCGTCGCTCCGGCTCCTTGCGCAGCGCCTTGAGCACGATGTTGTCGAGGTCGCCGCGCAGCCGGCGGCGCAGCGCCGGGAGAGTGAGGCCGGCGGCGCTCACGGCGGCGGCGGCGCTCGGGCGCGGCGGCGCCAGGTCGCAGACCGCCCGCACCACCTCGACCGGGCTCTCGCTCGCCAGCCTGAAGGGATGGGCTCCGACCAGGAGGCGGAACAGCAGCAGGCCCAGCGCATAGACGTCGGTGGCGGTGGACACCGCCTCGCCGCGCACCTGCTCGGGGCTGGCGAAGAGCGGCGTCAGCAGCAGCCGGCCACCGCGGGTGACCATCGCGGTCGCCTCGCTGTCGCCGCCGGGCAGCAGCTTGGCGATGCCGAAGTCGAGCAGCTTCACCTCGCCGCCGGCGGTGACCAGGATGTTCGCCGGCTTGAGGTCGCGGTGCACGACCAGCTTGCGGTGGGCGTGCTCGACCGCGCCGCACACCTTGCGGAACAGCTGCAGGCGCCGCTCGAGGTCCAGGCCGCGCCGCTGGCAATACTGGTCGATGGGCTCGCCGTCGACGAACTCCATGACCAGGTAGGGGAGGCCGTCGTCGGCCTCGCCGCCGTCGAGCAGGCGGGCGATGTTCGCGTGCTCGAGACCGGCCAGCGTCTGGCGCTCGGCCAAAAAACGGTGGCGGGCGTCCGGCGTCGCCAATGCCCAGGGGAGCATCTTGATGGCGACCCGCTGCCGGAAGGCGAGATCGACGCGCTCCGCCAGGTAGACCGCGCCCATGCCGCCGCGCCCCAGCAGCCGCACCAGACGCCAGGCGCCGATCCGCTTGCCCAGCAGATCGGGCTCCGGGCCGGCGCCGAGCGCGCGTTCGGCGCCCTCGACCATGTCTTGCAGGAAATCGTCGTCCTGCGCGCGCTCGTGGGCGGCCAGCAACGAGCGCAGCTCGTCCGCGAGAGAGTCGTCCGGCCGCGGCAGGGCGCCGAGCCACGCCTCGCGCTCCGCCGCGGGGATCTCGATCGCCTCGCCGAAGAGCTGGTCGAGTCGCCGCCAGAGCAGCGCGGCGCGGTCGGGGTCAGGAGCGGTCGAGCTCACGGAACAGCCAGGCCTTGGCCATGGCCGCATCGCGCTTGACGGTCGGTGCGGAAAGGCCCAGGACCTCCGCCACCTCCTCGATGGTGAGGCCGGCGAGATAGCGCATCTCCATGATGCGCACCTTGCGCTCGTCGAGGGCCGCCAGGCGTTCGAGCGCCTGGTGCAGGGCCAGCAGGTCCACCGCCGGCGGCGTCGCGGCACCCGCTCCCTCGGAGAGCTCGACGCGGATGCCGCCCGAGCCGCGCTTGCCGGCGCCCTTGCCGCGCGCGTGGTCCACCAGGATCTGGCGCATGGCGCGCGCCGCCAGGCCGAGGAACTTCGCGCGATCGCTGGCGTCGAGCCCCGGCGAGCGCGACAGCTTGAGGTACGCCTCGTGCACCAGCGCCGTGGGCTCCAAGGTGTGCTCCTGGCGCTGCCCGCGCATCGAACGGCGCGCCAGCCGGCGCAGCTCGTCGTAGACCTGCGGCCAGACGACGTCGAGCGCGCTTCCGGGACCTTCGTCGGAGCCCATCTCGAGGTCAGTATACCTTGCGATCGCCCCGCGGTCCGGGCAGAGAAAAAAATGATCGATTAACATGAGCGCGGTCACTGCAACGCGGAAAATGTGAGATCCCGGCCGCGCAGTCGTTCCAGTGCGATGGCCAGCTCCAGGGCGCCGCGCCGGATCTCCTGGACGTCCACCGCGGCAAACCCCAGCTGCAGGCCCTCCCGCGCCGACCGGCCGCGGTAATAAGGGCGCAGCGGCGTCACCTCCACGTTGCGCGCGGCCGCCGCCGCCGCGGCCGACTGCCCGTCGATGCCGGCGCCCAGCCATCCGGTCGCTTGCAGCCCGGCGGCAACCCCCGAGATCTCCAGCAGTCCCGTCAAGCGCTGGCGCGCGCACTCCAGCAGCGCCGACAGTCGCTCCGCATAGACCTCCCGCATGCGGCGGACGTGGCGGGCGAAGTGCCCCTCGACGATGAACTCGCGCAGCACCGCCTGATCGAGCAGCGGCGCATGCCGGCTGGTGATCGATTTCGTCGCCGCGAAGGTGTCCACCAGGTCGGGAGGGATCACCAGGTATCCCAGCCGCAGCGACGGGAACAGCACCTTGCTGAAGGTGCCGGCAAACAGCACCAGCCCGTGACGATCGAGTCCCTGCAGCGCCGGCAGCGGCCGCCCGGAAAAGCGAAACTCGCTGTCGTAGTCGTCTTCGAAGATCAGCGCTCCGGATCGCCGCGCCCACTCCAGCAGTTGCAGGCGCCGCGGCAGGCTCATGCTCGTTCCCAGCGGGAACTGGTGCGCCGGCGTGACGTAGGCCAGCCGCACGCCTTGCCAATGCCGGGACGGCGGCACCATGCCCTCGTCATCCACCCGCGCCAGGGCGAGCCTCGCGCCGCAGGCCGCGAACACCCGGGCCGCCCCGCCATATCCCGGATCCTCCATTCCCACCCGGTCCCCGGGATCGAGGAAGAGCCGCGCCGTCAAGTCGAGCGCCTCCTGCGCCCCGGAGAGGATCGCCACCTGCTCCGGGGCGCAGCTCACGCCGCGCGACGTCGTCAGATAGGCGGCGACCGCCTCCTGCAATGGCCGGTATCCCAACGGACCGCAACCGAGGAGCAGGCCGATCGAGGCCCGCCGCAGGCGTCGGGCGGCGATCTGCGCCCACAGGGTGGTCGGGAACCGGTCCAATGCCGGCTGGTTGGTGCGGAAGGCGCGGGCCGGCGCCGAGTCGTAAGCGGCCAAGGGAGTCACTCGCCGGCCGAAAGCCGAGAGGTGGCGCGGTCCCGGCGACCGCGCCGGCGGCGGCGCGACGGCGTGCCGACCGACGTGCAGCAACTGGTCGGGCAGGACCTGGTTCACGTAAGTCCCTGAGCCCACGCTGCCCTGCAGGTAGCCCTCCGACTTCAGCTGCTCGAAGGCGCTCACGATCGTGCCTCGCGACAGCCCGTATTGGTCGGCAAGATCGCGCGTCGCGGGCAGCCGCGCCCCGGGGCGCAGCCGGCCGCCCAGGATCTCTTCGCGGACCGCCGCACAGAGCCACCGGTAGGCAGGTGTCGCCGGATCCCGCGCCGGCAGCGCCAGCTCGAAGGTCGTCGCTCGTTTCGCCATGGGGCTTCCGCCGCCGGTTCGTTCCTGCCGCCCCGCGGCAGGCATCGGCCGAGGAAAAGCGGTACAGTCAATCTAGCATAAATGGATCTTTGAGGCAGTACAGCTTCGGATTATTCTCGTTTCTCCAAGGGAGAGCCGGATCGACCCGACTCGGCAACCCGCAACCGTCCCATCTCTCTCAGGAGGACTCATGAAAGCACGCATCCGCTACGCCAAAGTCGCGCCCGGCGCCTTCGAAGCCATGGACGCCTTGGACCGTTACCTTCAGGAATGTGGGCTCGACAAGCCCCTGCTCCTGCTGATCCAGCTGCGCGCTTCGCAGATCAACGGCTGCGCCTACTGCCTGGACATGCACTGGAAGGACCTGACCGCCATCGGGGAGAGGGAGCAGCGGCTGTACTCCCTCGACGCCTGGCGCGAATGCCCGTACTACAGCGACCGCGAGCGCGCCGCCCTGGTCTGGACGGAGGCGGTGACGCGGATCGCCGACGGCCACGTTCCCGATACGGTCTACGAGGAGGTGCGGCCGCACTTCAGCGAGAAAGAGCTCGCCGATCTGACCGTCGCCGTGGCCACCATCAACGCCTGGAACCGGCTGTCCATCTCGGGCCGCATCGTCCCCGGCGCCTACGAGCCGGCCAAGACCACGGAGTGAGGCAGGGTCATACGCCGGTTCAGTCCGGTGTTCTCAGCGCTGCGACCAGCTGCGCTTCGAGAACAGGGTCCGGCGCACGGCGTGATACGCAACCAGCAGCACCACCGCGCCGACGATGGCGACGAAGAAGCTGTAGGGATTCAGGCCGGTGACGCCGGATTTCCCAAAGTAGGTGAGCAACCAGCCCCCCACGACGGCGCCGATGATGCCGAGGGCGATGTCGAGAAAGAATCCCTCGCCGGTCTTGTTGACGATCTTGCTGGCGATGAAGCCAGAGATCAGACCCAGGACTATCCAAGCCAATAACGACATGACGACCTCACTTTCCTTGTCACCTGCGGGTGCAGGGCCCTCGGGAACAACCGGGGTAGTCGGAGTCAGAGCACTTACCATGCCAGTGACTCTCCCGCGGCGCGCCCTCCCCACCGGGTTGCCGCCAACGCAAGATCTGCACGGAAAGCGCAAGTCTGGCGCAGGCTTGGCGCAGCGACACGGTCGGCATGGGTCGGCTGACCGCGGCACGGTTCTTGAACCGCACCTCCGGAGTCCCGAGTGTGTCCCATGCCGTGGAGTCACTGACATGAAGCGAGCAAGAACCGAGATTGGGCTGACGCGCGCCGTTCTCCTGCTGATCACCATCACTATGGTGTTCGTCGCTCTCGCCGCGGCAGCGCCGGCTGGCGGCGCCGCCTCACGGCCGGCAGCAGTCGATCCACCGCCGTCCACCTCGCCCGCGCCCATCGCACCAGCGCCGTCAGACCAGCCTGTCCAGCAGGGCGCACCCCAGGGCTCACCCACGGGACCGCCGGCCGGTCCGGCGCCGGCGCCGTTCCCGCCGCCGCCGGCCGATGCCCAGATCCTGCTCGACCGGCTCGGCTTCTCGCCGGGAATGATCGACGGCAGCTGGGGCGACAACTCGCGCAAGGCGGTTGCCGCGTTCCAGAAAGCGCAGGGGCTCCAGGCCTCGGGGCAGATCGACCCGGCAAGCTGGCAGAGCCTCCTGGCGGCGGCCGGCGATCAGGTCGTGGCGATCTACACCATCACCCCCAAGGACGAGAGCGGGCCTTTCTACAAGATCCCGGGCGATCTCGAAGAGCAGGCCAAGCTGCCGGCGCTCGGCTACGGCTCGCTGCTCGAGATGCTCGCCGAGCGGTTCCATTGCTCCGAGAAGTTGCTGCATGAGCTCAACCCGGATGCGCGCTTCGCGGCCGGAGAGGCGATTCGAGTGCCCAACGTGCGCCAGGTGGCCGAGGGAGTGACACGCACTCGCTCCCGGGCGGCGACCGGCCCGATACGGATCGTGGTTTCCAAAGCGCGGCATGAGCTGACCGTGGAAAGCGGTGGCCGGCTGCTGTTCTTCGCGCCGGTCTCGGCGGGCAGCGAGCACGACCCGCTGCCGCTCGGCACCTGGAAAGTGCGCACCGTCGTCCGGAACCCGCTGTTCCACTATGATCCCGAGCTGTTCTGGAACGCCGATCCCGCGCGCGCCAAGGCCACGCTCCAGCCCGGTCCCAACAACCCGGTCGGCTCGGTCTGGATCGACCTCTCGAAAGAGCACTATGGGATCCACGGCACGCCGTCACCGTCGAAGATCGGCACCGCGTTCTCCCACGGCTGCGTGCGACTGACCAACTGGGACGCCCTGACGGTGGCGGGATTGGTCCACAAGGGAACTCCGGTCCTCTTCGTGCCTTGACCGAGCACGCGACCGCTCCGGCAGGTCTTCCCGGCCATCCCCACGGCCGGCAGCTCGCCGGTCTGGCCCTCGGCGCCTTCGGGATCGTCTACGGCGACATCGGCACCAGCCCGCTCTATGCGATGCACGAGTGCTTCCACGCCTCGCACGGCGTCCCGGTCACTGCCGCGAACATCCTGGGCGTGCTGTCGCTCATTTTCTGGGCGCTCATCGTCATCGTCACTCTCAAGTATCACGTCTACGTGCTGCGCGCCGACAACCGCGGCGAGGGCGGCATCCTCGCCCTGATGGCCCTGGTGCGCAGCAAGATCGACGGCAAGCGGCGGGTCGCGCTCTTCGTCGGCCTCGGCCTTTTCGGCGCCGCCCTGCTCTACGGCGACGGTGCGATCACGCCGGCGATCTCCGTGCTCTCCGCGGTAGAAGGCCTCAATGTCGCGACCAGCGTCTTCACCCCCTACGTCGTGCCGGCGACCGTCGCCATCCTGATCGGTCTCTTCCTCTTGCAGCGCCGCGGCACCGGCCGCATCGGCAGCATCTTCGGGCCGATCATGGTGGTCTGGTTCGTCACCATCGCGCTGCTCGGGATCGGCGGCATCGTCCGCCACCCCGCCGTGTTCGCGGCGCTCAACCCGATGATCGCCGTCCACTTCCTGGGCCGCAACGGCTGCCACGGCTTCCTCGCCCTGGGCGGGGTCTTCCTGGTGGCGACTGGCGGCGAAGCGCTGTATGCGGACATGGGACAGTTCGGCGAGCTGCCGATCCAGATCGACTGGTTCTGCCTCGTCGGCCCCTCGCTGATCCTCAACTACTTCGGGCAGGGAGGCCGCCTGCTCGACGATCCGAAGGCCTACGACTCCCCCTTCTACCATCTGGCGCCGGCGTGGGCGCTCTATCCGCTGGTGTTGCTGGCGACGATGGCGACGGTCATCGCCTCCCAGGCGGTGATCTCCGGCGCCTTCTCGCTCACTCACCAGGCGATCCGGCTGGGGTACCTGCCGTTGATGAACGTCATCCACACCTCGGCCCGCCAGATCGGGCAGGTCTACATCCCCGGGGTCAACTGGCTGTTGATGGTGGCAACCATCGGCCTGGTGCTGGGCTTCCGCACCTCCGCCCACCTTGCCGCCGCTTACGGAATCGCCGTCAGCACGACGATGGTCATCACCACCGTGCTTGCCTACTCCGTGGCGCGGCGCGTCTGGCGCTGGCCCCGGTGGCTGGCGCTGCTGGTGACGGGCGGCTTCCTCGCCGTCGACGTCGCCTTTTTCGGCGCCAACATGGTGAAGGTGGCGGACGGCGGTTGGTTCCCGCTGCTGGCAGGCGGCCTGGTCTTCCTCGTGCTTTCCACCTGGAACCGCGGGCATACCGTGCTCGCCGACCATCTGGCGCGGGAGGCGCGGCCGCTCGAGGACTTCGTGGCCCAGCTGCGGCCCGGCCAGCCGCCGCGGGTGGCCGGCACCGCGGTCTTCCTGTCGCGCCATCTCCAGGGCACCCCGCGGGCGTTGCTCCACAACCTCGAGCACAACCGGGTGCTGCACGAGAGGGTCGTCGCATTGTCGTTCGAGACCGAGGAAGTGCCGCAGGTGCCGGAGCCGGAACGAGTCGAGGTGCGGGCGCTGGGCGCCGGGTTCTTCTGCGTCATCGCCCACTTCGGCTTCATGCAGAGCCCCAGGATGCAGGACGTCGTCGAACCGGCGAAGGCCAAGGGCCTCGACCTCGATGCGGACCAGACCACCTTCTTCGTGGCGCGCGACTCACTGGTGCCGAGCCGCAACCGCCAGATGTGGATGTGGCGGGAGCGGCTTTTCTCCTACTTGGGGCGCAACGCTCTCCACCCCACCGACTTCCTGGGCATCCCTCCCGCCAAGGTGATCGAGATGGGCATGCAGGTGAAACTTTGACCAGCGCAAGGAAGGGAAATTGAGATGACGAAGACCACCGGCAGCACGGCGCCGTCCGATGCACTGGTCCTGTTCGGGGTGACGGGCGACCTCGCTCACAAGATGATCTTTCCGGCGCTCTACGCCATGGTGAAGCGGGGCGTCCTCGACGTGCCGGTGGTCGGCGTCGCGTCGTCGCCTTGGAGCCTGGCGCAGCTGCGCCAGCGTGCCGCGGACGGGATACGGAAGGCGGGACGAGTCGACGACGCCAACGCCTTGCGCCGGCTGCTCTCCCTGCTGCGCTACGTGGAAGGCGACTACAACGCTCCGGCGACCTTCACCGCGCTGCAGCAGGCGCTGGGCGACGCTCGGCGCCCGGCGCACTACCTCGCCATCCCGCCGTCGCTGTTCGCGACGGTCATCAAGGGCCTGGGCGCCGCCGGCCTGGCGGACCACGCGCGGGTCATCGTCGAAAAGCCGTTCGGCCGCGACCTGGCTTCGGCGCGCCAGCTCAACCGCGTCGCCCGCTCGGCGTTCCCGGAGGATGCGATCTTCCGCATCGATCACTACCTCGGGAAAGAAGCGATCATGAACATCCTCTATTTTCGCTTCGCCAACTCGTTCCTGGAGCCGATCTGGAACCGCAACTACGTGGCGAGCGTCCAGATGACCCTCGCCGAGGATTTCGGCGTCAACGGCCGCGGCGCGTTTTACGAGACCGCCGGCTGCCTGCGCGACGTGATCCAGAATCACCTCTTCCAGATCGTGGCCCTGCTGGCCATGGAGCCGCCGGCGTACCAGGGCTTTGGCGCCGTGCACAGCGAGAAGGCGGCGGTCTTCCAGGCCATGCGGCCGCTGCTCAGCGCCGACGTGGTCCGCGGCCAGTATGCCGGTTATCGCCGGGAGCCGTTCGTGGCGAAGAGCTCCGACGTCGAGACTTTCTGCGCCGCGCGGCTGTTCATCGACTCCTGGCGCTGGGCGGGGGTGCCCTGGTACCTGCGCTCCGGCAAGCTGCTGGCGGCCACGGCCTGCGAGGTGCTCGTCGAGCTGAAATCGCCCCCACAACGGCTCTTCGCCGATTCGGCGGCGGCGGCGGGCCGGACCAACTACCTGCGCTTCCGCCTTTCCCCCGGCTCCGCCGTCGCCCTCGCCGCCCGCGTCAAGCGAGCCGGCAAGGAGTTCGTCGGCGAGCAGCGGGAGCTCCTCCTCGTCGATCATCAGCCGGGAGAGGAAGAGCCCTACGAGCGGCTCCTGACCGACGCCATGGCCGGCGATGGCGCGCTCTTCACCCGCGAAGATGCGGTCGAGGCCGCGTGGGCGGTGGTCGATGGCGTCCTGAAGCACCACGATCCCATCCATCCCTACCGGCGGGGAAGCTGGGGACCCAAGGCGGCGGACGCATTGATCGCGGCGGACGGCGGTTGGCACGACCCCATGCCCGACGAGTCGACCGAGTGACCGGTGCGGCAACGCCTACACGCACCCCGCGGCCCGGCTCGGGCCTGCCCGAGCGCGAGGTGCGCCTGGAATGCCGGAGGTGAAGATCTAGTCCGGCAGGGTCAACGCCGCCACCTTCTATAACCCCAGCCGCCACCACCAAGCAGAAGTACGACGAGGATCACGATCAAGATCAGCTCCATGGCTTTCTCCTCATTGGCAACCCGGCTCGCCGTGATGACGAACTGGCTACCAAGAGTGCAAGGCCCGAGCCAGGCGACGCGGGCGGCCACGGCCGTAAATCGTAGATCAGGGCTTATCGAGCCACTGCGATTCCGGTGTCGACAACGCCGGTGTCACTCGGTGCCGGGCCCGTCGCGGGGTTGATGCGACGGCGCATGGCGCCGAGCAAGGTGAGCGCCAGGGCCAGGGCGATCGGACCGATGAAGATGCCGAGCAGGCCGAAGGCCGGCAGGCCGCCGAAGACGCCGAAGAATACGACCAGCGTGCTGAGCTCTTCGGAGCCGCGGACCAGCCGCGGCCGCAGGACCGTGTCCGAGAAGACCGACACCGCGAGCAGGCCCCAGAGGAGGAGGAAGATGGCCGCTCCATGATGGCCTTGCGTCCAGGCCCAGATGCCGCCGGGGAGCCAGACGATCGCGGTGCCGCCGATCGGCAGCAGGGAGAAGATGGCCATCGCCGCTCCGGCCAGGGCGGGAGAGCCCAACCCCGCCATCCACCAGCCGACGCCCCCGATCACGCCTTGCACGAGCGCACAGAGCAGCGAGCCGCGGAAGATGGCCACCAGCATGTTGCGCAGCGAATTGCTCAGCCCGCTGCGGGCCTCGTCGTCCATCGGCAGCAGCTCGAGAGCAGCGGTGGCGATCTGCACGCCGTCGCGGAACAAGAAGAAGAGCATGAAGAGCGCGATCGCGAAAGTGACGATGGCGTCGAAGGCGCCGAACAACAGCTTGGCGCTGAGCCCGGCGACGACCGACGAGGCGGTGGTGGCAAGACTCTCCGCCACCTTCTGAAACTCGTCCTGAGAGATGCCGGCCTGAGCCTTGAGCCCGTCGAGGAGATGAGCGACCCGCGGCAGCGCCACCAGGTCCGAGAACGAGGAGACTTGCTTCGCCTTGAGCAGGGCCAGACCGTGGCTCGCGACCGCGTTGGCCTCGTTCACCACCATGCCGACGAAAAAGGCCGCCGGCAGCAGTACCAGCAGGCCCAGCGCCATCACCAGCAGGGCCGCGGCGAGGCCCCGCCGGCGGACCATCCGGCGCTCCAGGCGCTGCCAGGGCGTCCATGCCGCCGCGGCGAACACCACCGCCCAGGCGATCCCGCCGAGGAAGGGCAGGAGCACGCGCCAGCAGACGTACCCGATCACCGCCACCACGATCACCGAGCCGAAGATCCGGGCCTGACTCGCCTCTTGCTGCGCACGCATCACGCACCCTCCTCGCCGCGCCCCGGCGAAAAACCGCCTGCTGCATTTCGTCGACCAGCCATGGTCTACAGGCGGCGCCAGCCGTTGTCAAGTCACGGGTCGCGAAGCGGGCCGCGCCGCGCCCGGCTGCCGGAGAGGCAGCGAGGCGCGGCGGGGATTTGCGATGGCGGGTAGAGGAAGCCGGCCGCAGCAGTGGCGCTAGCGATCAGACTGCTGCTTCGGTCCCTGCGGCTGTTCGCCGCGCGGTGGTGGCGGCTGCCGGGGCTTGGCCTGAGCCGGCGCGTGCGCCGCCGAATGCTGGGGGGCTGCCGCGGCGCTTGCAGCATGGCGAGCCGGCGGGTTGGCCGAGGCCCGCTGCGCGCCATGCTGCTGCTGGTTGGCGCTTGCGACGTGGCGAGGTGCCGGGTTGGTCCGCTGTGTGCCACGCTGCGGTTGGTTGGCGCTTGCAACATGGCGAGCCGGCCGGTTGGCCCCGGGCGCGGCCTTTTGGGTGGCCTGCGGCGGCTTCACGGCCGCGGCGTGAGAGTGTGCAACGGAGCCGCTGTTGGCACGCCCCTGGGTGGGAGGGGGGACATGATTCGAGCTCGCGGGCTGCGTCCGAGAGCGGCTGACGGCACTATGGCCATTCTGTCCCTGGTTCGGTAGGGTGGCCGACCGGCTGCCGGCCGGGACCGGACGTGCAGCCGCCGATGCTACCCGCGGCGCCGGGCGATTGACGAAGCTCTCGCTCCCGGTCTGCCGCGCCGCCGCGGCTACCACGGCCGGCCGGTAGAAGGCGGCCTGGCTGCCGACTCGCACGGTCGGCACGGCGTGGCCGCTCACCTGAGCGAAACGCTGCGCGCTCATGCCCTGGTTGAAGACGCGGCCGTTGACCACCGCGATGCCGTGGAGGTTGCTGGTGCCGCGAAGGATCTCCTCGTTGCGCCCAGGTGCTACCAGGAAGCCGCCAAGACGCGGTTCAAGGATCGAGCGCTCGGGCACGAAGCAGTAGTTCGACGCGCCCAGTGCGGCGCCGAAGCTGACGCCGACGCCGACGCTGAAGCCGGCCTCCGGAGGCAGCGCCGCCCAGCCGAGATAGCCGCCGCCGTTCCGCCAGTCCACCCACGCCGGCGCCCAGACATTGCCTGGCACCCAGCCCCAGCCCTGCGCAGGGTCGTTGTACCAGCGGCCGTAATGGAAGGGAGCCCAGCCCCAGGACTCGTCGGCCGCCCAGGTCCACCCATAGTCGGTGTAAACCCAGTGCCCCGTGGTATACGGACGCCAGCCGGCCGCGACCCGCGGTCTCCAGACCTCGCCGTAGCTCGCGTGCGTGCCCCACTCGCCATAGGGCGAGAGCCGCTGGTGGAAGTACCGGGTGCCGGCATCGTCCTGACCCGGCGCTTGGGCAAGGGCCATCCGGCTCCCGAACAGGGCGCCGAACAGCAGGAATAGTGCAAGTTTCGTGATTTTCATGATGTTGCCTCCGATCGGAGGTAAAGGCAAGACGCGCGCCATCTCGACGCCATCGCGAAAAGGCGAGCGGTTTTCAGGAGCGGCGCCAGGCTCACGGCTCATGCTGCAAGGGATCGGTTCGCGGCGCCGGGAATGGCAGGAGGTGCACGCTTCCGTGCAGATTCGGGCGCCGAGCCATCACCGCGGCAAAAAAAATCGGGGCGAGGTGGCCGCTGCCGATCACGGTCGGCAGGGCCAGCCTTGCCCCCAGCCTTCAGGTCACTTTTCGATGGCGGTTCGCTAGGACCTGCTGATCGTAAACTTGCCGAAGCTCACGCCGAGCTCCACACCCGTCCCCTTGCCGGTCAACGACAGCGAGACCTCGCCCTTGGTCAGGGCCTGCGCCTCCGACGATTCGCCGGCGCCGGCGGCGGCGCCCGCGCTGGCGTAGTCGCCGAACAGCTCGCCGATGTTCGCGACCTGAGTGAACTTGCCGTGGCCGTCGCGGACCGCCGACTTGCCGGCCGTGAGGCCTCCCCCAACCGCATGCAGCCTCACTCTCGCGGTCTGGCCGTTGTCGCAGGTGATCGTTCCTTCACCCTTGGCGGTCTTGTAGCCGGCCGACCACCCCTTGAGCGTGAAGTCCATCCTGCAGATCGTGGTGCTCTCGGCCGCCGCCGCGGGTGCCGCGACGAGCAGCAGGAAAGCCATGCCCGCAAGACCAATGACGATGTGTCGTTTCATTTCGGTTCTCCAGTCGGTAAGCAGAGTGCGGCTTCGCGTCCAGTCCGATGCGGCCGCGCAAGCGCCGCGATTCACGGGGTACGCTGGTGCTGTTGCTGGTGCGCGTGCTGCACCGCACCCGGTGCCAGTGCAGGGCGCATGCCACGCCGGGGAGCGGCCGCCGGCGCTATTCGGCGTCGTACTCGTGCAGGCGGTTGTACAAGGTGCGCAGGCTCACGCCCAGCGCCTCGGCGGCCCGGCGCTTGTCGCCGCCGAAGTGGTCGAGGGCGGCATTGATCAATCGCTGCTCGGCTTGGGCCAGCGTCTCCATCGCACCCGGGAGCCGTGCGCCGTCCGCCGCCTGCCCCTGACCCGACAGCTCGGGCGCGAGGCAGGACGGGCCGATCTCGCCGCTCTCCTGATTGGCCAGAATGAAGGCGCGGTGCACGACGTTCTTGAGCTCTCGCACGTTGCCGGGCCACGCGCAGCGGCGCAGGATGGCAACCGTCGTGGGCGCTAGCGTCTTGTGCGTGCCCTCCTGCTGGTTGAGCTGGTCGAGGAAGCTCTCGGCCAGCGCCGCGATGTCCTCGCTCCGCGCGCGCAGCGGCGGCAGGTGGATCGGGAAGACCTTCAGCCGGTAGAGCAGATCCCTGCGGAAGCTGCCCGCCGCCACCGCGGCGTCGAGGTCGCGGTTGGTGGCGGCGATGATGCGCACGTCGATCTTCACCAGCTTCTCGCCGCCCACCCGCGCCAGCACGCCGGCTTCGAGCACCCGTAGCAGCTTGGCCTGCAACTCGGCCGGCATCTCGCTCACCTCGTCGAGAAACAGCGTGCCGCCGTCGGCGCGCTCGAAGTAGCCGTGGTGGACGCGCTCGGCGCCGGTGAAGCTGCCGCGTTCGTGGCCGAAGAGATCGCTGTCGATCAGGCTGGCCGAGACCGCGGCGCAGTTGACCACCAGGTAGGGCTTGCCCTTCCGCCGGCTGAGCTCGTGCACCGTCTGCGCCACCAGCTCCTTGCCGGTGCCACTCTCGCCGGTGATCAGCACGCTGGCGGTGGAAGGCGCCACCAGGGCGACGTGGTCATAGACCTGCTGCATCGCCGGCGACGAGCCGACCAGCGGCCCGAAGCGCCCGAGATCCTGCACCTGGTCGCGCAGCTCGCCGATCTTCGGCCGCAGGCCGCGAGTATGCGCGAGGTTGGTGAGCATGGTCCTCAGCCGCGCCACGTCGACCGGCTTGGTCAGATAGTCGCAGGCACCGGAGCGCAGCGCCTCCACGGCGGTGCTCACGCTGGCCTGGCCGGTGATCACGACGATCTCCGCGCGGTCCGTCTGCTGTTGCAGGTCCTGAATCAGGTCGAAGCCCGTGCCGTCGGGCAGGATGAGGTCGAGCAGCACCACGTCGGGGGGCTCGGCGAGCAGCCGGCCGCGCGCCTCGCGCAGGCTGCCGGCGGTATGGGGGGCGAAGCCCAGCTCGGCGACCAGCGTGGCGAGCGCGCGCCGGGAATTCCGGTCGTCGTCCACCACCAGGGCTTGCAGCATCGCGTTCATCCGCCCATCCCGAGCGCCGGCACGCGCAGCCGGAACTCGCTGCCCCGGCCCGGCGCGCTGCCGACGGTGATCTGGCCACCGTGGGCCTCGACGATCGAGCGCGCCACGTAGAGGCCGATGCCGGTGCCGCTGGTCTTGGTGGTGAAGTGCAGGTCGAAGATGCGCCGGCGCACCTCGTCCGGGATGCCGGGCCCGCTATCGGTGATCAGCACCTCGACATGCTCGGGGAGCGCCTCGAGACGCAGCTCCAGCGCGCCGCCGCCGGACATCGCCTCGAGGGCATTGATGGCGACGTTCAAGATGGCCTGCTTCAGGCGGTCGCGCTGCCCGGCGATCCGCAGCGCCGTCCCCGGCAGGCGGGCCTCGAGAGCCACGTGCTGCAGGCGTGCCTGCGGCAGCAGCAGGCGCTCGATCTCCTCCACCATGGCGCGGGCGTCGAACTCCTCACGCCCGCGGCCGGCGGGGGTGGTCTCGGCGAGCAGGGCGAGCAGCGAGCGGTCGAGACGTTCGAGCTCCTCGCGCAGCACGCCGAGATACTGCTCGCTCGCCTCGGCCTCGGCAGCGCCCTCGCCGCGGCGCAGGGCGCTCTGCAGCAGATCGAGGTTCAGCACCATGGCGTGAAGCGGCGCCTTGAGGTCGTGGGTGACGGCGTGGTAGACGCGAGTGAGGGCGCGGAGCTGGCTCGCGAGCAGCAGATCGGTCTCCAGGGCGTCGAGCATGAGGCGGTCGCGCACCAGGAACAGGAGGACCTGGTTGGCCTCCTCGCCGAGGGAATAGACCTGGCAGCGGACGGCCCGCGACCCGTCCGGACCCGGCACGTCCAGATCCAGCCGCGAGGCCCGCCGATCCGGCGGCGCCAGCGCCGGGCCCAGGAGCGGGCGGATCTCGGGCCAGCGGCGCTCCAGCTCTGCCGCATCCGCGCAGCCGAACAGCTCGCTGGCGCGAGGATTGGCGAATTCCAGGCGGTGCGAGGCATCGACCACCAGCACCCCCATGTCCATGACCAGCGACAGGGCGTTGAGGCGCTGCCGCGCCTGCGCCGCACGCTCCCGTTCCAGGTGGAGCTCCTGCCCCACCCGATCGGCGGCGGCGAAGGCGACGGCGAACTCGTCCTTGACCTTGGGCACCGGCAGCGGCTGGCCGGCGAGAGCTCCTTCGAGGAGCGCCGCGACCTCCCGGCTGCGTCGCACCAGCAGCAGGTAGAACGCGAGCCCGAGGCCGCCGGCCAGCGACAGGGCGCCGAGCGCGCCCGCGCCGAGCCGGCGCATCCCGCGTTCGTAGAGGCCGGACGAGTGCGCGGCGTCCGTCCTGGCGGCCTGGCGCGCGGCGGCGATCTCCTGGCGCTGCCAGAGCGCGAACCCGCCCACCAGGGTAAGGTAGATCAGGCAGATACCGACGGTGTTCCGCGTCAGGCGGGGCAGGTGGAGAATGGGTCGCACGCGAGGGCCTGGTCTGGCCACGGGTCCGTCTGCGGGGTACGCAAAAGCCACGGTATCGAGCCGCTTGCCACAGCGAGTTTAGCCCAACAGGGTCTACAGGGAGCCACATACCCCCGCCGTGGCCTGGGATCAGCAGGCCGGGTCCAGGGCGCGCGCGCCCTGGACCTCGGCTCCCGGCCCTGGGCGGATGCTGAAGACGGGCGGTCAGGCGTGGAGCGCTACGGGCGTCTCCGTTGCCGCTCCGGCCGCCGCCGCCGCCTCCAGCAGCGCCGGCTCCGCCTTTTCGACCCGCACCGCGGCGGCCTTGAACTCGGAGGTGCCGGACTTCGGGTCCACCGCGTCCACGGTCAGCTCGTTGGTCGCCACCTGGTCGGGGAAGTGCAGGGTCAGGAAGACCAGGCCGGGCCGCAGGCCATCGTCGATGCGCGCTGGCGCCAGCACCGCGCCGCGCCGGGAGGTCACCCGCACGAGGTCGCCGTCGGCCACGCCCAGCCGCGCCGCGTCCTCGGGCGACAGGTCCAGGCTTTCGCGGCGGCGCAGCGGCGACGAATAGAGCCCGGTCTGGACGCCGGTGTTGTAGGAGTCGAGCCGCCGGCCGGTGGTCAGGCGGAAAGGGAACTCCGGGCTGAGCTCCTCCACCGGACCCTCATGCTGCACGCTGGCGAAGGGCGCCAGCGGCCCCAGGACCGGCCGCTCCCAGAGGCGGCCATGGAGGTAGAGCTCCCCCGGATGCGACTCGTCGTAGCACGGCCATTGGATGCCGTCCAACGCTTCCAGGCGGGCGTAGGACATGCCGCCGTGGGCCGGGCTCAGGGAGCGCACCTCGTTCCAGAGCTCCTCGGCGGTGGCGGCGCCGAGGTCCTTGCCCATGCGGCGCGCCAGCTCGCAAAGGATCTCGAGGTCGTCGCGCACGCCGGCAGGTGGCGGCAGCGCGCGGCGCACCCTCTGCACCCGGCGCTCGCTGTTGGTCACGGTGCCCTCGGACTCGCACCAGCCGGCGGCGGCGGGAAAGACCACGTCCGCCATCTCGGCGGTCCGCGTCAGCAGCATGTCCTGCACCACCAGGCAGTCGAGTCCCGAGAGCAGCCGCACCGTGCGGTGCTGGTCCGCTTCGGAGCTCGCCGGGTTTTCGCCGATGACGTAGAGGGCCGTCATCTCGCCGCGCTCCATGGCGTCGAACATGTGGCTCAGGTGCCAGCCGGCGCGGGGCGGGATCGGACTTCCCCAGGCGCGCTCGAACTTGGCCCGCAGCTGGTCGTTCTCGACGTGCTGGAAGCCCGGCAGGCGGTCCGGCAGGGCGCCCATGTCGCCGCCGCCCTGCACGTTGTTCTGGCCGCGCAGCGGGCAGACCCCCGAGCCGTAGCGGCCGACGTGGCCGGTGAGCAGCGCGAGATTGATCAGCGCCCGGACGTTGTCCACCGCGTTGTGGTGCTCGGTGATGCCCAGGGTCCAGCAGATCACCGCGCGGTCGGCGCGGGCGTAGGCGTGGGCCAGCTCGCGGATCGTTGCCGCCGGCACGCTGGTGACCTCCTCGGCGCGGGCCAGCGTCCAGGGCTCGACGGCCGCGCGCAGCTCGCCGAAGCCGCTGGTGGCGTGGTCGACGAAGGCGCGGTTCTCCAGGCCGGCGGCAAGGATCTCCCGCGCCACGGCATTGGCCAGGGCGATGTCGGTGCCGACGTCGAGCGGCAGGTGCCGCACCGCCCAGGCCGCGGAGGACGTCCGGCGCGGGTCCACGACGTAGAGGCGGGCGCCGTTGTGGACCCCCTTGAGCAGGTGATGGAAGAAGATCGGATGCGTGTCCCGGGCATTGCTGCCCCAGAGGACGATCAGGTCCGTCTCCTCGACCTCCTTGTAGGAGGTCGTGCCGCCGCCCATGCCGAAGACCGCCGCCAGACCGGCGACGCTGGGGGCGTGTCAGGTCCGGTTGCAGCTGTCGATGTTGTTGCTGCCGACCGCCACCCGCGCAAACTTCTGCGCCAGGTAGTTCAGCTCGTTCGTCGTCTTCGAGCAGCTGAAGAGCCCGAAAGTCTGCGGGCCGTGCTTGCCGACCGCGGCCTGGAAGCCGCGGGCGGCGCGGTCGAGGGCTTCGTCCCAGCCGGCGGGGCGCAGCTTGCCGTGGTCGCGGACGAGAGGCGTGTGCAGTCGCATCGGACGGTCGGACATGGTGCTTCCTCCTGCAAGGATGCTGCCTTCACCGGTGGCTACTTGGTGAACAGGTCGAGCGATTTCGCGGCCACCTCCCACACTCCCCACGCCAGCGGGATGCCGACGAAGAGCCAGGAGAAGACGAGCTGGAGCGGCGACGAGGCGTTGGCGTCGGCGGGCGGCGGCGAGCTGGTTTCGGGCATCGGAAGAGATCTCCTTGGGATCGCGCTTGCCGGACGGGCGAAAGGACCGCCTCAGGCCGCTTTCTCGGCGTCCTTCGCCTGGTAGTGATGCTTGGCGTCCACCGGTTTGACCAGCAGGTTGCAGATCAAGCCCACCACCAGCAGGCCCGCCATGACGTACATCGTAACGCTATAGGCCTCGGCCTTGGGCACGCCCTGCGCGATGCGGTACTCCCGGATGTAGTTCACCAGCACCGGACCGAGGACCCCCGCCGCCGACCAGGCGGTGAGCAGCCGGCCGTGGATCGCGCCCACCTCCATGGTGCCGAACATGTCGCGCAGGTAGGCGGGGATGGTGGCGAAGCCGCCGCCGTACATGGAGAGGATCACGACGTAGCCGAGCACGAAGAGGGCCACGGTGTCGAGCCGGCCGAGGGTCGGGACCAGCGCGTACAGCGTCGCGCCGAGCAGGAAGAACGTGGTGTAGGTCGCGCGGCGCCCGATGTAGTCGGAGGTCGAGGACCAGAAGAACCGGCCCAGCATGTTGGCAAGGCTCAGCAGGCCCACGAAGCCGGCGGCGGCGGCGGCCTTGATGGCGCCGTGGGAGACCTCCTGGATCATCGGCGATGCCTGGCCCAGCACGCCGATGCCGGCGGTGACGTTGAGGCACAGCACCCACCAGAGGAGCCAGAACTGCGGCGTCCGCATCGCCTCGTTGACCTCGACGTTGGCCCCGGCCGGGACCTGCCGGACGCCGGCGGCGGTGCCGGCGCCGGCGGGTTTCCAGCCGGCGGCGGGGATGCGCACGCTCACCACGCCGAACATCATGAAGGCGAAATAGATCAGCCCCATGGCGACGAAGGTCTCCCAGACCCCCATCGAGGTCGCCGTCTTGAAGTGCGCCATCAGCCAGACCGAGAGCGGCGAGGCGATCATCGCGCCACCGCCGAAGCCCATGATCGCCATGCCCGTCGCCATGCCGGGCCGGTCGGGGAACCAGCTGATGAGCGTCCGCACCGGCGAGATGTAGCCGAGGCCGAGCCCGGCCCCGCCCAGCGCCCCGTAGCCTGCCAGCAGCAGCCAGAACTGGTGGGTGTAGATGCCCAGGGCGCCGACCAGGAAACCGCCGCTGAAGCAGCAGGCGGCGGCGAACATCGCCAGGCGTGGGCCGACCCGCTCCACCCAGCGGCCGAAGACGGCGGCGGAAAGGCCGAGGAACACGATGGCGACGCTGAACACCCAGCCGAGGGTGCTGAGCTTCCAGTCTCCGGGCACGGAGTCCTTGATGCCGATCAGCTTCGACAGCGGCAGGTTGAAGACGCTGAAGGCGTAGGCCTGACCGATCGACAGGTGGATGGCCAGGGCGGCCGGGGGGACGAGCCAGCGGTTGAAGCCCGGCGGCGCAACGGTTCTCCGGCGGTCGAAGAAAGATGCATCGGCCATAAGTTCTCCACTCGAACTCGAGAGGTCGTGAACGGTCTGCTGCGGTTGCGCCCGACTCTAGTACAGATCGGCGCGCCGCTCAATAGAATCGTATCACGATATGAATCGCGCGCCGGCTTGCAGGCTTCGATGCTATGCTGACCACGCGGCCCTCCGGCGACGTGCCTTCCACGAGCCTATGGCGCTTCTCAAAACCTCGGCGACGCCCCCGCGCTCCCCAAAGCATTCATCGCGGCAGCAGGCCGCGCGGCGCCTCCTGGCCGTCACCGAGGAAGAGCTGCGCCGCATCGTCCTGGACCTCCACGACGGCCCCGTCCAGCAGCTCTTTGCCGCCTCCTCCCAGGTGGCCCTGATGCAGCGGCGCCGGCGGAGCGGGCAGCCGATCTCCGATCAGGAATGGGACCGCCACCTGCAGCAGGTCGCCGGGGCGCTGGCGGGCGCGCTGCGCGAGACCCGCGGCTTCCTCACCGCCTTCGGCGCCGCCGACTTCCTGCAGCAGGAGGTGGCGGAGCTGATCGAGAGCCAGATCGTGCAGTTCGAGGCCGCCACCGGCAACCGCGTCGAGCTGCGCCTGGTGGATCGCCCGCGCGACGTTCCGGCGGCGGTCAAGATCACGCTCTACCGGACCTGCCAGGAGGCGCTGGCCAACGCCTACCGCCACTCGCGGACCGACCGCCACCTGGTGCGTCTGGACCGCGAGGGCGCGTTCATCGTCCTCGAGGTGAGCGACGAGGGCCGGGGCTTCACGCCGCCGCCCCTGACCGGGGAGCGAGCCACCGAGCGGCAGGAGCACATCGGGCTCCGCGGCATGCGCGACCGGGTGGCGCTGGTCGGCGGCGCCCTGCGGATCGACAGCGCTCCCGGCAAGGGGACCCGCGTCATCGCCAGGGTGCCGCTCGATGGCTGAGAGGACCGCCCACGCCAAAGGCACCGGCCACGCCGGCAACGCCGGAGACACCGAGCCGGCCGGCCTGGTTCGGATCGTCCTCGGCGACGACCATGCCGTGGTGCTGGCGGGGCTGAAGAGCCTGTTCGAGGCCGAGGCCGACCTGCGGGTGGTCGCGACCGCCCGGGACGGCCAGCGCCTGTGCGAAGCGGTGGAGCGGTTTCGCCCCGAGGTGGCGGTGGTCGACGTCAAGATGCCGGTCATGGACGGGTTGACCTGTCTGCATCACATCCGCCGCAGCAGTCCCGAGACCAAGGTCGTGGTGCTCACGGCGTTCGGGGACGGGCAGACCATCCATGCCGCCATCCGCGCCGGCGCCGACGGCCTGCTGCTCAAGTCCGATCCGCCGGAGGAGACGGTCCAGGGGGTGCGGCAGGTGATGGCCGGAAAGCTCGTCTTCCCCGCCGCCGCCCGCCGCTGGCTGGACGGCAGCGCCCTGGCGAGTGTGCCCGATCCCCTGTCGGAGCGTGGCGCCGAGGTGCTCGCCCTGGTCGCGCAGGGGCTGAGCAACCGGCAGGTCGCGGAAAGGCTGCACGTCAGCGAGAACACGGTCAAGTTCCACCTGCAGAACGTCTACCAGCGCCTGGCGGTCTCCAACCGCACCGAAGCCAGCCGCTGGTATCTGCGCCACCAGGATCCGGCCGCCCCTGCCGGCGACCCCACCGCCCGCCTCCGCCTGCTGGTGGTCGAGGACGAGGCGCTGGTCGCCGAGGAGATCCGCGATCGCCTGGGGCGGCTCAAGATCGAGGTGGTCGCGGTTGCCGACACCGGCGAGCAGGCGCTGCGGGCGATGGCGGAGACCCAGCCCGACCTCGTCCTGATGGACATCCGGCTCAAGGGCGCGCTCGACGGCATCGAGGCCGCGGCGCTGATCCGCGAGCGCTTCGACGTGCCGGTGGTGTACCTGACGGCGCACTCGGATCCCTCGACGCTCGACCGGGCGATGCGCGGAGTGTCCTTCGGCTATGTCCTCAAGCCCTTTCAGGAAAAGGACCTGCGGATCGCGATCGCCTCGGCGGTGAGCCGGGCCAGGGCCGAGCAGTCGGCGAAGGACCGGGGCGCGGTCCACGCCGCGATGCTGGCGGAGATCGCCGACGGCGTGATCGCCATCGATCCCCTGGGCCAGGTGAGCTTCCTGAACGCCGCGGCGGAGGCGATCACCGGCTGGACGCTGGGCGAGGCCGCCGGCCGGCCGATGCAGGAGGTCATCCGCCTCGTCGACGAAGCCACCCGGCAGGAGGTGGAATCGCCGGCCGCCCCGGTGCTGCAGGGGTGCCCGCCGGAGCCGTCCACACGCGACGCGCTGCTGATCGACCGGCAGGGAGCCGCGATCCCGGTGGCGAGCAGCGCCGCGCCGGTGACGGACGCGCGGGGAGCGCTGCTGGGCGCGGTGCTGGTGCTGCGCGACCGGCGCCCCGGGCGGCGCGGCGGCGGCGAGCTGCGGGCGGTGGCGGGCGAGCCGCTGCGAGCGCTCGCCGTCGCGGCCTTGCCGGAGCCGCCGGCGGGGGACGCCTGATGGCCGCCCCTGCCGACGAGATCGCGGTGCTCTGGATCAACGCCGGGCTGAGCTGCGACGGCGACACCATCGCCATGACCGCCGCGACCCAGCCCAGCATCGAGGACCTGGTGCGCGGGGCGATCCCGTGGGCGCCGAAGATCAAGCTCTACAACCCGCTGCTGGCGACGGCGGTCGGCGACGACTTCCTCGCCGCGTTCTATCGTGGTGCGGCTGGCGAGCTGGGGCCGTTCATCCTGGTGGTGGAGGGATCGATCCCCGACGAAAGCAACCAGCAAGCAGGCTGCTGGGCGGCGTTCGGCACCGATCCGGCGACCGGCCAGCCGATCCCGACCTGCGAGTGGATCGATCGCCTGGCGCCCAGGGCCTGGGCGGTCGTCGCCGCCGGCACCTGTGCCGCTTACGGCGGCATCCATGCGATGGCCGGCAACCCCACCGGCTGCATGGGCCTTCCCGACTACCTCGGCTGGGAGTGGCGGTCGCACGCGGGCGTCCCGCTGGTGTGCATTC
>DATGHG010000367.1:0-10627 GCA_035308185.1 Thermoanaerobaculia bacterium | reverse complement strand
GCGTGCCGGCCGTGGCCGCCGTCGCCGGCGCCGCCGTCGTCGTCGCCACCGCGGCGGCGGGCGTGGCCGCGTCGTGCGGTGCCGTCGTGGCGGCCGGTGCGGACGAGCCCGCGCCCGCGCCGGGCGCCACGGTCGCCGGCGCGGTCTGGGCCGCCGCCGCCGGCGCCCCCCAGCCGAGTTGCAGGCACAGCAGCGTCAGAGGTCCCAGCTGGCCGAGCGTCGGCGTCGCCATGACGAGCTCCTGTCGTTAGAGCGTGAAGGAGATCAAGCTAGCAAACAATCCGCCATCTGCAAAATGGATGCGCCGAGAGAGGTGCGACCTCCCGCCGGCGCCGCGCTCACCCCGGCGCGGCCGGCGGCGACGGGGGAGCGTTCCGGGCCGGCGCCGCGCCGAGATCCGCGGGCGCCGGCGCCGCGTTGAGCGGCAGGCGGACGGTGAAGCAGGTGTCGCCGGGGACGGAGGCGACCGAGAGGGTGCCGCCGTGGCGGCGGACGATGATGCGCTGGACCACCTCGAGGCCCAGGCCGGTGCCTTCGCCGACCGGCTTGGTGGTGAAGAAGGGCTCCCAGATGCGGGCCTTGATCTCGGGCGGGATGCCCGGGCCGTCGTCGCGGATGTCGACGCGCAGCAGGTCGCTCTCGCGCACCGCCCGCACCTCGATGCGGCCGCCGGGCGCGACCGCGTCGATGGCGTTGTCGAGCAGGTTCGTCCACACCTGGTTGATCTCGCCGGGAAACACCTCGATCGGCGGCAGGTCGGGCTGGAAGTCGCGGGTGACCTGGATCCCCTTCTTGCGCAGCTTGTGCGCCAGGATGGTGAGCGTGCTCTCGAGCTCGCGCCGCACGTCGACCGTCGAGCGCCCGTCGCCGGCGTCCATGTGCGAGTAGGACTTGACCGCCGCCACCAGCTCGGAGATGCGATGGGCGGCGCTGGCGATCTCGGACAGCAGCCCCTCGGCCGCCAGCCCACCCTCGATCCAGCTCACCAGGCAGGGCAGGAAGGCGCCGGGCGCCGCCGCCGCCAGCCCGTCGAGCTCCGCCGGCTGCACGCCGAACTGCGCCAGGGTGCCGGCGAGCACCGCGGCGTGCTCGATCCGGTGCGCCCCGAGCCAGGCGTCGAGCGCGTCCTCGCGGTCGCTCAGCGCCATCGGGTCGAGCTCGGCGCCGGACTCCCGGCTGCGCTCGACGGTCTGGCGGTAAAGGCCCAGCGCGGCGTGCATCGCTTCCGGGGTCAGGCCGCACTCCACCAGCCGCCCCGCCAGGCCGCGCATCGCCACCATGCGCTCGCGCAGCTCGCTCGCCGAGCGCTGCACCGCCGCCGCCGGGTTGTTGAGCTCGTGCGCCAGGCCGGCCGAGAGCTTGCCGAGCGCCGCCAGCTTCTCGCGCTGCTGATCGAGGCGCGTGGCGTCGCGCACCCGGTCGGTCAGCACCCCCACCAGCCGCGGCGCGAGCGCCGGGATCCGCCGCAGCATCTCGGGGAACTTGGCCGCCGCCAGCCAGGCGATCCGCGACCGGCTCGCCGCCCGCACGGTGATCGGGAAGGTGGTCATGCGCGAGAACGGCAGCATGCCGCTGATCTCACCCGGCTGGATGGTGTTGATCCAGCCGTCGGAAGGCCCCTTCTCGCGGCGCAGCCGCAGCTCCCCGTCGAGCAGCATCAGCATGCGGTCGGCCGGGCTCCCCTCGACCGTCACCGCCTCCCCCGGCTCGAACCACTGCTCCACCACCTGCTCCGCCAGCCACCCCAGCGCCGCCTCGTCGAGGTCGGCCAGGATCTTGATCTGCCGGAGGTCCCGGCCCAGAGCGGCGGTGGTCTCGGCGGCGGTCATGACGAGATGGTATCGCGAACGGTACGGAAGCTGGTTCAGGCGCCGGTGCGCTCGATCAGCAGCAGGGTGACGTCGTCGTCGAGCGGACGGCCGTCGCAGTGGCCGAGGACGCGCTCGAGCAGGGCGTCGAGGGTATCGGCGAGGAGCCGGCCCCGGCAGGCGGCGAGCTCCGCCGCCAGGCCCTCCGTGCCGAGCTCCTCGCCGGCCGGGCCGCAGGCTTCGGAGGCGCCATCGGTGTAGACCAGCAGGCGGTCGCCGGCGGCCATGGCGATGGCGCCGGGAGCGTGGGGGCGGTCGCGGAACACCGTGCTCAGGAAAAAGCCGGTCGCCGGCAGCCGGTCGATCCTGCCGTCGTGCTGCCAGAGCGCCGGCGGATGGCCGGCGTTGACGTAGCGCAGGCCGCCGTCGGGCAGCAGCAGGCCGTAGAACAGGGTGGCGTATTTGGCGGCGTCGAAGAAATCGATGCCGTCGAGCAGCTCGCCGATCAGCTCCGCCGGCTCGGGGCTGCGGCGGCGGGCCGCGTCGAGCGTCGAGCGCAGCATCCCGGCGTACATCGCGGCGGCGACGCCGTGGCCGACGACGTCGCTGACCGCAAACACCACGCCCTCCGGCAGGACCTGCGCCTGGTACAGGTCGCCGCCGAGCGCGTCGCACGAGCGCAGGCGCCCTTCTAGCCGCCAGCCGCCGGCGGCGATCGCGCCACGCGGCAGCAGGCTGCGCTGGAAGCGGCGCGCCCGTTCGAGGTCGGCGGCCAGGGTCGAGGCGAAGCGCTCCTTGGCGGCGCGCTCGGCCTGCAACCGCAGGCAGCGCTCGACCAGCGCCAGCAGCACGCGGCGGTCGAAGGGCTTGAACAGGAAATAGAAGGCGCCCTGCTCGAGCGAGCGGTAGAGCTTATCGTCGGGCTCCGAGAGCGAGCCGGTGATCAGGATGATGTCGGTCTGCGGCCGCCGCTCGCGGATCGCCTGGCAGAGGTGATAGCCGTCGCCATCGGCGAGCCGCACGTCGATGAGCGCCAGCGCGAACTCGATTTCGCCGCCATGGCCGCCGTGGCCGCCGTGGCCGCCGCCGTCGGCGCCGCCCGGGCCGGCAACGCCGGCGCCGCGTGGAGATCCGGCGCGGCCGGGCGCGTCGAGCCCCAGCCGCGCCCGCGCCGCCTGCTCCCCCGCCGCCGTCTCGACCTCGTAGGCCGGCGCCAGGATGCGGTGCAGGGCGCGCCGCATGCCGGGGTCGTCGTCGACGACCAGGATCCGCTCCCGGCCGTTCATCGCGCGAAGCCCTTCACTCCGCTCACAGCGGCCCCCGCACCCGCGGCTCCGCGTCCAGCCGCAGGAGGACCCGCGTGCCGCAGGGCTGCGCCGGCTGCACTGTTGCCGGGCTCTCGATGGTGAGGCTGCCGCCGTTCTGCCAGGCGAGCGCCCGGCAGATGGCGAGTCCCAGGCCGGTACCGCCGGGGCGGGTCGAGAAGAAGGGCTCCTGCACCTTCGACAGCAGCTCGGCCGGGATACCGGGGCCGTCGTCGACGATCGACATCTCGACGCCGCCGCCGGCGGCGCCCTCCGCGCGCCGCACCGCGATCTGCACCGACCTGCCGGGAGTGTCGCGATTGGCGACGACCGGAGCCGCGACCAGATCGCCGCTTCCGCCACGCCCGCCCCTCTCGCCGCGCGCATCCTCCGGGCGCCCGGGGGCGAGCGCGTCGAGCGAGTTGCGCACCAGGTTGAGCACGATGTGCTGCAGGTCCTGGCGGCGGCAGCGCACCGGCGGGAGGTCGGGCGCGAGGTCGAGCGCGATCTCGATGCCGCGGCGGGCGGCCAGCGCCAGCAGGAACGGCATGGTCTCCGCGACCACCTGCGCCGCGTCCACCGGCCCTTCGCTGGCGCGCCCCGATCCCGCCACCCGCAGCATGTTGGAGAAGATCCGCTGGCAGAGGCGGGCGTTGTCGATGATCACGCCGAGGTCGCGGTCCAGGGTCTCGCGCTCCAGCGGCCCATGGCGCAGGTCGAAGCGCATCTGCTGGGCGAGCGGCAGGATGCTGCCGACGGCGTTGTTGACGTCGTGGGCGACGGCATGGGAGAGCGTCACCAGGGAGGCCTTGACCTCGGCCTCGACCGCCTGCATCTCGAGCGACCGGTTCACCTGGGCGTTGCGCATCGACACCGCGGCGGCGGGCAGGAAGCGTTCGACCACCTCGACGTCGCGCCCCCCGAACGGCGGGCGCTGCCAGGCCGCCATCTTGAGGATGCCCAGGAACTCCTCGCCGTAGAACAGCGGCGCCGACAGCAGGCTGGTGACCGGCGGCATGCCGGCCTCGCGCTGGTAGTCGAGCAGCTCGGCGAAGACCCCGCCGTCGCCGGCGAGCGCCGCGGGCGGGACCGGCAGGGCGGCCTCCTCCCCATCGAGCGACGGTCCCGCGCTCGCCGCTCCGGGCATCGAGCGGACGTCGATCGCCCGGCAGATGCGTGCGATCCGCTCCGGCGACACCCGGATCTCGCGGCCGACGAAGGGGCTCTTGGCCTTGGTCCAGACGATCTTCTCGGCTTCGATGCGGAAGGCGCCGCTGTCGCGGTCGTAGGCCAGGAAGGCCGAGGAGTGGTCGTAGTCGACCAGCTGGTGCAGCCCGTCGAGGATCTGGTAGGCAAGGTCGCGCGGCCGCAGCTCGGACGCCACCTTCTCGCGGATGCGGTCGAGCACCCGCGTCATGCGCTCCTCGTCGCGGCGGTCCAGCTCCTCCGCCAGCACGCCGCACAATCGCTCGAGGGCCCGCCGCGCCGCGGGCTCGATCGTGCCGCGCCGGCTGGCCGCGCCCACCACCGCCACCAGCCGCCCGTGCACCAGGACCGACGCCAGCACGACGCCGGCCGGGATCGCCGGATGCTCGCGGCGCAGGAAGCGGCCGGCGAGCGCCTCGTCGCACAGCGCCGGATCGCCGGTGACGAGGCGGCCGCCGGGCAGCAGCCGCTCGCCCTGGCCGCCGCGCGTCAGCCAGCAGGCGTCGGCCGCCAGCCGCAGCCGGACCGCCTCCAGGAAGTGGCTCACCAGCTTGCGCGACGGCGCCACCTGCCGGAGATTGCCGGCCAGGATCGGCGCGAAAAGCTCGTGGGGGACGCGGGCGAGGTCGATCATGCGGCGGCGGCGGTGATTTTAGAACGAAATCAGGCCCTGGGCCCGGCGCCGGAAACGGCCCGGCCGCCCGAGCCGCCCGAACCAGCGCCGGATCGCGGGGCCTTGGTACTCCACTACCCGGCGCCCGCCGGCGGGGCTAAGCCGCAAGGGGTGCTATCCTCCACGCACGACTTTTGCAGGTTCGGATCAGCCAAAGAGGAGGTGTTGCATGGGGCCCATCGAGGCGCGCCGGGGTCGGGCGTCGATCGTCGTGCTGCTGTCGCTGCTGCTGCCGGTCCTCGCCGGCGCGGCGCTCGCCGGCTGCCGCCGCCAGGCGGCCGTGGCGCCGGCGTCGGGAGGTGACGCCGCCCAGGGCGCCGCCTATCAGAGCGAGGCAGAGCGCACCAAAGCGATGGAGGAGAAAGCGCGCGAGCTAGACAAGAAGGCCGCCGACATCCAGAACATGGAAGGCACCGAGCAGGAGAAGATCGACGCCGTCAACAAGCTCGAGCAGGAGCGCCAGGACCTGAACAAGACGGGCGACGGCTCGGCCCCGGCACCGCCGCCGCAGCAGTGATCGGCGGTGTCCGACGGGTGGCTTGAACCGTCCCTTGCCGGACCGCCACGCCCGCCGCGCGCCCACCCCTGTGATCGCGACCGTTTGCCCCCGGCGCCTCCTCCGCGGCGGTGGCATTGAACCACCGGCCCTTACGGGGGGGACGTACGCTGCGAGTCACCTCTCGCCGGTGGCCAGATCGGCTCGGCGACACCAGGCTGCATAGAACTCGTGCCGATCCGGCGAGGAGGGTTGCGGGATGATGGGGGCGGCTGGTTGGCGCCGGCAGAGATACCGGGGCATCGTCGAGACGCTTCTCGTGCTCTTGGGCTTCGGCCTGGGGTGCCTGGCGACAGCCGGACCGGCGCTCGGCGAGGCGGTGACGGCAGCCTCCGGACCGCCCGGAGAGGGGGCCGATGGCGTGGCGGCGGGCCTGGAGGCGAACCAGCCAGCGGCGACCGCGGTGCAGGCCGGCCCGGCACCTGCCGGGGCAGACTCGCCGTCCCCGCCCGCGCCGCATCGGGTCTTCCGGCTCGGCCTCGAGCTCGACGCCAACTTCCGGCACAGCGACGACGCGGTGGTCGCCTCTTACCCGCCGGGCGTGCCGGTTCAGGAGACGGTGGACCCGGGGTCGCACGGCGAGATCTCCAACGTCTCGCTGCTGGCGGACTACGAGCCCGCGCCGCTCTGGCGCGCCCACCTGCGCTTCAACGGCGTGAGCCTCTACTACCGCAACCCCACCTCCACCGATCACCCTTACGATCTCGCCGAGCTGTGGCTGCGCTACGGCCGGGAGACTGCCGCGGCGGTGGTGCCGGAGCGGCCGGGCGCCTACGTCAAGCTCGGCAAGTTCGCGCGCCCCGAGCGGCAGGAGGACCGCCATCTGCAGAGCTACGGCCTGGTGGGGACGGCGTTCAACCTGTTCGAGGACGCCGGCCTCGAGGTCGGCGCCGACCTCGGGCGCCATGCCTTCGCCAAGGTGGCGGTCACCCAGGGCAACCCGCTGTTCATCCGCGACACCAACGCCCTGGCCGGCGACACCCCCGATCTCCTGGCGCCAGGCGGCGGCGCCAAGCTCAACAGCGGCTTGCCGATCCTCTATGACAGCCACGTCGAGCGCCTGGACTTCTCCCATCCCGAGGTCGCCGCCTACCTGGGCTGGCGCGCCGGCGATCCCGGCGGCGCCGGGACCTTCGAGCTGATGGCCTGGGGGCGCCGCCGCCGGCTTGCGAGCGACGCCGATCTGCCCGGCAGCCCGCTCGGCGCCGACCTCGCGGCGTTCGCGCCGCAGGGGACGCCGATCCTGGCGGCCCGGGGCAACGGCAAGCAGGAGATCGGGGCCGACCTGCGGTTCCTGCACGCCGGCGGCCTGTCGCTGTTCGGAGAGGTCGTGGACCAGCTGGTGGCCGGCCTGGGCCGCACCGGCGTCGAGGCCGAGGCCGCCTGGAAGATCGATCTGCCGCTGGCCTGGGCCGCCGGCGGGCGGCAGCTCTTCTCTTATCTCGCGCCGGCGGTGCGCTGGTCGCGGCTCTACAACCGCTTCTACAATCTGACCCCGACCCCCGAGCCCAGCCTCGCCTGGGATTGGGAGAAGCTCGACGGCGGCATCCGCTTCGGCCTCTGGTCCGACGTCGACCTGACGGTCGAGTACTCCTACAACCGCACCTTCGTCACCCCCGGCCTGACCCTGGCCGAGAACGAGCTGCTGGGCACCCTGCGCATCCGGATTTGAAGGCAGCGAGAGGAGCGATCCATGCTCAGGACCCGGTCGCCGCTCGTCATCGCCATCGTGCCGGCGTTGCTGCTCGCGTGCGGCGGCGCCGGCAAGCCGGCCGCTCAGGCTGCCGCTGCCGCCCCTGCCGCCCCGGCGGTTCCTGCTGCGATAGCCCGGGCCGCCCCCCCTCCTGCCAAGGCGGTCGTCGCCCAGGGCGAGCCTGCCAAGAGTCTGCCGAACCGGCCTGTAACCGCGGCGCCGGTGCCGCAGCCGGCGCCGATCACCGGCGAGCGGGCGGAAGCGATCGTCTGGGACCTTCCCGAGACCAGGGCCTGGGCGGACGCCATTGCCAAGCGATCGCGAGGCGCTGCGCACGCCACCACCATGGTGCTGCCGGAAGATCCAGAAACCATCGAGGGCAAGCGCTACTGGTCGGTCAACTTCTACGAGACCCAACCGGATCACATCCATCGCTGGCAGACCTTCATGGTCCGCCTCGACGGCAAGGAGATCCTGGTGGAAACCGACACCGGCGACCACCTCAGCCTGCAGGACTGGCGCGTCAAGCAGCAGCCGCTGGCGCGGGCCGGCGACGCGAAACCGAAGTAGGCAGCATACCGGCGACCTACCGGACCGTCCGCAGTGGGGCCGGCTCTAACCGATCCGCGCCAGGAGCGCATGCCAGGTCTCGCTCAACCCGAGGCGGTCGGCCCATGAATCGACGTAGGCGCGATCCACCTGATCGCTGCTGACCCTGAGCACCGAGGCGATGTCGCGCAGGTGCTTGTCCGAACCGCCCCTGCGATGGAAGTCCAGCTTCATCAGGATCACGTCCTCGGGCGAGGAGAAGCATGCGGTGTAGTCGGCGGCGGGATGGACGGTCCGGGCCCGGGCGAGGCGGCTCCGGTTGAAGGCATTGTCGGCAAGCACGATCAGGCAAGCGATCCGGTCACGAGGTAGCGGAGGTCCAGCTGCTCGAAGACGCGCACCGCGAAGCGGAGGAGATCATCCTGCTCCAGAAAGCCTCCGCGCCACCTCGTCCCGCAATTGGCTCTCGTCCCAGTCCGCGTGGGTCGCGGCGAGGTGGCTCCGCAGCATGCGCCTGGCCGCCGCAAACATCCCGCACGCGATGCGCAGCCGCTCGGCGCCTGAAAGAGCGCGAAGGTGGCGCACCGTCTCGTCGTCGATGAGCTCGATCCTCACCTCGTCGACTGGCATCGGCCCACCTCTCGAAAATGACAGCGGCCGCCAAAGGCCAAGGCTCCCTCTGCGGGCGCCTCAGCTTATCGCACCGGCCCAAGGGCCGCCCGAAGCGCTGAGCCTCTCGATCTCCTCGTCGAGGAAGGCAAGGGCCTGCTCCAGGGCGGCGCGGCGGACGGCGGAGGTGGTGGTGGCAAGCTCCTTGATGACGACCTGGCGCGACAGCTCGCGGTCGCGGAGGCGCTGGCGATGCCGGCGCTCCGTGGCGGTCAGGCCCTCGCCCTGGTCGGCGGCGCTGGTGCCGCCGACCTGCTGCGACTCAACGGATTTGCTCTCCCAGCCTCGGGCCATGGCGGTCGCTCAGCCGCGTCATTGCCGGCGCAGGTAACGCGCCGGCAGCATCAGCTTGAGCGTGCTGGTGCCTCCCGGCCCGACCGCAACCGAGCCCGCGGCGGCTCCATCTGGCGGCATTCCGCTCAGCACGAGGTCGTACTGGCCCGGCGACAGGCCGCCGAGCAGCAACTGGCCAGAGGAATCCACCCGGCTCGGCAGACCCAGCAGGGCCAGGTGTTGGAGCAGGAAGAGGGATGGCACCACCATACCGTCGCGGCGCAGGAAGAAGACCGTAACCAAGGGTGCCGCCGGCTTGCCACTCTCGTCGGTAAAGGTGACGGCGATCGCTCCGGCCTCACCGGGGCACTGCCAGACCTGGCCCGCGGCGCCCCCGGCAGCGGAACCGCCGGCATCCCCGGCGCCACCGGCCGTGCCGGGATCGCCGGGATCGCCGGGGTTCCCGGGATCGCCGGGATTGCCGCCGCCGGACGATGCCACGGCCGTCGGCGGCGCATCCGCATCCTGCGGCTGGAGATCGACCGCAAACATCGGGCAACCCGGCCCCGACAGGAAGAGACGGGCGGCCCCTGCGGGCACCGCCACCTCGAAGTTGCCGCCGTCGTCCGCGCGGGTGTATCCGGCGGTGTCGCGCGCCCCTGGGGCGGCGCTCACCACCAGCGCCCGGGCGACCGGCGCGCCGGCCGCCGAAACGACGGTCCCCTTCACCGTGGACTGCCTGGTCAGCACCAGGGTCAGGGGCGGCAGGCCGCTGTCCTCGTCGTCCAGCTGAACGGGCACCGGATTGCTTTTCCCGTACCCCGACTTCCGGGCGGTGACCGTACCCGAGCCGGTGCCTTGCAGATCGATCTCGAACTGTCCCTGCGCATCGGTGATTGCCGAGCTGGGGCTGGTTCTCTGCCAGAGCAGCAGGACCATGGCGCTGGCGAGCGGCGAGCCGTTCTGGTCGACGACCTGGCCGCGCAACGAGCTCGCATCCAGATCGAAGTCCTGCTTCTTGTCGTCGTCCTCCCGTACCTCTACCGTGCCGTGGACGCCGAAACCCGTCTTGCTCGGCGCCTCCAGCCAGAGCGAGTACTTGCCGGCGGTCCACAGGGTCATCTCGTAGGCGCCTTCCGAGTCGGCCGCCGCCTCGGCAGCGGTGCCGATGTCCGCCGACGACTCCCCGTCCGGGGACGCCATCGCTCTCACCGTGTAGCCCGGAGCCGGCTTGCCGCCGCGCCGCACGACGCCGCTCAAGCGGGCGGGAGCAAGGGCGACGTCTTCCTCCGTTTCGGCGCCTTCGACGATCCTGACCGAGCGGTAAGCATCCGATCCACCATCGGGGGGCCGCACCGCCAGGCGATACGCTCCCTCGGGCAGGGCCACCGAACGGCAAACACCATGGACGTCGGTCGCCGACTCCCACTTGGCGAGGTAGGCGTGCAGCGGGTCGAAGTGATTGGGTGATGCGATCGCCAGCGCACACTTCGCAGCGTTGAGCAGGCGCCCGTGGAGCGAGACCGTGACGCGCAGCCGGCCGCCCGCGGCCAGGGTCAGCTGGCTGACCGCGAACCTGCCCGCCGGCGCGACGAGCCCCGGCACCTCCACCGGCAGCAAGCCGGAGCGCGAGACGTTGAGCGACGCCGCGGCCGAACCGATGCCGGAGATCAGGACGAGGCCGTCGGCGCCGGACTCCCCCTGGGCGATCTGCCGCGGTGGCTGACCGTAACCCGGAGCGTCCACCAGCTGCGCGGTGACGCCGGCGAGGAGCTTGCCGGTGGCCGCCGCCCGGCAGCGCACCAGCAGCGACCAGCCGCTCCGGGGATGGTAGGAGACTCGCGCGTCGCCACCTGGCTGCACCGCCAGGCGCTGCAGATCGGGAGCATCCATGCC
>DATGHG010000366.1:0-11585 GCA_035308185.1 Thermoanaerobaculia bacterium | reverse complement strand
AGCTGGCGCGGTCCAGCAGGCGTTGAGCACAACAAGCCGCAAAGCGGTGACGTTCCGTACCTGCTCGGCAAGCTGCGGGCCGGTCACCAAGACACGCTGCCCGTCCTTGCCGCGGAATGCAAGTGATCCCTCGCCGGCTTCAGGAGCGAAGCCGCCGTGCCCCATGAAGTGGAGCACGTGATAATCCCGCGCAAGCAACTCCTCGCGCAGGGAATCGAGAGTCACTGGGGAGAGGAAATCAAGGCGGACTTCGCTTTGTCCGTTCCACGCTTGCTCGATCGCCAAGCGCTCTTGCGCAAGGTCGAGCGACGAGTCTTCGCCTGCCAGGGCGAGGATTGAAAGCGGCGGAGAACCGGGTGGCCGATCACTGGGCATACCCAGGTCGAGATAGCGCACGATGGAAGTCTGCCGGCTGAGCGCCAGGAAGTGCCCATCAGTGCCAGAATGAAGGTATTCCCAGGGTATGGCGTGGAGCTGAGCCATGGCCGGAGTGGCTAGCCCCATTTGGACCCGAAGCCGCAGGCCGCAGTCGCCGCGATTCGCAATGCGCCCGAGGGACTCGTGATAGCGGTTCCTAACCGACTCCGGAAGGAGGGCGTGGAACAGCCGGTCACCCAAATCAGCGAGAGAACTGACCGAGATCTCGGTTTGCTGGCGGCGGCTGAGATCGCGGGCCGACCGGCCAAATGCTGCGGCGAGCTGGTCTATCTCCTCCGCGGACATCGGAACGGAGATCGGCTCCGCTTCAGTCTCCCCGGCGGGCGAGCGGGCCACTTGCACCGTGTAGCCACCGGCGGCTCCGCCTCTGAGCTGAATTACCAGGTCTTCGTAGTCCATAACCCCCTGCGTGATGGGCTCGAACGATGGCTCAGGAAGTACGGTGGCCCCCCCACCTCCAGCACCCGTGACGGCACGCCATCATTGTAGCGAGGTGCTCGCACATCGAGCCATCGTACGGCTGGCGCATGGCTCACCGGGAGTGAGGGGTGCCGCGTCCCAGGCAAGGCACAATAAATAGGTGCTTGGCTCTATTGATATTTATAGAACCTAAACACTCATATTATTATGTTCTGCTTTGCGACTGGGTTGGATAGTTGTTCGCACGGCGAGCTCGGGGAGGCGCAAGAACATCCGCCCGCCGCTGATCTCGAGGGCTGCTGTCGCTTCCTATCTCGAGCTGTAGGTGAAGGTGCAGACGGCGATCTTCACCGCCGCGGCCATCGCCGCCGGCTGGCTGTTCGCGCAGTAGAAGGGCAGACTATGACGGATACCGCGCCGATCGGCTTTCGGCGAACTGCGGAGGTTGGGCTAAGCCTTTGGTTGCGGCCGGGCTGCTTGGCAACGGCGTGGTTCGGCTACACCGCCAACCCTTCGACGACGCTCATCGGTCCGGGCGCCGGCACCACCCGGCGCAGGCGGAACCCCGTGCGGTCGAAGAGCCGGGCGTACTCGGCACGCCCGCGCTCGCGGCCACCGCAGCAGTTGACCATCATTTGCAGGTCGGAGATCGGCCCGATCTCGCGGGTGGTGTCCTCCTCGACGACGGTCTCGACCACCAGGAGGCGATGGCCGGCCTGCATCACCCGGCGGCAGTTGTCCAGGACGCGCGCCGCCCGCTCGTCGTCCCAATCGTGAAGGACGTTCTTGAGCAGGTAGGCGTCGCAGCCGGCGGGCACCGCCTCGAAGAAGCTGCCGGCCAGCAGCTCGATCCGCGGCAGCACGCCCCTGGCGGCCAGGAAGGGCCGCGCCGTGGCCAGCACGCTGCCGGCGTCCAGCAGCACCGCCGCCAGATGCGGGTGGCGCAGCAGGATCTCGGCGAGCAGGTCGCCGTGGCCGCCGCCCACGTCGCAGAGCCGCCGCACCTCGCCGAACGGGTAGGCGGTGGCGATCCCGGGCGCGAACAGCCGGGTCATGGCCACCATCGTGCCGGCGAACGCCTCGCTCTCCTCGGGATGGCGCTCGAACCACTCCCAGGTGGTCATGCCGTGGGCGCGCTCGAAGCCGCTCTCGCCACCGGCGAGCGTCTGCTCCAGCTGGTCCCAGGCGCGCAGCTGGGCCTCGGAGCCGAAATAGAGCGCGCAGTCGCGCAGCGATATCTGCGCCGCTGGCGCCGCCGCGAGCAGCGTCCGCGAGGCGCGGTTGTTGCGGAAGCGCCCGTCCCGCCCGCGGGCGAACACTCCCAGCGTCGCCAGCCCGCGCAGCAACCGCCGCAGGCTCTCGGCCTCGACCCCCGCCCGCGCCGCCAGCTCCGCGGCGCTCGCCGGCCCCGCCGCCAGCAGGTCGGCGAGCCGCAGCCGCGCCGCCGCCCGCAGCATGTGGGTCTGCATGAAAGCGCCGATCTGCTCGAACATCGCCACCGGCGCCGGCACCACCGCGTCCGCCGCCGCCCGCAGCGCCCGCCGCAGCCGCAGCGAGATCGCCACCACGAAGCGCGGCGGCGGCGCCGGCGATGGCGCCGGTCCGGCGGTGCCGCGCCCCGCCGCGTCCGGGGCCGTGGCCGGAGTGTCGCGGCCCGCGGCCTCGATCGGTGTCTCGTCGCTGGTCGTCAAGTGACCTCCCGGCTCACGCCGCCGGTGCCGCCGCGACGGCCGGCGCCGGGTTGCGGATCTCCACCGCCAGGGCGCCGTCCTTGACGTCGACGGTGAGCCGCGCGCCGTCGTGCACCTCGCCGGCGATCAGCGCGCGCCCGATGCGCGACTCGAGCTGGTGCTGCAGGAAGCGCTTCAGCGGCCGCGCGCCGTACACCGGGTCGAACCCCTGCCGCGCCACCAGCTGCCGCGCCGGCTCCGCCAGCTCGAGCTGCACGCCGCGGCCGGCCAGGCGCCGCTTGAGGTCCTCGGTTTGCAGGTCGACGATGCGCTCGATCTCGGGCAGCGTCAGGGTCTTGAACAGGACGATGTCGTCCACGCGGTTCAGGAACTCCGGCCGGAAGTGCGCGCGCAGCTCGCGCAGCACCGCGGCGCGCGCCGCCTCGGAGATCTCGCCGCGGTCGGTCATCCCTTCGAGCAGGTGCTGGGAGCCGATGTTGGAGGTCATGATGATCACCGTGTTCTTGAAGTCCACGGTGCGCCCCTGCGAGTCGGTGAGCCGCCCGTCGTCGAGGATCTGCAGCAGCACGTTGAAGACGTCGTGGTGCGCCTTCTCGATCTCGTCGAACAGGATCACCGAGTACGGCTTGCGCCGCACCGCCTCGGTCAGCTGGCCGCCCTCGTCGTAGCCGATGTAGCCCGGCGGGGCGCCGATCAGTCGCGACACCGTGTGCCGCTCCATGTACTCGCTCATGTCGATGCGGATCAGGTTCTCCTCGCTGTCGAACAGCGATTGGGCGAGGGTCTTGGCGAGCTCGGTCTTGCCCACCCCGGTCGGCCCCAGGAAGATGAACGAGCCGATCGGCCGCCGCGGGTCCTTGATCCCCGACCGCGCGCGGATCACCGCGTCGGCCACCAGCTGCACCGCCTCGTCCTGACCGATCACCCGCTGGTGCAGGATCTCGTCGAGCCGCAGCAGCTTGTCGCGCTCGCCCTCGACCAGGCGGGTCACCGGGATGCCGGTCCAGCGCGACACGATCTCCGCCACCTCCTCTTCGGTCACCTCTTCGCGCAGCAGCTGCCGGCCGCTGCTCTGTTTGCCGGCGATGCGCGCGTCCTGCTCGCGCAGCTGCCGCTCGAGCTCGGGCAGCCGGCCGTGGCGCAGCTCGGCGGCGCGGTTGAGGTCGTACTGGCGCTCGGCCTCCTCGATCTCCTGGCGCACCCGCTCGATCTGCTCGCGCAGCGCCCGCACCTGCTGGATGGACTGCTTCTCGGCCTCCCACTGCGCGCGCATCGCGGACGCCTGCTCGCGCAGGTCCGCCAGCTCGCGGCGCAGGTCCTGCAGCCGCTCCTTGCTGGCCTTGTCCTTCTCTTTCTTGAGCGCCGCCTCCTCGATCTCGAGCTGCATCACCCGCCGCGTCGCCTCGTCGAGCTCCTGCGGAATCGAATCGATCTCGGTGCGGATCATCGCGCACGCCTCGTCCACCAGGTCGATCGCCTTGTCGGGCAGGAAGCGGTCGGTGATGTAGCGGTTCGACAGCACCGCCGCCGCCACCAGGGCGTTGTCCTGGATGCGCACGCCGTGATGCACCTCGAAGCGCTCGCGCAGGCCGCGCAGGATCGACACCGTGTCCTCGACCGTCGGCGGCTCGACCATCACCGGCTGGAAGCGCCGCTCGAGCGCCGCGTCCTTCTCGATCTGCTTGCGGTACTCGTCGAGGGTGGTGGCGCCGATGCAGTGCAGCTCGCCGCGCGCCAGCATCGGCTTGAGCAGGTTGCCGGCGTCGGGGGAGCCCTCGGTCTTGCCGGCGCCGACGATGGTGTGGATCTCGTCGATGAACAGCAGCACCCGCCCTTCGCTCTGCTTGATCTCGTTGAGCACCGCCTTGAGGCGCTCCTCGAACTCGCCGCGGTACTTGGCGCCGGCCAGCAGCGAGCCCATGTCGAGCGAGAAGATGGCGCGGTCCTTGAGCCACTCGGGCACGTCGCCGCGCACGATGCGCTGGGCGAGGCCCTCGACGATGGCGGTCTTGCCGACGCCGGGCTCGCCGATCAGCACCGGGTTGTTCTTGGTCTTGCGCGACAGGATGCGGATCACCCGCCGGATCTCGGCGTCGCGGCCGATCACCGGATCGAGCTTGTTGCGCCGCGCCTCGCCGACCAGCTCGGTGCCGTATTTCGACAGCGCTTCATAGGCGTCCTCCGGCGAGGCGCTGGTGACGCGCTGGTTGCCGCGCACCGCGGTGAGCGCGGCGAGGAAACGGTCGCGGGTGACGGCGTGGCGCGCCAGCAGGCGCCCGGCCGGGCTTCCCGAGCCCTCCTCGATCAGCGCCAGCAGCAGGTGTTCGACCGAGACGTACTCGTCGCGCAGCCGCTTGGCCTCGTCCTCGGCGCGCAGGAACGTCTGTTGCAGCCGCTGCGTGAGGTAGACCTTGCCGGGTTCGGCGCCGGGGCCGGAAACGCTCGGCCGCCGCGCCAGCTCGCCCTCGAGCTCCGCGCGCAGCGCCTCGACCGGCACTTCCAGGCGGGCCAGCAGCCGCGGCACCAGCCCCTCCGGCTGCTCGATCAGCGCCAGCAGCAGGTGATCGCCGTCCACCTCCTGCTGGCCCTGGCGCAGCGCCAGCCCCTGCGCGCTCTGCAGCGCCTCCTGCGATCTCTGGGTCAATCGGTTGATGTCCATGATGTTCGCTCCTCTCAATTCTCTTTCGCCCGCCGCGCCTGGAAGCCCGAGGCGTCGCGCAGCTGCTCGAACAGCTCGCGCTCACGGTCGCTCAGGCTCTCCGGCACCACCACCTTGATCTCGGCGTAGAGGTCGCCGCGCTCACGCTGCGACCGCGGCCGCGGCAGGCCGCGCCCGCGCAGGCGGATCTTGCGGCCGGTGGAGGAGCCGGCCGGCACCTTGACCAGCACGCTCCCCTCCGGCGTCTCGACCTCCGCCTCGGCGCCCAGCGCCGCCTCCCAGGGCGTCACCGCCAGCGGCGTGTAGAGGTCGCTGCCGTCGACGCGGAACCGCGGGTCGGGGGCGACCTCGATGCGCAGGTAGAGGTCGCCGCGCTCGCCGCCGTCGCTGCCGCCCAAGCCGCGGCCGGCCATCCGGATGCGCTGGCCGCTGCGCACCCCCTCGGGGATCTTGACCGACACGCTCTTGCGCTCGCCGCCCACCGGATCGGCGTAGCTGAACTGGTGCGTGCCGCCGCGAATCGCCTCGGCCAGGGTCAACGGGATGGTGGCCTCGGCGTCGGCGCCCTGCCGCGGGCCGAAGTCCATGCCCGCGGCGCCGCCGAACGGCGACTGGCGGGCGCGCGCGCCGGCGCTGCCGAACAACATCTCGAAGAACGAGCTGAACCCCTCGCCGCCGCCGCCGCCGAGGTCCTGGAAGTCGAAGCCGGCGGCTCCGGGACGTCCGCCGGCGCCGCCCATGCCGCCCATGCCCCCAAAATCGAACCCCTGCCAGCCCGGCGGCGCCGAGCCGCCAGTTTGCTGCGCATGCTTCCAGGCGGTGCCGAACTGGTCGTACTTGGCGCGCTTCTCGGGGTCCTTGAGCACCTCGTAGGCCTCGCCGATCTCCTTGAAGCGGCGCTCGGAGTCCGGGTGCTTGTTGACGTCCGGATGGAACTTCCGCGCCAGCTTGCGGTAGGCCTTCTGGATCTCGTCCTGGGAGGCGTCCCGCTTGACCTTGAGGGCGTCGTAGTAGTCCTTGTAGTCCAAGGGGATCGATCTCCTCCCGCCCGCCGCCGATCAGGCGAAGCGCAAGCTTGAGTGCTTGGCACTCAGATTGTAGAACGGGTGCGCCCGCTTTTCCATTCCTCTGGTCCGGAGGGTCCACTCAGGCGGCAGGGCCGGCGGCGCGGGCGGCCTCGCCGGGCGGCGATCCAGCGGACCGAAGGGCGCGCCGGTCGGATCGTGGAGGTGGTTTTTCGGGATGGCGTCGCCGGCCGCGGGGGCCGGCAGGGGAGGATCGTCCGGTCGGTCGGCGCCGGCGCCGATCGGCGCCGGCTGCCACCGGTCGGCTCGTGGCCTGGTCAGAGGCCGCCGCTCACGGCGGGGTGAAGCCGAAGTGCTCGTAGTTCTTGGCGATGAAGGCTTTCCACTTGTCCGGCACTTCTTCCAGCGGATAGATGGCCTGCACCGGGCAGGCATCGACGCACAGGCCGCAGTCGATGCACTCCTCGGGGTGGATGTAGAGCATCTCCCAGTCTTCGCTCTTGCCGTAGATGCAGTCCACCGGGCAGACATCGACGCACGCCGTGTCTTTCACCCCGATGCAGGGTTCGGTGATGATGTGGGTCATGCCCCCTCCTTAGGGTCGCTTGCCAGCCAGGATGCCTCGCGCATTATACCGTGCCGCGCCCGCGGCCGGACGCGACGCGGCAGCCGCTCAAACGCGCTGTCCGGCGGGCCGTGCAGGAGCGCCCGCCGCCTCCTCTTCCTCGGCAAAGGCGCGGTCGAAGGCGGCGACGGTGGCCGCGATCTCGGTCGAGCCGTGCGCCGTCGACAGGAAAAAGGTCTCGTAGGGCGACGGCGGCAGGTGAATGCCTTGCCGCAGCAGCGAGTGGAAGACGCGGCGGAAGCGCTCGCGGTCGCTCTGGTCCACGTCCTCGAGCCGGCGCACCGGCGCGCCGGCGAAGAACAGCCCCAGCATCGACCCCTGGCGCTGCACCTGGCAGGAGATGCCGCGGCGGCCTGCCGCCTCTTCGATCCCGGCCTGCAGGGCGGCGCCGGCGCTCTCCAACCGGCGATAGGCCTCGCCGCCGCGCGCCGCCAGCTCGCCGAGGGCGGCGGCGCCCGCCGCCACCGCCAGCGGGTTGCCGGAGAGCGTCCCCGCCTGGTAGACCGGCCCGCTGGGCGCCATCTGCCGCATCAGGTCGCGGCGGCCGCCGAAAGCGGCGAGCGGCAAACCGCCGCCGATCACCTTGCCGAGCGTGGTCAGATCGGGCGTTACCCCGAACAGGGTCTGGGCACCGCCCCAGGCCACCCGGAAGCCGGTCATCACCTCGTCGAAGACCAGCAGCGCGCCCTGCCGGTCGCAGAGCTGCCGCAGGCCGGGGAGGAGCTCGGGCAGCGGCGGCACCAGGCCCATGTTGCCGGCGATCGGCTCGACGAACACGGCGGCGATCTCGCCGTCGTGCGCCGCGAACAGCGCCGCCACGGCGTCGAGATCGTTGTAGGGGGCGATCAGGGTGTCGGCGGTCACCGCCGCCGGCACGCCGGGCGAGGAGGGGACGCCGATCGTCGCCGCGCCCGAGCCGGCGGCGACCAGGAAGGGGTCGGCGTGGCCGTGGTAGCAGCCGGCGAACTTGACGAAGCGCCGCCGCCCGGTGGCGGCGCGGGCCAGGCGCAGCGCCGACATCGTCGCCTCGGTGCCGGAATTGACCAGGCGCACCATCTCGACCGCCGGCAGCGCCGCGGCGATCCGCTCCGCCAGCTCCACCTCCGGCAGGGTCGGGGCGCCGAACGCCGTGCCGCGCCCGAGCGCCTCCTCGATCGCCGCGATCACCGCCGGATGGCGGTGGCCAAGGATGTGGGGGCCGTAGGCGCCGATGTAGTCGACGTAGCGCCGACCGTCCTCGCCCCACAGCCAGGCCCCCTCCGCGGCGCGCACGAAGACCGGCTCGCCGCCGACGCCGCGGAAGGCCCGCACCGGCGAGTTGACGCCGCCGGGCAGCACGCGCTCGGCGCGCTCGAGCAGGCTCATGGGTCGGAGCCGGCGGGAGGCTGGCCGGGGCCGGTAGCGGCCTCGAGCTCGCCGGCGAGCAGGCGGGCCGCGTCGACGGCGCCGTAGGTGACGATGAGGTCGGCGCCGGCGCGGCGGATGGCGATCAGCGATTCCATGAGCACCCGGTCGTAGTCGAGCCAGCCGCGTTCGGCCGCCGCCTTGAGCATCGCGAACTCGCCGCTGACGTGATAGGCGGCGAGCGGCAGGTCCCAGCGGCGGCGCAGGGCGGCCAGCAGGTCGAGGTAGGGGAGGGCCGGCTTGACCATCAGCATGTCGGCCCCCTCCTCGACGTCGAGCGCCGCCTCGCGCATCGCCTCGCGGCCATTGGCGGGATCCATCTGGTAGGCGCGGCGGTCGCCGAACGAGGGCGCCGAGCCGGCGGCCTCGCGGAAGGGACCGTAGAAACCGCTGGCGAACTTGACCGCGTAGGAGAGGATCGGCAGCTCGGTCTTGCCGGCGGCGTCGAGAGCGGCGCGGATCGCCCCCACCCTGCCGTCCATCATGTCCGACGGCGCGATGACGTCGGCGCCGGCGGCGGCCAGCGACACCGCCTGACGCTCGAGGTTGGCGACGGTGGCGTCGTTGTCGACCTCACGGTTTGCGGGATCGGCAGCCTGGGTGAGCACGCCGCAGTGCCCGTGGTCCGTGTACTCGCAGAAGCAGAGATCGGCGATCTTGACCAGGCCGGGGAGCTCCCGCCCGAGCGCCCGCAGCGCCCGCTGCACGATGCCGTCGTCCGCCCAGGCGGCGCTGCCCACCGCGTCCTTGTGCTCCGGCAGCCCGAACAGCAGCACCGCCCGTACCCCGGCGGCGTAGGCCGCCGCCGCCGTCTCCACCAGCCGGTCCACCGAGTGCTGGTAGACGCCCGGCATCGATCCCACCGGCCGCGCCACTCCCTCGCCGGGACAGGCGAACAGCGGCAGCACCAGCTGCTCGGCCGCCAGCCGCGTCTCCCGCACCAGGCCGCGCAAGGCAGCCGTCCGCCGCAGCCGCCGCATCCGCGTCGCCGGAAAGCCCATGACCGGGCGGTTCTATCGCGGCTGCCCGCAAAACGCAAACCCTGGGCCTTGCGGGATCCCGAGCGCGAACAGGCCGGCCTCGGTGACGGCGTAGAGCTGTTCCGGCGGCAGCGGGTCGAGCAGCAGCTGGCCGGTGAACTGCTCCGCCGGCAGGCCGTCGGACACGTCGCACCAGGTCTCTCCCCGGTCAGGGCTGACGAACACTCCGGACCGGATGACGCCGGCATAGAGCACCGAGGGCGTGGCCGGATCGACCAGCAGCGAGGCCACGGCCACCGGCAGCGAGGTGCCGTGGGGGCTCCAGCTCCTCCCGGCGTCGATGCTGCGGTAGATCGCGGTGGCGCCGGCGCCGCCGCCGGCGCCGAGGTAGAGCTGCCGCGGATTCGCGGGATCGATCGCCAGGCCGCTGGTCACGGTGTCGGTGGGCAGCCCGCTGCCGGCAGCCGTCCAGGTCGCGCCGTAGTTCAGGCTCTGGTAAACGGTGCCGAAGTGCAGGTAGAGCGTCAAGGGCCGCCGCGGGTCGATCACCAGCGCATCCATCTCGAGGTTGGGGTCCATGCAGCGCCAGCTGGCGCCGGCGGTGGTGCTGCGCAGCACCTTGCAGTCCATGTCGTTGCCGGTGCGCTCGATGCCGCCGGCGTAGAGCAGGCGCGGATTCTGCGGGTCGATCTTCACCAGGTCGGGCCCGAACCTGCCCGGATAGGGCAGCGGTGTCCAGGTCGCCCCGCCGTCCCGGCTCTTGCTGAGGTTGGCGGAGGGTGGCGCGGGCTCGAAGCCGTAGAGGGTCTCGGGTTGCCGAGGATCGACGGCCAGCACGGTGGCGCCGGCGCCGCTCAGCTGCTGCCAGTCGCCGCCGGCCTGGCCGCCGTTGCCCGAGCCGCCGGAGCCGCGCAGGCGCTGCTGGCGGAAGAGCAGGGTCTGGACGGGGGCGAGGGGTGCCGAGACGGTGGCGTAGAGGAAGGTCGCGGCGCCGTCGGAACCGATGGCGAGGTTGGTCACGTCCTGCGCCGTCAGGCCGTCGTCGAACGCCCGCCAGTGCACGCCGGCGTCCAGGGAGCGCCAGAAGCCGAGCGCGCCGCCGGCGTAGACCAGGCTGCCGCCGCCCACCACCGGCAGCAGCGCCTGGATGGCGTCGCCAGGACCGCCGCCCGGGGGCGGGGCCCAGGTCACGCCGCCGTCCACGCTTTCGAGGATCGCCGGACCGTGGCCGGCGGCGCCCTTGGCGAGGATCACCCTGCCGTTCGGCCCCACCGCCAGCGACTGCACCAGCGGTACCGGCGACGGCAGCGGCGTCCAGCTGTCGCCGCCGTCGGTGCTGCGGACCAGCTGGGGGCCGCCGGTGAGGGCGGGAAAAGCGTAAAGGGTGTCTGGCGTCGCGGGATCGACCGCCACGGACGGCAGCATGTTGGCCGCGAAGCCGGCGTCGAGCAGGTCCCAGGTCGCGCCGCCGTCGCGGGTGCGATAGAGGCCGCCGACGACCCCGGCGTAGAGCACCGGCGCCCGCCGCGGGTCCGCGGTGAGTGTGAATGGGCGATGTCCGGCCGGGAAGCTCACCTGGGTCAGGGACTCCTCGAAGCGCTGGCTCTTGTAGAGGCCGCCGCAGATCTCGACGTAGAGCGCCGAGGCGTCGGCGGCCATGGCCAGGCTGCTGACGAAGCCTCCGGCCGCGCAGGTCGCGGCATCCAGCCCGTCGCCGACCGGCGCCCAGAGGACGCCGCTGTCGTTGCTCTCGAAGAGGCCGTCCTCGGTGCCGGCAAAGACGATGGTGGAGTTGCCCGGGGCGACCGCGAGCGCCGTGATCGGCGACGGCGGCAGGCCGGAGCTGCCGAGGCCGGAGGCGGTCTGCCAGTGGAGCCCGCCGTCGACGCTGCGGAAGACCCCCGCCGCGTTGGTGCCGGCGTACACCACGAGGTCGGTGGTGGCGGCGACCGCGTTCACCTGGCCGCCGTTGGGACCGATCGGCGTCCACTGCGCCAGCGCCGCGGCAGCCGGCCAGCCGAGCGCCAGCAGCAGCGCCGCCAGCCAGCGCTGGATCTCCCTGGAGAATGGTTGGCGAGCACCCATGGTTACTCCTGCGGGCGCGTCGCGGTGGGACGCCGTGGCGGCGGCTGCCGGACCGCCCAGCGTTGGATACTATAGATAATCTATGCCAAGAACGTCAATGCTAGTGGCTGATCTCGGGCAGCGGCTTACCGGCCGGCGCCGGTGCCGCCGCGGCGGTCGCGATGGTCCCTGGGCTTCGCGGCAGGTCGGAACGGTTTGATAGGAAGCGACGCAAGTCGAGAGGGGCGTGGGAAGGGGGTCGGGGGGATGCGAGGGGCG
>DATGHG010000365.1:0-15125 GCA_035308185.1 Thermoanaerobaculia bacterium | reverse complement strand
CCTGTGCGCGCCCGCATGCGCGCGCCCCGACCTGGCGCGAGCCGGCGACCGGGATGGAGTTCGTGCTGCTCGGCCCGGGGCGCTTCCGAATGGGGAGCGAAGCGGGGGAGCCGGGCCGCCAGCCGGACGAGACGCCGCACGAGGTGCTCCTCTCGCGCGCCTTCTACCTCGGCAGGCACGAGGTCACGCAGGGGGAGTGGCAGGCGATCATGGGGGCCAACCCCAGCCACTTTGCGAGCTGCGGGCCGCGCTGTCCGGTCGAGAGCGTCAGCTACCAGGACGTGCAGGCCTTCATCGGCCGCCTCGCCGAGCGGTCGCCGGGGAGCCGCTTCCGGCTGCCAACCGAGGCGGAGTGGGAGTACGCCTGCCGGGCCGGGAGCACGACGCCGTTCGCCACCGGCAACAACCTGACCACCCGCCAGGCCAATTACGACGGCAACTATCCCTACGACGGGGCTGCCGCGGGCAGCTACCTTGGCCGTCCGGCGCCGGTCGGCAGCTACCCCGCCAATCGCTGGGGGCTCTACGACCTGCACGGCAACGTCTGGGAGTGGTGCGAGGACTGGTACGGCGACTACCCGGCCGGCCCGGTCACCGACCCGCGCACCGGGCGCGCCGGCGCCCGCGAGGTCTGGGACGCGCGCGGCCCCGCCTGGGGGCGCAAGCGGGTGATCCGCGGCGGCAGCTGGTATTTCGACGCCAACAGCTGCCGCTGCGCCCTGCGCTACACCCACGAGCCGCGCGACAAGGGCTTCAGCCTCGGCTTCCGCCTGGTGCGCGAGGAGGCGGGCCGGTGACGCGCGAGGAGTGGGCGGCGCTGCCGGCCGGAGAGCGGCTGCCGGCGCTGGCGGCGTTCCTGGCGCAGGAAGCGGCGGCGCTGGCGGGAGTCGCCCCGGCGACGGTGGCGGCGGACCGCTCGCTGATCGGCTGCGGCCTCGACTCGCTGGCGGCGGTCGAGCTCTGCGGGCGGGTCGAAGACGCCTTCGGCATCGCCCCGGAGCTGACGCCGCTGCTCGCCGGAGCGACGCCGAGCGAGGTGGCCGCGGCGCTGCAACGCGCGCTGGCAGCGACACCCGGGGGAGAGGTGCCCGAAGGCGCGGCGGCCGGGGAACAGGCGCCCGGCGGCGAGGCATCCGGGGGACCGGCGTCCGGCGGATCTGCGGCGGTGGCGGGAACCGAGACGGCGCTGCCCCATGGCCTGCGCGGCCTCTGGGTGCAGCAGCGCCTCGCCCCGGAGAGCGCGGCGCTGCATCTCGCCGCGGCGGCCTGGGTGCGCTCCGGGCTCGATCTCGCCGCCTTCGGCCGGGCCCTGACGGCGCTGGTGGCGCGCCACCCGGCGCTGCGCACCACCTTCGCCGCGGTGGACGGCGAGCCGGTGCGGCGAGTGAGCGCGGCGTCCCCCGACCTGCGGTTGATCGACGCCGCCGGCTGGGACGAGGAAGCCATCGGCCGGCGCCTGGCCGCCGAGGCGTGGCGTCCCTTCGACCTCGAACGCGGGCCGCTGCTGCGGGCGGTGGTGCTGACCCGGCGGCCGGCGGAGGCGCCGGCGCTGCTGCTGGTGGTCCACCACCTGGCCGCCGACCTCTGGTCGATCGCCCTGCTGGCGCGCGACCTGGGGGCGCTCTACCGCCGGGCCGTGGCGGCGGCGGACCCCGCCGGCGCCGCCCCGGAGGGCGCCGTCGCCGCGCTGGCGACCGGGCCGCCGGCGGTGGTCGAGCCGCCCGACCGGGTGGCACGGGAACGCGCGTGGCTGGCCAGCCCGGCGGGCGAGCAGGCCTGGCGCTACTGGCAGCAGGCGCTGGCCGGCGCCCCCCTGGGGCTCGAGCTGCCGGCCGACCGGCGCCTCGGCGGCGTCGGCGGCGCGGCGCAGGTGCCGTGGGACGCCGGCGGCGTCCGGCCGGGCCGGTTGGGAGCGGCGCTGGTCGCGTCGCTGCGACTGCTGGCCCGCGATCAGGGGACGACGCTCTTCGCCGGACTGCTCGCCGGCTGGACGGCGCTGCTGTCCCGGCTCGCCGGCCAGGACGACCTGGTCGTCGGCGCGCCGCTCTCCGGCCGCGGCTCGCCGGTCTTCGGCCGCGGCTCGACGGTCTCCGGCTGCGGCTCGCCGCTCTCCGGCCGCGGCTCGACTGTCTCCGGCCGCGGCTCGACAGCATCTGACCGCGGCTCGACGGTTTCTGACCGCGGCTCGACGCCGCTGGCCGAGGTGGTCGGGTATTTCGTCAACCTGGCGATGCTGCGGGCCGACCTGACGGGCGCCCCGAGCTTTGCCGGCGCCGTCGCCCGCGCCGGCGCCGTGGTCGCCGGCGCCCTTGCCCATCAGGACTTCCCGATCAGCGTGATCGCCGAGCGCCTGGGGGTCGATCGCGACCGCTTCCGGCACCATCATTTCCAGGCGATGATCGCATTCCAGCAGACTCCCTCCTGGGCGCCCCCCGGCCTCGCGGCTTTTGCCCTGGGCGGCCGCGGCGACCGGCTCGAGCTCGGCGGGCTCGCGCTCGAGTCGCTCGCCCTGCCCGAGAGGCGGGTCCAGGTCGATCTGGCGCTGGCCGTCGCCGGCGCCGGCGACGAGCTGCTGCTGGCGCTCGAATACCGCGCCGCGCCGTTCGATCCGGCCACCGCCGAGCGCCTGCTCGGGCACCTCGAAGCGCTGCTCGCCGCCGGCCTGGCCGCGCCGGCGCAGCCGGTCGCGCAGCTCCCGCTGCTGCGGCCCGCCGAGGCGGCGCAGCTGCTCCGCGAGTGGTCGGGCGCCGGCCTGGCCGCGCCGCCGCCCGCCTGCCTGCACGAGCTCGTCTGGCAGCAGGCCGCGCGGACGCCGGCCGCCGTCGCTGTCGCCGGCGCCGGCGAGCGGCTCACCTATGCGGAGCTCGCCGCCCGCGCGCGCTCTCTCGCCGCCCGGCTGGGGGCGGTCGGGGTCGGCCCCGAGGCGCGGGTCGGGATCTGCCTGGAACGCTCGCCGACACTGGTCGTGGCGCTGCTCGCGGTGCTCGAGGCCGGCGGCGCCTACGTGCCGCTGCCACCCGATCATCCGGCCGAGCGGCTGGCCTATCAGGTGGCCGACGCGGCGGTGGCGGTGGCGGTCTCGCGCCCGGCGCTGGCGCCGCTGCTGCCGGCCGGCCTGGTGCTGGTCGATGCCGGCGCCGTGTCACCCCCGCCCGCTGGCCGCGGCCGCTCGCGTGCCGTCCCCGGCAACCTCGCCTATGTGCTCCACACCTCGGGCTCCACGGGCCGGCCCAAGGGAGTGGCGATCGAGCACCGCGCCGCCTCCCTGCTGCTCGCCTGGGCGCGCCAGGCTTTTGCCGAGCGCGACCTCGCGGGCGTGCTCGCCGCGACCGCGATCAGCTTCGACCTGTCGGTGTTCGAGATCTTCGCCCCGCTGATCGCGGGCGGCACGGTGATCCTGGCCGAGGACGCCCTGCGCCTCGGCGAGCTGCCGGCGGCGCCGCCGGTGACGCTGCTCAACACCGTCCCCTCGGCCGCCGCCGAGCTGGCCGCGAGCGCCCGCTGGCCCGGGTCGGTGCGGGTGGTCAACCTGGCCGGCGAGGCGCTGCCGGCGAGCCTGGCGCAGCGCCTCTACCGGCTGCCCGGGGTGGAGAGCGTGCTCAACCTCTACGGGCCCACCGAGGACAGCACCTACTCGACCTGGTGGCGGGTGGCGCCGGCCAACGCCGCCAACGCCGCCGACACCGCCGCCGCCGCCGACGCCGGTGCCCCCTCCACCGCGACGGCCGCCGCGCCGCCGATCGGCCGGCCGCTGCCGGGCAAGCGCGCCCTGCTGCTCGACCGGTGGCTGCAGCCGGTGCCGATCGGCGTCGCCGGCGAGGTCTTCCTGGGCGGCGCCGGCCTCGCCCGCGGCTACGTCGGCAACCCCGCCTTGACCGCGGCGAGCTTCCTGCCCGACCCGTGGGCCGAGCAGCCGGGCGGGCGCCTCTACCGCACCGGCGACCTGGCGCGCTGGCTGCCGGACGGGGCCCTCGATTTCCTCGGCCGCCGCGACCACCAGGTCAAGCTGCGCGGCTACCGCATCGAGCTCGGAGAGGTCGAAGCGGCGCTCGCCGGCCAGCCGGGAGTGAGGGAGGCCGTGGCGATCGCGCGCGACGGCCGCCTGGCGGCCTACGTCGCCGGCGCGGCCGCGGCCATGCCGGCAACCCAGGCCGCCTGGAGCGCGGCGCTCGCCAGCCGCCTGCCGGCGTACATGCTGCCGGCCGCCGTCGTCTCCCTTCCCGCCCTGCCGCGCACCGCCCACGGCAAGGTGGACCGCGGCGCCCTGCCTGCCCCGCCATGGCCGGCGGCGGGCAGCGCCGCGGGCCTCGCCTCGCCCGAGGAGGAGATGGTGGCCGGGCTCTGGCAGGATCTCCTCGGGCTCGCCGCCCCGCCCGGGCGGGACGCGGGCTTCTTCGCGCTGGGCGGCCATTCGCTCCTGGCCATGCGCCTGCTGGGCCGATTGCAGGCCGCGGCCGGCGTCGAGATGGCGATCGGCGAGCTGCTGGCGCAGCCGACCGTCGCCGGCCAGGCGCGCCTGCTCCGCGCGGCGCGCGACGGCGCGGCCGGCCAACCGGCGGCGGCGATCACGCCGCTGCCGCCCTGCGGCGAACCGCTGCCGGCCTCCTTCGCTCAGCAACGGCTCTGGTTCCTCGACCGGCTGCGGCCGGGCCTGGCGATCTACAACCTGGCCGGCGCGCTGGCCCTGGCCGGCGCGCTCGATCTGCCGGCGCTGGCGGCGGCTTTGGCGGCGATCGTCGCTCGCCACCAGGTGCTGCGCACCCGCTTCGTCGAGGTGGCGAGCGTTCCCGCGCTGCGGCCGGACAGCGGCCCGCTGCCGCTGCTGCCGCTGGCCGACCTGGCCGCGCTGCCGCCGGCGGCTGCCGCCGCCGAGGGGCGCCGCCAGCTCGCGCAGGAGGCCCGCCGGCCGTTCGACCTGGCGCGCGGCCCGCTGGTCCGCTTCCTGCTGGTGCGTGCGGCACCGGAGGATCTGCTGCTGCTGGTCGTGCTCCATCACGCGGTGGCCGACGGCTGGTCGCTACAGCTGGTGGTGGCCGAGCTGGAGAGCCTCTACGCGGCGCTCCGCGCCGGCTCGCCGGCGAGCTTGCCGCCGCTGACCGTGCAGTACGCCGACTTCGCCGCCTGGCAGCGCCGCCAGCTCGCCCCCGGCGCGCGGCTCGCCGGCCAGCTCGCCTACTGGCGGGAGCGGCTCGCCGGGTCCCCCGCCGCCCTGGACCTGGCCGGCGATCGGCCGCGCCCGGCCGAGCCCAGCCACCGCGGCGCGGTGTGCGCCACCACCCTGCCCGAGGAGCTTGCCGGCCGCCTCGCGGCGTACGCCCGGCGCCAGGGCGTTACCCGGTTCATGGTGCTGTGCGCCGCCTTCCAGGCGCTGCTGGGGCGCCACGGCGCCGGCGACGACCTGGTGGTGGGCACGCCGATCGCCGGCCGCGAGCGCCCCGAGGTCGCCGACCTGGTCGGCCTGTTCGTGAACACGCTGGCGCTGCGCGCCGATCTCGCCGGCGATCCGCCGTTCTCGCGGCTGCTGGCGCAGGTGCGCGCCACCGCCCTGGCCGCCTATGCGCACCAGGAGGTCCCCTTCGAGCGCGTGGTCGAGGAGCTGGCGCCGGTGCGCGACCTGTCGCGCCCGCCGCTCTTCCAGGCGATGCTGGTGCTCGAGCCGGGGCTGCGGGCGCCGCGGCTGCCCGGCCTGGCGGTCCACCTGGTCGAGGTCCCGACCGGCACCGCCAAGTTCGATCTCACGCTGTCGCTGCGCGACGAGGGGGAGGCGTTGCGGGCGGCGATCGAGATCGCCCGCGACCTGTTCGACCGGCCGACCGGCGAGCGGCTGCTGGCGCATTTCGCCCGGCTGCTCGCGGCGGTCGTGGGCGGCGCGGACCCGCGCCTGTCGCAGCTGCCGCTGCTGGGCCCTACCGAGCGGGCACAGCTCCTCCGCGAATGGCAGGGCGCTCCCTTGCCGGCCGGCGCCGATGGCCGCTGCCTGCATCAGCTGGTGGCGGCCCAGGCGGCGCGCACGCCGGCGGCGATCGCGGTCACCGGCGGCGGCGCCAGCCTCAGCTACCGCCAGCTCATGGCGCAGGCGGCGCGCCTCGCCGCCCGGCTGCGGGAGCTCGGGGTCGGCCCCGAGACCGTGATCGGGATCTGCCTCGAACGGCGGCCGCCGCTGGTCGCCGCGCTGCTCGGGGTGCTGGCGGCGGGCGGCGCTTATCTCCCCCTGGACCCCGACTATCCGCGCGAGCGGTTGCAGCTGATGTTGCGCGAGGCCGGGGCCCGCCTGGTGGTGACGGCGGCGGCGGTCGCCGGCCGCCTGCCCGCGGACGGGCCGCCGCGGCTGCTGCTGGACGAGGAGGGGGAGGTGGTGGCGCCTGCCGCGGAGGCGCCTGCCGCGGCGCTCGCCACGCCGCGGCACGGCCCGCCGGCCGCGGCGGTCCTGCCCGGCAACCTGTCGCACGTCATCTTCACCTCCGGTTCCACCGGCACCCCCAAGGGAGTGGCGATCGCGCACCGGAGCGCCGCGGCGCTGGTCGGCTGGGCGCTTGCGGTCCTTGCCCCGGAGGAGCTGGCGGCGGTGCTGGCCTCGACCTCGCTGTGCTTCGACCTCTCGGTCTTCGAGCTGTTCGCCCCCCTGACCTGCGGCGGCCGGGTGGTGCTGGCGGGCTCGGCGCTGGCGATCGAGGGGCTGACGGATTCCGGGGTGACGCTGGTCAACACCGTTCCCTCGGTGCTCGCCGAGCTGCTCGACCGCGGCCCCCTGCCGGCGACGGTGCGGGCGGTCGGCCTGGCCGGCGAGCCGCTGCCGCGCGAGCTGGTCGAGCGGCTGATGCGGGGCGGGGCGGCGCCGCCGCGGGTGCTGAACCTCTACGGCCCGACCGAGGACACGACCTATTCGACCTGGGAGGTGGTCGCCGCCGCCGCCGCCGCCCCCCCCGCCGACACCGCGCCGCCGGCGATCGGCCGGCCGCTGGACGGCGGCCGCGCGCTGGTCCTCGACCGCGACGGCAACCTGCAACCGCCGGGGGTGCCGGGAGAGCTCTGGCTGGGCGGCGCCGGGCTCGCCCGCGGCTACCTGCGGCGGCCGGATCTGACCGCCGCGAGCTTCCTGCCGGACCCGTTCTCCGGCCTCCCCGGGGAGCGCCTGTACCGCACCGGCGATCTCGCCCGTCTGCGGCCTGACGGCAGGCTCGAGTTCCTGGGGCGCCGCGACCGCCAGGTCAAGGTGCGCGGCTTCCGCGTCGAGCCCGGCGAGGTGGAGGCGGCGCTCGCGGCCCACGCCGCGGTGCGCCAGGCCGCGGTCCTGGTGCTGGGCAGCGGCCCGCGGGCGCGGCTGGCCGCCTTTGCCGTGCTCGCCGCCGGCCGGGAAGGCGACGGCGGCGCGGTCGCGGCCCTGCGCTCCTGGCTGCGCGGGCGGCTGCCGGAGTTCATGGTCCCCGCCGAGATCGTGTTGCTGGACCGGTTGCCACGTACCGCCAACGGCAAGCTCGACCGGGCGGCGCTGGCCGCCCTGGGCGCCGGGCGCCCGCTCGCGGCGCCGCCGACGGCGCCGCGCTCGCCGCTCGAAGCAGCCTTGCTGGCGCTCTTCCAGGAGACGCTCGGCCGCGAGCAGGTGGGCGTCGAGGACGATTTCTTCGCCCTGGGCGGCCATTCGCTGCTCGCCTACCAGCTGCTCGGCCGGCTGCGTGCCGCCTTCGGCGTCGAGCTCGGCCTGCGCGAGCTGTTCGCCGCCCCGACCGTGGCCGGGGTGGCGGTGGCGCTCGCCCGCGCCCTGCTGGCGAGCGCCGGCCCGGAGCTCGCCGGCGAGGCCATGGCGGAGGTGGCAGCGGGACGATGAGCGACCGCGCCGCCGGGCCCGATCAGCTCACTCCCGCGCAGCTCGACCGGCTGGTGCGCAGCCTGCTGGCCAAGACCGGCGGCGCCGCGGCGCCGCCGCCGATCCCGCGCGCCGACCACGGCGGCGGCGAGCTGCCGCTGTCGTTCCCGCAGCGGCGGCTCTGGTTCCTCGCCCAGCTCGACCCGGCGGCGGCCAGCTACCACATCGCCGGGGCGGTGCAGCTGCGTGGCCCGCTGTGCCGGGCGGCGCTCGCCGCCAGCCTGGCCGCGGTAGTCAGGCGCCACGACGCGTTGCGCACCGTCTTCCTGGTCGCCGGCGGCGAGCCGGTGCAAAGAGTGCTGCCGGCGGCGGCGGCGCCGCCGCCCCTCCCGGTGGTCGATCTGGCCGGGCTGCCCGGCGCGGTCCGCGAGCGCGAGGCCGGCTGCCTCGGCGCCGCGGTGGCGGGGCGCGCTTTCGACCTCGCGCACCTGCCGCTGCTGCGGACCGTGCTGCTGGCGCTGGCGCCTGCCGAGCACCGGCTGCTGATCGTGCTGCACCACATCGTCTCGGACGGCTGGTCCAACCGGCTGCTGCTGGCCGAGGTCTCGCGCCGCTACGGGCCGCTGGCCGCGGGCCGGCCGCCGGCGCTCCCCGAGCTGCCGTTGCAGTATCCGGACTTCGCGCTCTGGCAGCGCCGGCATTTCAGCGGTGAGGAGGCGGAGCGCCACCTGGCGTATTTCCGCCGCCGCCTGGGCGGCCCGCTGCCGGCGCTCGATCTCCCCGGCGACCGGCCGCGGCCGGCGGTGCGCGGCTCGCGTGGCGGCCTGCGGCGGCGGCGCCTCTCTCCGGCGCTGGGCGATGCCCTGGCGGCGCTCGCCGGCACCTCCGGCGCGACGCTGTTCATGACGCTGCTTGCCGCCTTCGCCGCGCTGCTGGCGCGCCACGCCGGCCAGGAAGAGCTGGCGATCGGCTTGCCGGTGGCCAACCGCGGCCGCGCCGAGCTCGCGGAGCTGATCGGCTGCTTCGTCAACACCCTGGTGGTGACCGTCGATCTGGCCGGCGACCCGCCCTTCTCGCGGCTGCTGGCGCGCGTCCGCGACGAGCTCCTGGCCGCCGAGGAGCACGCCGAGCTGCCCTTCGAGCGCCTGGTCGAGGCGCTCGAGCCGCGGCGCGACCTGTCGCGCAACCCGCTGTTCGACGTCATGCTGGCGGTCGAGGAAGAGCCGCTCGCGATGACTCTGCCCGGCCTCGAGGCCGTGGTCTCCGAGCTCCATGCCGCCGCCGCGCAGCTGGACCTGACGCTGGTGGTGGCGCGCACCGGCGGCGGCTTCTCGGCGTCGTTCGAGTACAGCCGCGACCTCTTCGACCCGGCCACCGTCGAACGGCTGCTCGGTCACTTCGAGAGCCTGCTCGGGGCGGTCGCCGCGGCCCCGGAGCGTCCGCTCTCCGCTCTCCCGCTGCTCAGCGCCGCCGAGACGGCGCAGCTGCGGCGCGAGTGGCAAGGGGGAGCGGTGCCCGCCGGCCCGCTCGCCGCCGCCGCCGGCCAGGACGGCGGCAGGCCGGCGATCGCCTGCGGCGAGTCGCTGTGGAGCTACGACGACCTCGCCCGCTTCGTCCGGCGCCAGGGCCGCCGCCTGCGCGCCCTGGGCGTCGGCCCCGAGGTGCGGGTCGGAGTGCTGCTCGAGCGCTCGCCGGAGTTGCCGGCGGCGCTGCTCGCGGTGCTGGCCGCCGGCGGGGCATACCTGCCGCTGGACCCGGAGCTGCCGGCGGCGCGGCTGGCGCACATGCTGCGCGACGCCGGGGCGCGGCTGCTGCTCACCCGGCAGAGCCTGGCGGCGCGGCTCGCCCCGCCGGCCCTGCCGGTGATCTGCCTGGAGGAGGCCGTTCCGGAGACCGCCCCCGAAGCCGCCGCGGCGCCGGCCGGGCCGCTGCTGCCGGTGCCGGTCGCCTCCCCGGAGCAGCTGGCCTACGTGCTCTACACCTCGGGCTCGACCGGTGCGCCCAAGGGAGTCGAGGTGTCGCACCGGGCGCTCTTCGCGCAGGCGCGGGCGGCGGTGGCGGAGTACGGCTTGACCGCCGGCGACCGGGTGTTGCAATTCGCGGCTCCCGGCTTCGACGTGGCGGCGGAGGAAATCTTTCCCACCTGGCTTGCCGGCGGCTGCCTGGTGCTCCCCGACCGTCCCCCGGCCGAGCTGCTGCCCGATCTCGGCGGCTGGCTCGAGCGCCACGGCGTGAGCGTGGTCAACCTGCCGGCCGCGGCCTGGCAGGAGTGGGTGGGGGTGCTGGCCCGCACCTCGGGCGCCGGCCTTCCCCCCGCCCTGCGCCTGGCGATCGCCGGCAGCGAGGCCGCGGCCACCGCCCGCCTGGCCGACTGGTCGGCGCTCGCCGCCCGCGCCGCTGCCGGTGCCGCCGGCCCCCCCGGCCCGGCATTGCGCAACGCCTACGGGGTGACCGAGGCGACGATCACCAGCACCGTCTATCGCCCCGCCCCGCCCGCGCCGGCCGGCCGGTCGCTGCCCATCGGCCGGCCGCTCGCCGGGGTCAGCGCCCACGTCCTGGACCGCCACGGCCTGCCGGTGCCGGCGGGCGTCGTGGGCGAGCTCCACCTCGGCGGCCGTAGCCTGGCGCGCGGCTACGTCGGCCTGCCAGCCCTGACCGCCAGCGCCTTCGTCCCCGACCCCTTCGCCGAGGCGCCCGGCAACCGGCTCTACCGCACCGGCGACCTGGTGCGTTGGCTGCCCGACGGCAACCTCGAGCACCTCGGCCGCCGCGACCGGCAGGTCAAGATCCGCGGCCAGCGGATCGAGCCGGGCGAGATCGAGGCCGTGCTCGCGACTCACCCGCGGGTGCGGCAGGCGGCGGTGGTGCTGGTGGCGGGCGGCGCCGGCGGGCCGGCCGCCGCCGGCCGCCTGGTCGCCTACGTGGCCGCGGATCCCGGGGCGGCGCCGAGCGCCGAGGAGCTGCGCACCCTGCTGCGCGAGCGCCTCGCCGAGGCGATGGTGCCGGCGCTCTTCGTGACCCTCCCCGCCCTGCCGCTGACCGCCTCCGGCAAGCTCGATCGGGCCGCCCTGCCGGCGCCCGCCGCGGTATCTCGGCTCGCCGGGCTCGCCGGGCTCGCCGGGCACGCCGGGAGCGGTGGCGCCGGAGCCGCCGCGGGCGCGGCGCCGGACCTGCCGCTCACTTCCTTCGAGGAGGTCATCGCCGGCATCTGGGCCGAGGCGCTCGGCCGCGACCGGGTCGGCCGGGAGGAGGACTTCTTCGATCTCGGCGGCCACTCGCTGCTGGTCACCACCGTGCTCGCCCGGATCCACCAGCTGCTCGCGGTCGAGCTGCCGCCGCGCGCCCTGTTCGAGGCGCCGACAGTCGCCGCCCTCGCCGCCCGGGTGGCGGCGGCGCGCCAGGAGAGCGCGGCGATCGCTGCCGAGCCCGCGCCGCCGCTGGCGCCGCTGCCGCGCCGGGGCGACATCCCCCTCTCCTTCGGCCAGGAGCGGCTCTGGGTGCTCGAGCAGCTGGACCTCGGCCACTCGGCCCACCGGATCGCCGCCGCCCTGCGCTGCCGCGGTCCGCTCGACCCCGCCGTGCTGACCCGCTGCCTGCAGGAGGTGACGCGACGGCACGAGTCGCTGCGCACGACCTTCGCGGCGGCCGGCGGCGCCCCGGCGCAGCGGGTGGCGGCCGCGCCGCTGGGGCCGGTGCTGGCGCGCGCCGACCTGCGGCGGCTGGCCGCGGCGCCGCGGCGACGCGAGCTCGAGCGCCTGCTGGCCGGCGGCGCCAGCCGCCCCTTCGATCTCGGCCGCGGCCCGCTCTGGCGGGTGTTGCTGCTGGCGCTCGCCGCCGACGAGCACCTGCTCTTCTTCGACCTCCACCACATCATCACCGACGGCTGGTCGATGGGGCTGCTGGTCGAGGAGACCGCCGCCCTGTACGGCGCCTTCGCGGCCGGCGAGCCCTCGCCGCTGCCGGAGCTGCCGTTGCAGTACCCGGACTTCGCCGTCTGGCAGCGCCGCTGGCTGACCGGCCAGGCGCTGGCGAGCCGGCTCGCCTACTGGCGCGAGCGGCTGCGCGGCAGCCCGCCGCTGCTCGAGCTGCCGACCGACCGGCCGCGGCCGGCGGCCCGCCGCTTCACCGGGGCGCGGGTCGAGAGCCTGTTGCCGGAGCCGCTGGTCGCCGCTCTCGAACGGCTCGGCCGGGAGCATGGGGCGACCCTGTTCATGACCCTGCTGGCCGGTTTCGCCGCGCTCCTGGCGCAGCTCTCCGGCCAGCTCGACCTGGCGCTCGGCACTTTCATCGCCAACCGTACCCGCGCCGAGATCCAGCGGCTGATCGGGTTCTTCGTCAACAACCTGGTGCTTCGCCTGGAGCTCGATCCCGAGCTCGGCTTTGCCGTCGGCGCCGCGCCGTCGCGCCGCGGGCTCCTCGAGCTGGCGCGCGAGGTGACGCTCGGCGCCTATCTCCACCAGGACCTGCCGTTCGAGCGGTTGCTCGACGAGGTCAAGCCGCCGCGCACCGCCCAGCATGCGCCGCTCTTCCAGGTGATGCTGGTGCTGCAGAACGCCCCCTCGCCGTCGTTCGTGCTGCCCGGCCTCGAGCTGACCGGCGAGCCACTGCCGCGGGCCCACTCGGACTTCGACCTGACCCTCTGGGTGGAGCCGGCCGGCGCGTTCGGCATGGCCGGCCACCGCGCCGCGCTCGAGTACAGCACCGAGCTGTTCGACGCCGCGACCGCCCGGCGTCTGCTCGGCCACCTGACGGCGCTGCTCGCGGCCGCGGCAGCCGAACCCGGGAGACGCCTCGGCGAGCTCGCCATCCTGGGCGACGCGGAGCGGCACCAGCTGCTGCACGCCTGGAACGACACCCGGCCGGCCGGGCTCGATCCGGCGCCGGTCGAGCAGCGCTTCGCGGCGCTGGCCGCCGCCGCTCCCGACCGTCTGGCGGTGGTCGCGGCCGGCGGCCGCGGCGCGCTGAGCTACGGCGAGCTGGAGCGCCGGGCCAACCGTCTCGCCGGCGTCCTGAGCCGCCGGCTCGGCGGGCGCGGCGCACCGATCGTGGCGCTGTGCCTCGAGCGCTCGCCGGACCTGGTGGTGGCGATGCTGGCGGCGCTCAAGGCCGGCGCCGCCTACCTGCCGCTCGAGCCCGGCGACCCGCCGGAGCGGCTGCGCGATCTCCTCGCCGACGCCGGCGCCGCGCTGGTGCTGTGCGAGGAGCGCCATGCCGAACGGCTCGCCGGCGCGCCGGCGCCGCTGCTGCCGCTCCTCGCCGCCGCCCGCGAGGCGGCGGCGGGTGCCGGCCCGCCGCTGCCCGCCGCCGGCCTCGCCTACGTGATCTATACCTCCGGCTCGACCGGCACCCCCAAGGGGGTCGCCGTCTCGCGCGCCGCGCTCGCCGGCTTCACCGCCGATTCGCGGCGCGCCTACGCGCTCGCCCCGGGCGACCGGCTGTTGCAGTTCGTGGCGGTCAACTTCGACGCCGCGGTCGAGGAGATCTACCCGACGCTGACCAGCGGCGCCACCCTGGTGCTGCGCGACGACGCCATGCTGCTGTCGGCGGCGAGCTTCCTCGCGCGCTGCCGCGACCTCGGCCTGACCGTGCTGGACCTGCCGACCGCCCACTGGCGCCAGCTCGCGCTCGCGGTCTTCGCCGGCGAGCCGCTGCCCGCCGCCCTCCGCCTCGTCATCCTGGGCGGCGAGAGCGCGCCGGCCGACGTGGTGCGCGAGTGGCTGGCGCGCTGCGGCCGGGTGCGGCTGGTCAACACCTATGGTCCCACCGAGGCGACGGTGGTGGCGACCCGCGCCGAGCTGGTCGCCGGCGACGGCTGGCACGAACCGCCGCTGGGCCGCCCGCTCGCCGGGGTGACCGCCTACGTGCTCAACCGCGAGCTGCTGCCGCAGCCGATCGGCGGCTTCGGCGAGCTGTTCCTGGGCGGGGCCGGCATCGCCCGCGGCTACCTCGGAGCCGCCGCCGCCACCGCCGAGCGCTTCCTCCCCGATCCGTGGAGCGGCGATCCCGGGGCCCGGCTCTATCGCACCGGCGACCTGGTGCGCCTGCTCGGCGACGGCCGCCTCGAGTTCCGCGGCCGCGTCGACCAGCAGGTCAAGATCCGCGGCTACCGCGTCGAGCCGGTCGAGGTGCAGGCGGCGATCGAGCGCCATCCGGAGGTGCGGGAGTGCGCGGTGGTCGCCCGCTCCGAGGGGGCCGGCGGGCCGCTGCAGCTGATCGCCTACCTGGTCCCGGCGGCGGGCGCCGCGCCGCCGAGCACCGCGGCGCTGCGCCGGTACCTGCGCGGGTCGCTGCCCGACTTCATGCTGCCCGCTCAGGTGGTGGCGCTCGACCGGCTGCCGTTGACCGCTCGCGGCAAGCTCGACGTCCGCGCCCTGCCCGCGCCGGCCGGGATGCGTGGCGACCTCGCCGCCGGCTACCTGGCGCCGCGCGACGCGGTCGAGGAGCTGCTGGCCGGGATCTGGTGCGAGCTGCTCGGTCTCGACCGGGTGGGGGTCGAGGACAACTTCTTCGATCTCGGCGGGCATTCGCTGCTGGCCACCCAGGTGGCGGCGCGGGCGCGCGAGGCCCTGGGCGTCGAGCTGCCGCTGATCAGCCTGTTCGAAGCGCCGACCATCGCCGCCCTGGCGGCGCTGGTGCGGCAGAGCGAGGAGAGCCGGCTGCCGCCGCCCGAGCCGGTCGCCCGCGACCGGCCGCTGCCGCTCTCCTACGCGCAGGAGCGTCTCTGGTTCCTCAACCGCCTCGATCCCGAGAGCACCGCCTACCACGTGCCGCGCGCCCTGCGCATCGAGGGGCGGCTCGACGCCGCGGCGCTGGCCGGCGCCTTCATCGCGCTGGTGGCGCGGCACGAGGTGCTGCGCACCAGCTTCCCCGAGGTCGACGGCCGCCCGGTCCAGGTCATCCACCCGCCGCCGGTCGCCGGGCGCGAGAGCGTGATGACCCCGGTCCTGCGCCAGATCGATCTCGCCGCCCTGGGAGAGGCGAGGCGGCAGCGCGAGCTGTCGCGGCTGATCCTCGAGCAGGGCAACCTGCGCTTCGACCTGGCGCGCGGACCGCTGCTGCGGGTGCTGCTGGTGCGCCTGGGCGGCCAGGAGCACGCCCTGTTGCAGGTCGAGCACCACCTGGTGCACGACGGCTGGACCTCCGGCGTGCTGGTCGGCGACCTGCTGGCGCTCTACGAGGCGGCGCGCCTGGGGCGCCCGTCGCCGCTGCCCGAGCTGCCCATCCAGTATGCCGACTTCGCCGCCTGGCAGCGGCGCTGGCTCGAGGGCGAGCCGCTCGCCCGCCAGCTCGCCTACTGGACCGAGCAGCTGAGCGGCGCGCC
>DATGHG010000364.1:0-9520 GCA_035308185.1 Thermoanaerobaculia bacterium | reverse complement strand
GGCGGCGGATCCGGCGTTCACCAGCGGCGCCCGCCATTTCCTGGCGCCGGCCGACTTCGCCACCATCTACGGTCTGAACCCGGCCTATGCCGCGGGGGCGAGCGGCGCCGGGCAGACCATCGCCATCACCGGGCGCACCGACATCAACCTCTCCGACGTGACGACTTTCCGCAACTTCTTCGGCCTGCCGATCAACAACCCCGTCTTCATCCACAACGGCACCGACCCGGGCAACCTCGGCGGCGGCGAAGAGACCGAGGCCGATCTCGATACCCAGTGGTCGGGAGCGGTGGCCCCCGAGGCGACCATCAAGCTGGTGATCTCGGCCTCGACCAGGACCACCGACGGCGTCGCGCTCTCGGCGCAGTACGTCGTCAGCCACAACCTGGCGCCGGTGATGAGCACCAGCTTCAGCCTCTGCGAATCGAAGATGGGGCCCAGCGGGCTCAAGTTCTACAACGCCCTCTGGGCGCAGGCGGCGGCGCAGGGGATCTCGTCGTTCATCGCCTCGGGCGACTCCGGCGCGGCGGGCTGCGACGCCGCGTCCGGCCCGCGGGGCTTCGGCACCGGCGTCAACGGCATCTGCTCGGGCCCCAACGACGTCTGCGTCGGCGGCACGCAGTTCGCCGATACCGCGAACCCGGCCGCCTACTGGACCGCGTCCAACCATTTCCTGACCGAGGGCTCCGCGCTCTCCTACATCCCGGAGATCGGTTGGAACGAGAGCGCCGGCGTCCCCGGCGGGTCGGGCCTCTTCGCCTCCGGCGGCGGCGCCAGCACCGTCTACCCAAAACCGTCCTGGCAGTCGGCGCCCGGCGTTCCCGCCGACCGCAAGCGTGACATCCCCGACGTCTCGCTGGCCGCGGCGGGGCACGACGGCTACCTGTTCTTTCAAGATGGCAAGCTCTTCGCGGTGGGCGGCACCTCCGCGGCGTCGCCGTCCTTCGCCGGCCTGATGGCCCTCGTCGTGGCGGCGACCCATGCTCGCCAGGGCAACCCCAACCCCATCCTCTATCGTCTGGCGACTGGTCAGCTCCGCCACACCGGTCCGGCGGTGTTCCACGACATCACCAGCGGCAACAACAACGTCCCCAGGGTCAGGGGTTTCGCCTGCGGCACCGGCTACGACCAGGTCACCGGGCTCGGCTCGGTGAACGGCGCGGCGCTGATCGCGTTCTGGCCCTAGAACAGACCGGCGCCGAGCCTGCCGCGGCGGGCTCGGCGCGCCCGACCGTCACGCCAGCGCGACGGCGGCGTGACCGTCACCGCCGTCGCCCGGGAGAAGGTCAGCGTTGGAGGGTTCCCCCCGATCGCGCCGCTTGCGTGGATGCCGCCGCCGGCGGCGGGCAGTCCTGCCTCTGACGGTAGAACTCGGCGAGGCTCAGGGAGCGCGGCAGGATGGCGCTGTTTACCAGCACCAGGCTCTCGTGACGAGTGGTCACGTTCTGGCGGCGGAACTGGAAGATCTGGCCAACGATCGGCAGCCGGCCGAGGATCGGGAAGACGAAGGGAGCCTGCGGCACCGACGAGTCGAAGGCGAAGGACGAGATGTCGAAGAGGTCGAAGGCGCCCACCTCGGCATCAGTGATGACGTGATGGCTCGAGATCCCCGCGGGAGGCGGCTGTGCCCAGGTGTCGGAGTCGCTCTGCTGGCTAGGGTCATAGTCGGAGGTGACGACGCCGAAACGCGCGTCGATCTGTAAGCGCGCGGCGCTACCGTCGGGCACCACTGTCGGCACCACGTGAACGGAAACGCCGGGCGATACCTTCGAGTAACGGGGCGGGCTCTCCGAGAGCAAGCCAGCCGCCAGCAGCGCCGCCTGGCCTTGCGGAATAGCGGCGAGGATGCGGCCGGTGCCGGTCTTGGTGTCGTTGGCGAACGCCAGATCGAGGAGGTCCTTGCCGAAGGGAGCCGGTGTCGAGGTCTGCACGGAAGAGGCCATCTCAGCGTCCAGGTCCGTCTCTCTGCTGCTGGTGACTACGAGGTGGGTGCGGCCGGCGAGGGCGACACCACCACCGTGGGCGCAGGCAGGAAGGCTGGAGGCGCTTCCGTCTCCGTCGCCGCGCCTCGCTGCGGCGGCCCACTGCGGCCGGCAAGCTCCTCGCTTGCCAATGTCCAGGCGGATCTCATCAAGCAAGGGCGCGAAATAGAGCTCTTCGACGTCGTCGGTGAAGGCATCCAGCAGCAAACGCAACACCCGATCTACCTGGACGCTGTTGCGCAGCATGCTGCGTGCGGCGTTGCGATCGGCAACAAAGGCGCTCTCGTCGCCGGGCGCGGTCGCCAGGTCGCACCTCCTGGCTTGCGCCTTGTCGATGGCGCGCAGAAAAGCCCTGAAGCTCTCGCAGTAGGCAGCCGGCGTTACGGTGCCGAGCGCTTCCTCCAGCCGACGGAAGGGCAGCTGCTCCTGCGGCGCGTCCGCGGGTTGCGACTTGCACTGGCCGGCAGCAAATTCCTGGCGGCCGCAGGCAGCCTGCCGCTGCACCGTGAACCACTCTCGGAGATCCTTGAGCTTCTGCTCGCGGTCCTCGCGCAACGCGAGCAGGATCAACGCCTCGTTGAGCGACAGAGGTTCGGAGGTGATGAATTCAAGGCTGCCCAGCCTGGTGTTGAGCTGTTGGGAGCAACTACCGTCCAGCTCCAGCGCCTGGACCCTGGCGGCAAGCTCCGGGCTCGTCTCTTCGAGCCCGCGTAGCGCCTCGGCCTCCAGCGCCTGTCGCGCGTTCGGACGGGCAAGGCTTACCTTCCCGGCGAGATACCGCTTCATCGAAATCAGCCGGTCTCGCGTGTCGCCAATCATCTTGGTGATCCGCCGAGCTTCCCAGCCGATCTCGTCGGGCGTGCCGCTGATCTGGACCGCCCACATGTTGAGCTGGACCTGCGGCCAGGGGACGTCGATCCCGTCGAGCACGTGCAGGATGTCGCCGCGGTCGGCAGGCTGCGCGGCATGGACCAACAAGGCGTGATTGTTGAGGCGCGTGACCACGTCCCCGGCAGGCTTGTCCGGCGCCGTCTGGCCGCCGTCCGGCGGGTCGGCAGCCGGCCTGCTGGTTTCCGGGTTGGGCGTCTGGGGTTCGCCCGGCGAGGTTGCAGCCGGGTTGGGGGCGGCGGGCGGACAGCTGCAGAGGAGCGGACCGCGATATGCGGCTCCGGCGCCGCCTGGAGGCCAACAGGAGCATTGTCCGTCCGGTCCCCCAGGGAATGGGCCCTGCGCCCGCGATCCCCGCCGTTTCTCCGGGGTGCTGGTGGCGGAGGGACACAGGCACGACATTTTTCCTTGAAAGCCGGCAGGTGAAACCGTGCCGGGCGAGCAAAGGCAGCCTCCGATGGCGATCATTCCCACGTGGCCGTCCGCCGGCGCTGCCTTTCCGGTGTCGGCGCCCTGACTGCCAAAGACCGCGTTCAGCCCGTCGACCAGCCGGTCCTTCGGGGTCTGGCTGCTCGTGCCCGGAGTACCACCCGGGTCCTGAGTGTCGCCCGAGCCGGCGCCGCCGTTCCCGGAGACGTCGTCGGTGGCGCCAGTCGCGCCGTTCGCGGCCGGCGTCGAGCCGCTCTTCTGCTTGCCAGAGCTGGCCGGGGTGTTCCCCTTGGCCGCGGGCTGACCGCCGGGCGGGGTCGCGGGCTGGCCAGCCGTGCTCGAGTCGCCGGTGGGCGTCACGCTGCTCGACACATAGGTGAGGTTCACGAGCTCGACCTCCGGCCGCACGGCCGGCGCAGCGTGCTTGCACTTGTCCGGCGTTGGTGCGTGGTCTTTGCCCTGGGTCTGGGGTTGCCCGCAGGCGGTCTTATCCCCTGCTCCAGCATTGCCGGCCGGCGTGGCGGCGTTCGCGCCACCACCGTCCTGCTGCTGCGAGCTTTTGCCGGTCGCCGCCTGGGCTCCAAGGGTGTGGCCGAGTCCGACTCCGAGCGCCAGGCAGGCGCATAGCGGGACGAGCCCGGCCCGTCGGAGACGGCGGCCGGCGATGGAGCGAGAGTGTAGATTCATGAGCGTTCTCCTGGGCGCCAGCGCCGCGCGAAGCGCCAGTGCAAGCCCTGGCCCTCCTGAGGCCGGCACGGCCCCGCGGCATCGGATGTTCGCTGCTTCAATGCTCTAGACGGACGGACCCGCGGATTTCCTCGCGTCTTCGCCGAGTGTGTGCCGCAGGTTTCTGAACACGGCCGCAGCCGAGTCACGGGGGTGCTCGACACGGCGTCGAGCACCCCGGTGGGGGCGGGTCAGGCCCGGCTCAGGGCGTGATGGACTTGGCGGCGGCGGCGGCCGGGTGGTCGGCCGGCGGCGCGGTGACGGCCGGCGCGCCCGCCGCGGCCTTCGCGGTGCTTGCGGGGGCGGTGTTCGCGGGGTTGGCGGGCGTCGCCTGGGCCGGGGCGCGGTTGCTGCTCGCGGCGCCGGGGTTGACGCGGATGATCGCCATCATGCCGTTGTCCTCATGGCCGAGGATGTGGCAGTGATAGACGAAATCCCCGATGTCCGGGCCGCGGAAATCCATCCGCACCTTGACGCTGGGATAGGGGCCGGTGCCCGACCAGTAGGGGACGTTGATCATGTCGAGGTACGGGCCGTTGGTCACCGGCACCCCGTTTTGCTCGAGCACCAGGAAATGGATCTGGTGCATGTGGAACTCGTGGTCTTCGAGCGCCCGGTTCTGGATGATCCAGTCTTCCACCGAACCCTGGGTGGTCACGATCGCCGGCGGGTTGTCCGGACTGAACAGCGTCGGGGTCGCGCCGTCGACGGTGATGAAGAAGTTCGTCGGGCTCAGCGGGTTGTTGGGATCCGAGAGCACCTCCGAGAAGTAGAGCGTGCGCGTCACCGTCGGATGCTCGGCGGCGAGCCCCGCGAAGCGCTGGCGGTTGGGCGGACCGGAAACCGCCGGGATCGCCCGTGGCGGCCGGTCGTCGTGGCCGCTGGTGGTGATCGTGCCGATGGGGCGCTGCGGATCGTTGTCGCCATCCGGACCGGTATCGATGTTCAGGGTGAGGAAGGTCGCGTTCCTGACGTGCGCCCCGGGCGCGGTGACGATGAACTCGGCACGCGCCGCCGGGGCGAGCAGGATGTCCGTCTGGGTCACCGCATGCCCCCTGCCGGTGCCGTCCTGGGAGCCGATCGGCACGCCGTCGAGCCCGATCACCTGCAACGGCTGCGGCACGCCGTCGTACTGCACCTGCAGGTCCAGGATGGTGTCGGCGGTGGCGTTGGCCACCCGCCAGAACTGCTGTTCCCCCGGCTGCATCGAGATCACCGCCGGGGTGAAGGCCGGGTAGGGGATCGGGATGTAGTTGACCGAGATGTCCCACGACGGCACGGCGCCGCCGGGCGTCGGACTGCCGGGAACCGGGTTGTCGCGGATGATCATCACTCGCTCGCGGAGGCCGGCGACGGCGGGATTCACGTTCTCGATCCCTTCGACGATGATGGCGCCGGAGGCGCCGCCCTGCACCGCCGCCTCGGCGATGCCGTGGACATGCGGGTGGTACCAGTAGAGTCCGGGAGGCTCGTCGGACGGGAAGTGCACGTCGTACTGGAACGTCTCGCCGGCGTTCACCAGCGTCCTGATCACTTCGTCCTGATGACAGACCGGCGGCGTGTTGGTGCCGTGGTAGTGGATGTTCACCGACGTATCGGTCATCACCACCGCGCCGCAGGTGTCGGAAGGCGGCCCGGACATGGTCATCGCCGGCATCGCATGGGGGCCGTGGTGCGTGGAGCCGGCCGTCAGGCCATTCTTGAAGTTGATGACCAATTGATCGCCGGGGCGAACGTGCAGCGTGGGCGACTGGGAGCCGTCGCTGGTGACGAAGCAGAAGAGCGTGTTGCCGTTCTGATCCACTCGGGTCAGATAGGTGAAGTTCACCCTGAGCACGCCATCGTCGCTGAACAGGTCGGGCGGTGGGACCAGCGCGCTGCCGGCCGGAAAGCGCGGGCACGGCTGCATGGGCTGCGCGACCGCGCAGACCGGCAGCGCGAGACCCAGTGCCAACGTCGCCAAGCGAAGCCTTGCAAGGAACATCGCGGCACCTCCATGAAGGCGCCGGCGGCGGAGCCCTCTGCTCCTCCGGCCGGCAGGCTCACTGCACGGTAGGACCGGGACCCTGTCGATCCGTTGGGCCTTATCGTTGGCGCATGCATAGCACAGCATCTAAGCGTGCGCCTATACCCCACTGCCTATCTTGTACACCGTCACGTTACCCGTTACGTGCGTAACGTTACGCGCTCCAATTGAAAATGGCTGCGGGCGGGTCCCGCCGGGCTCGCAGGAGTCAGCCGGCGGCGCCGGTTCGCGACCCGCCGCCGCCGGGCTTGGCGCGCTGGCCGCCGCCGGCAGCATGGGGCAGCCGGGCGTCGGGCGGCGCCGGTGGGGCACCCTCCGCCGGCGTGAAGATCGACATCGGCGCCTTGCCGACCCTGCCGGCCGCCGTGCTGCCCGGCGCGGCGTCCACCTCGGCGCCGGTCGCGCCACCCACCGCCCGCAGCTCGGCCTCCAGGCCGGCCTCGCTCAAGTAAGGCAGCCTGCGGTGCTGGTAGCTCTCGGCCTGGACGATCAGCCGGTTGAGCAGCCGGGAGAAACGCCAATCGAAGACCAGGCGCTTGATCTCGGGGTACAGGAACGCGGCGGCGGCGAGCGCGAAGGCGAAGGTGTCCTCGACGATGGGGATGAACGGCGCCTTGACGATCAGGCCGCCGACGCCCAGACCGGCGAGGCCCAGGACCAGCCGGGAGACCGGGTCGCCCTGGCGCCAGAGGCCGTAGGTCGACTGCTCGAGCCGGGTCTGTGCGGCGGCGGCGCGCGAGTACTGCGGCAGGGCGGTCTCGAGCACCTCGCTCTCGAGCTCCCGCCAGTAGGCGGGCGTGCCGCCGGCCTCCTGATAGCAGGGCTGGATCTCGGCCAGCCGCTGGCGGGCGACCTCGGCGAACCGCGCCGCGGTCTCGCCGTCGTCGGGCGGCAGGCTGCGCCGGCGGTGCTCGCAATCCTGGAGCACGGTGTAGAGAACGGGGCCGAAGTCGTACTCGCGGCCGGCAAGGTTCAACATGGCTGCGTGTGTCCCGCGCCGCTCAGTGATCGTTGGGCGGCGACGTTCCGCTCGGCGGATTGGGGGCGGCGGTTCCGGAGTCGGCGTCGCGGCTGTCGCGCCCCTGCTGGTAGCGCAGCACCCCGAGCTGCCGCAGCAGCTCGTTGCCGTCGATGATGATGTTGCCACCCGGCAGCTTGGGGATCTGGCGGATCTCTTTTTTCTGCAGCGCCTCGATCAGCTGTAGGTTGACGTAGGCGTCGCCGGCGCTGCTGTTGAGCGCCGCCCGCTCGCGCTGGATGCCCGTGGCGGTGGCGCTGCGCTCGGCGAGCGTCGCCTGCGCCTCCTGCTGGCGCTTGATCACGTAGGCGTCGGCTTCCCGCTTGGCCTGCTCGAAGCCGCCCTGGGCGGCGGTGAGCTCCTGGGTTAGCTGCGCCACCCTGGCCTGCAGGTTGGCCTGGTTGGCCTCCTGGGTGGCGTGGATCTCGGCCTCGAGCTTCTCCGCCTGCTTCTCGGCCTCCTTGCGCAGGTTGATCAGCCGCTGATACTCATGCTTGAACGAGAAGTCGCCGAGCAGCACCACCTCGACGATCACACCGTAGGGTTGCAGCCGCTCCGCCAGCAACCGGGTGGCGTCGTTGGCGGCGGCAAAGCGCAGCCTGGGATTGTAGAACTCCTCCGAGTCCAGGCGGTTGAGCACGTCGCGCACGTAGGTGCGGGTCAGCGGCCGCACCAGACGGTGCTCGACCTCGTCGCTGCTCGCCGCCACCTGCTGCCAGATCGCGCCGACGCGGCTGGGATCGATGCGCCAGCGCACCGTCACGTCGGTGTCGATGTCGTTGCCGTCGCGCGTCTTGAAGCGCAGGTCGTCGCGCTCGCGGCGGTCGCCGGAGCCGGCGTCGGAGTTCATCACCAGGCTGCGCTGCGAGATGTCGAAGGTCCTCCAATCGTTGACGAACGGCAGGAAGAAATAGGTGGCGCCCGCCGGCTTGATCTCCAGCGAGCGGGTCAGCTTGTTGAACACCACGCCGACCTCGGTGGGGCCGGTGCGATGCGGCGCGCAGGCCGCCGCGGCAAGCGCCAGGGCCAGCGACGCCGCCAGCGCCGGTAGCGCGCGGCGGCTGGAGGGCCTGGCGGAACGGAATCCGGTGATGGGCATGAGCGTGGAGTCTCCGGGTTTGGCTGGGGCCGCTCGCGGTCAGTGGCTGTTGACGATCTTGGAGAAATCGGTCGGATCTTCCGAGATGTAGATCGGACCCTTGATGCTGTTGAGCAGCGCCAGGCCGCGGCGCAGACGCAGCAGCTTGTCGGAACCGGCGCCTTCCATGGCGCGGTTGATCGCCTGGGTGCCATCGGCCTCGGCGCTGCGCACCAGCAGGTCGGCCTCGGCCCGCTTCTGGCGCGTGTAGAGGTCCTTCTTGGCGTTGATCTCGGTGATCTGCGCCGCGAACTCGGCCGCCTTGACGCGGATCAGGTTCTGTCCTTCGGTCGCCACCTGGTTGAGCCGCGTCTGCACCTCGGCCTGGCGGGCCAGGGCGCGGTTGGTGAGCACCGACTGGTCCTGGACCTTCTTCTGCTCGGTGAGCGCCTGAAAGGTCTCAGGATAGTCGTACTGCAGGATCAACACGTCCGCCAGCACCAGGCCGTTCTGGGCGAATCGCCGGGCCAGCTCCGCCTTGAGCGCGGCGACGCGCTGCAACCGCTCGATGCCGTAGAACTGCTCCGCCAGCAGCTCGCCCAGGAACTGCTTGACCAGGGGATCGGTGAACCGCACCACCACCGCCTCTTCATAGGCGTTCTCGAAGCCGAACCTCGAGACCACCAGGAAGGGGTCCTTGATGCGGTACAGCACGGCCACGTCGAGGTCGACCGGGTAGCCGTCGACGGTCGGCACCTTGATGGCGGCGCCCTTGAGGTGGCCGCCGCTGGTCTCCTGCGAGTTGTTGGTGAACTCGACCACCTGCAGGTCGCGCGGGAAGGTGCGGATCTGCTCGTAGCCGCGGATCTCGCGCCGGTACCCGGGCCGCACCAGCTCCTTCTGCAGCCCCTTGGCGGGACCGAAGTCGACCTGGCGCATGCCGATCCGGTTGGGAGGCACGTAGGTGACCAGGCAAGCGCGCAGGAAGAGCAGCGGCAGCAGCACCATCGCGAGCCGCAGCAGCACCCGGCGAAGCCGGCCGCTCAGCATCTGCAGCAGCGGCGAGTGGACACGAAAACGAGGTGCGGCAGGATCGGGCATGGTCGGGTTCCAGTCTGCGGCCACGGACGTGGCCAGGAAGAGAGGGATGGTGAAAATTATACCACCGCTCCCCCCGACCAGCCTTCTCCCCGCCCGCTGACCTGCCCCCACTGACCGATCAGGCCGGAAGGTGAGTCGCCGGCAGGTTGGTAGATAGCGCCCCAGGCTAGAGGGCGCGGTGGTGGGTCACGGCGCCCCTGACTGGCACATTTGTTGCTTCATTCGTTGTTTCAGTCGGCGCAGGGGTGCAGGGCTTCCCAGGGCTCGTTTTT
>DATGHG010000363.1:0-4364 GCA_035308185.1 Thermoanaerobaculia bacterium | reverse complement strand
CTGGTCCCAGGCATAGCGCATCGGCGTGTGGCAATAGCAGACGTGCAGGCCGTCCGGCGGCGGGATCACGCCCTTGGCCACGCAGTGGCTCGACGAGATCACCAGGTCGAAGCCGCCGAGCTCGAACTCCTCGACGGCGGCGGGGAACAGCGGCAGGTAGTGGCGGTAGCGGCGGCGGATGCCGGGCGCCCGCTGCAGGAAGCTGGTGTGGATCGGATGGCTTTCGAGCGCCGCGCTGACGGTGCCGGGGAAATGGAAGAGGGTGAAGATGGGGGCGTCGGGGTAGAGGGCGCCGAGCTGCTCGAGCACTTTCTCGCCGCCGCGCATGCCGGTGAGCCAGTCGTGCACCAGCGCCACTCTCACCCGCCGCCCTCCTTGCCGGCGATCACCGCGGCGTCGTGGCGGGCGGCGTCGGGGGGGGCGGGGTCGGGAGCGGCGGCGGCGGGCGGCGGCGGCGGCGCGCCCAGCACCGCCAGGTAGGCGCCGAGCGTTTGCCGGGCGGTCTGCTCCCAGCGGAAATCCTGCGCCCGGCGCAGGCCGAGGCGGGCCAGCGCGTCGCGGTGCTCGGCGTCCGCCATGCATTGGGCGATCGCCTTGGCCATCGCCGGGATGTCGAGCGGATCGACGAGGTGCGCGTAGCCCTGCGCGATCTCCTTGAGCGCCGAGGTGTTGGAGGTGACCACCGCGACGCCCGACGCCATCGCCTCGACCACCGGCAAGCCGAAACCCTCGTACAGGGTGGGATAGAGGAAGAGCGCGGCGCCCTGGTAGATCGCCGGCAGCGCCTCTTGCGCCACGTGGCCGAGCAGCCGCACCTGGTCGCCAAGGCCGAGGTGCTCGGCGCGCTGGCGGATCTTGAACTCCGAGCCGGCGCGGCTGCCGACGCAGATCAGCGGCGCGTCGAACGGCGCCAGCTGGCGGGCGCGGGCGTAGGCCTGGACCACGGTGTCGAGGTTCTTGTGCGGCTTGGGGTTGCCGACGAACAGCAGGTAGGGCCGGACGATCCCGAGGCGGTGCAGCCAGCTCTCGATCTCTTCCTCCGGCAGGTGCCGGCGAAAGACGTCCTCGACGCCGTTGTAGATGACCTCGATCTTGCGGCCGTCGACCGCGAACTGCTGCATCAGGTCGGCGCGGGTGTTCTGCGACACCGCGATGATGCGGTCGCCGCGCGTCAGGCTGTGGTGGATCATGCGGCGGGCATAGAAGAAGGCCAGCCGGCTGGGCAGGAACTCGGGGTAGAGCAGATGGATGATGTCGTGGATGGTGACCACGACCCGCGACCGCAGCACGGCGGGCAGCACGTAATGGGTGGCGTGATAGAGGTCGAGACGCTGCCGCCAGAGCCGCCACGAAAGGGTCGCCAGCTCGCGCACCGAATAGACCGGGGCGCTTTCGACCGCCAGCTCGAAATGAGGAGGCAGGTCGGCCAGCTGCTCGCGGTCCTCCGGCCGCACCAGCAGGGTGTAACGCAGCGAGACGCCGCCGGTGTCGAGCGCGGCCAGCGCCCGGACGAGGTTGCGGACGTAGGTGCCGATCCCGAAGTCCTGGAGCTTGCGGGCGTCGAGGCCGATCTTGTAGGTCTGGTCGGGCAAGGCCGAGCTCATTCTATGCGCACTGGCCCGCATTTCTCACCACCGGAAGGCGGAGTGGTCGGCAGCCGGCATCCCGGCCAAGGGGGACCTTGGCGGCCCCACGACCGGCGGGCGCCGGAAACGGGGCCGGCTCGCCGCCGGCCGCCGACGATTCAACCCAGGGCGTCGCGGAAGACCTCTTCCATCTCGGCCGCCGCCCGCGGCCAGCGGAAGCGGCCGGCTTGCGCCACCGCGCGGCCGGCGAGCTCGGCGGCCCGTCCCGGATCGGCGATCAGCCGGGCGAGCGCCGCGGCGAGCGCCGCCGTGTCGCCCGGCGGCACCAGCACTCCGGCGTCGCCCACCACCTCCGGCAGGCTCGAGGTGTCGAGGGCCACGGCCGGCACGCCGCAGGCGAGCGCTTCGGCCGGCGGCAGCCCGAAGCCCTCGTAGAGCGACGGGTAGACGAACAGGCTGGCGGCCTGGAAGACCTTGACCAGCGCGGCGCGGTCGAGCCGGCCGAGCGCGAGCAGCCGGGCGCCGGTCGCGCCCGCGGCGCTGCCGGCGCTCGCCGCGAGCGGCGCCAGAGTCGTGCCCGGCGCGGTGCCGCCGCCGGCTGCCAGCCTGGCGATGCGCCTGGCGAGGGCGCGGCTTCCCCAGCCGTAGGGGCCGGCCAGCACCAGCGGCGGGAAGCTCGGGTCGTCGGCCGCCAGCGCCTCCCAGGCGTCGAGCAGCGCGCCGACGTTCTTGCGCGGTTCGAGCGTGCCGGCATAGAGCAGGTAGCCGCGTGGAGCGCCGAGCGCGGCGCGGGTGGCGGCGATCTCCTCGGCGCCGGCCGGCCGGAACTCGTCGTCCACCCCGGGATAGACCACCCGCACCTTGCCGGCGGTGCCCGGAAACTGCTCGGCGAGGTCGGCGGCGGTGGCGCGCGACAGGGTGACCAGCCGCCGCGCCTCGCGCAGCGAGGCGGCGAGGAACGGCAGCAGGCTCGCCCGCACCTTGGCGCGGTGCGCTTCCGGAAACAGCAGCACGGTGAGGTCGTGGATGGTGGCCACGGCCGGCACCGGGCAGGCGAGCGGCAGGGTCAGCAGCGGTGACCAGAGCAGGTCCACGTCGCCGCGCCGCAGCCGCCACGGCAGCGCCAGCTGCTGCCAGACGACACCCAGCGGCGCGCGCTGCTGCTCGAGGTCGATCCCGGCCGCCATCAGCTCCTCGGCGCCGCGCGGCGGGCGGTGCGCGACGCCCAGGTAGCGCATGCCGGCGCGGTGCGCCAGGGCGATCGCCAGCGAGCGGGTGTAGACGCCGATGCCGGTGGGCGGCGGCACCAGCGCCCGCAGGTCGATGGCGACCCGCGGGACCGGCGGGCGCGGCGCGAGTGCCGCGGGCGTCGCCGCAAGCGCTGAGGCGGCGGCAGGCGTGGCGGCCGTCGTCGGCATGGCGAGACTGATTTAGTGTTCGGCGGGCTCGCGAAACGGATCTTTGACGGTGCTCATGGGCCGATTCTATCCGGCGCCCGCCGCTTCGCGCCAGGCGGCGGCGGTGGCGGCGGCGGTCCGCTGCCAGTCGAAGCGGGCGCTGCGCTCGCGGGCGCGGCGCGACAGGGCCTGGCGCAGGGCGCCGTCGTCCAGCACCCGCCGCAGCTGCCCGTGCCAGAGGTCGGGGCGCATGGCTGGCGCGTAGAGCGCCGCGTCGCCGGCCACCTCGCGAAAGACCGGTAGATCGGAGAGCACCAGCGGCGCGCCGGCCGCCAACGCTTCGACGACCGGTATCCCGAAGCCCTCGTAGAGCGACGGCAGCGCCACCACCGCGGCACCGCGGTAGAGGGCGGCGAGCTCGCTCGGCGAGACGTACCCCAGGTAGCGCAGCCAGCCCTCGCTCTCGGCCGCCGCCAGCTCGCGCCGCAGCTCGCCCGCCCGCCAGCCGTAGGGGCCGCAGAGCAGCAGCGGCGGCGCGCCGCCGGCTCGGCGCAGCTCCCGCCAGGCGGCGAGCAGCGTGGTCACGTTCTTGCGCGGCTCGAGGGTGCCGACGAACAGGCCGTAGCGGTCCGGCGTGCCGGCGGGCGGCGCGGCGGCGGCGAGCGCCACCGGCGACCGCGGCAGGTGCCCGGGCCCGAGGTGGATGGCACGCACCCGCGCCGGCGCCACACCGGCCGCCGCCAGCTCGCCGGCCACCGCCTGGCTGTCGGTGAGCAGCAGGTCGGCGTCGAGCAGGGTCCGTTCGAGCCGCTCCGCCAGCGCCCGCGCGGTGTCGGGCCGCACCGCCCACGGCACGCGGTGCCAGGAAAGGTCGTGGATGGCGGCGACGCGCGCGCCGCGGGCGAAGCGGAACAACGGCGGCAGCAGGAAGTTGGGGCCGAAGAGGACGCGGTTGCGGTCGGCGGCCACCAGCAGCGGCGCCAGCCGCCGCAGCAGCTGGTCGGCGCGCCAGGGCGGGATCACCAGCCCGTCGGGAGCGGCGTAGGTGACGTGCTCGATGGCGGGCCCGGCGGGCAGGCGCACGACCGGACCCGACGAGGACGGTGGATCGGGCGGCGCCTGGACCGGCGGCGCCGGTGGGGTTGCGGATGCCGGCGGGGCTGACGGTGCCGGCGGGGCCGATGGCGCCGGCGGGGCCGATGGCGCCGGCGGGGCTGAGGGCACCGCCGGGGCTGATGGTGCTGGCAGCCGTGGCACGGAAGGCCATGGCAGAGGCGGCGATCCATCCGCCCGTGTCGCCAGTGGCTCTGCCGGAGGCGGCGGCGGCCTGTGCTCCTGGGCGGCTCCGGCAGGGAGTGGTGCCGCGGTCGCTCTAGCCATA
>DATGHG010000362.1:0-9485 GCA_035308185.1 Thermoanaerobaculia bacterium | reverse complement strand
CCCCGCCGTCTCCTGGATCGTCCCCAACGACCTGGTGGGCGAGCACCCGCCGGCGCTGGTGAGCGCCGGCCAGGCCTACGTCACCTCGCTGATCAACGCCGTCATGCAGGGTCCGAATTGGAACAGCACCGCCATCTTCCTGGCCTGGGACGACTGGGGCGGCTTCTACGACCACGTGGCGCCGCCGGAGGTGGACCGCAACGGCTACGGCCTGCGCGTGCCGGGGCTGGTGATCAGCCCCTATGCCCGCTCCGGCTTCGTCGACCACCAGACGCTCAGCTTCGACGCCTACGCCAAGTTCATCGAGGACGTGTTCCTCGGCGGCCAGCGCCTCGATCCGGCGACCGACGGCCGCCCCGACCCGCGGCCGACGGTGCGCGAGGCGGTCCGGATCCTCGGCGACCTGAGCCACGACTTCGACTTCGATCAGCCGCCGCGCCCGCCGCTGCTACTGCCGGCGATCCCGCCCCGGGGCCAGGGCGGTGGCAGCTAAGCGGGCTAGCCGGCGGTCTTGCCCATCAGCTCGAGCAGCATCGTCACCTCCGCCGTCACGCCGGTGCGCAGGGTCGGGTCGCGGTCGGGCGCGAACAGCGACGAGTGCAGCGAGGGCAGCTCGACACCCGCGGCGGTCGCCTTGGCCAGCGCCGCCGGCTCGGCGGCGCCCAGGCGGACCATCACCGCCGGCACTCCGGCCAGGCCGTACTCGCTGAAGTCCTCGGAGGCCATCTCCCGCGGCGCCTCGACGACGTTGGCGTCGCCGAGCTGGCGGGCGAGCGCCGCCGCCAGCCGCGCGGTGAGCTTGGGATCGTTGTAGGTCGCCGCCGTCGACTCGACGACGGCCACCGCGGGCTCGCGCGGCGCGCCTGCCGCCGCCGCCTCGGCGCGGGCGATGCGTCCGATGGCGTCGAGCACGCGCTGGCGCACCCCGCGGTCGTAGGTGCGCACGGTCAACTGCAACTTGACCTCGTCGGGGATGATGTTGTGCTTGGTGCCGCCATGGATCGAGCCGACGGTGACCACCGCCGGCTCCTGCGGGTCCTTCTCACGCGACACGATGGTCTGCCAGGCCATGATGGTGCGCGCCGCGATCACCACCGGATCGACCGTCGTCTGCGGCGCGGCGCCATGGCCGCCCTTGCCGTAGATGGTGACGTCGACCGAATCGGAGCTCGCCAGGATGTACCCCGGCGTGTAGCCGATCTTGCCGGACGCCAGCTTCGGCGAGTCGTGGAGCGCCACCACGTAGTCGGGCTTCGGGAAGCGGCTGAACAGGCCGTCGGCGAGCATCGCCTTGGCCCCCTTGACCACCTCCTCGGCGGGCTGCGCGATCAGCACCAGCGTGCCGTGCCAGCTGCCGCGCGACTGCGCCATGCGCGCCGCGGTGCCGGCCCAGACGGTCATGTGCACGTCGTGGCCGCAGGCGTGCATCACCGGCACCTCGAGGCCGGCGTCGTTGCGGGCCTTGACGACGCTGGCGTAGGGCAGCCCGGTCCGCTCCTCGACCGGCAGCGCGTCGAGCTCGGTGCGCAGCATCACGGTGGGCCCGGCGCCGTTGCGCAGCACCCCCACGACGCCGGTGCCGCCGACGCCGGTCGTCACCTCGAAGCCGAGCCGCCGCAGCCGCTCGGCGAGCTTGCCCGCCGTCTTCTCCTCGTGCAGCGACAGCTCCGGGTTGCGATGCAGATCGACGTAGAGCGCGACCAGATCGGGGTCCAGGTCCGGGACCACGGCGGGTGCCGCGGCATGGGCGGCGGCGGCGAGCAGCGGCGGCGGAGCGAGCGGCGCCAGGGCGGCAACGAGCGTCAACGCGCTGGCAATCAGGAGCGGACGGCGAGTAGGATCCATGCGCAGCCTCCGGGAGAAGAGTCGGGCCATCAGACCAGCGCCGCGATCGACCTGTCAAGGCGGACGACCCCATGTTCCCCATCCGCGACACCGTCCCGAGCCGGCACCTCCCGATCGTCACCTGGAGCCTGATCGCCGTCAACCTGGTGGTCTTCCTCTACCAGCTGGCGCTGCCGGAGCAGGCGCAGCAGCAGCTCATCCTGGTCTACGGCATCGTCCCTGCCCGCTTCACCCATCCCGCCTGGGCCAGCTCGGTGGGCTTCCCGCCCGAGAGCCTGTGGCCGTTCGTCACCAGCCAGTTCCTGCACGGCGGTTTCTTCCACATCCTGGCCAACATGTGGACGCTGTGGATCTTCGGCGACAACGTCGAGGACCGCATGGGACCGCTGCGCTACCTGGCGTTCTACCTGCTCTGCGGCGTCGCCGCCGGCGTGCTGCTGTGGATGTCCAGCCCCGATTCGCAGGTGCCGACGATCGGCGCCTCGGGCGCCATCGCCGGCGTCCTCGGCGCCTACCTGCGCTTCTACCCCCGCGCGCGCATCGTGACGCTGGTGCCGATCTTCATCATCCCGTTCTTCTTCGAGCTGCCCGCCTACTTCTTCCTCGGCTTCTGGTTCCTGAGCCAGCTGTTCAACGGCACCCTGTCGGTGGGCGGCGCGGCGGCCACGGGCGTCGCCTGGTGGGCCCACGTCGGCGGCTTCCTCGCCGGCCTCGCGATCTGCCCGCTGTTCCTGCGCCATGGCCGCACCGGTCCGCCGCGGCGCCACTTCATCCTCCCCGACGTGCCGTCGCGGGCCGAGCGGCACGATCCCTGGCTCTGAGCGGCGGATGGCCTACGGCGGCGGCGAGCCCGGTATCACCTCGGCGGGCAGCACCGTCGAATCGTCGAGCTGCGGCGCATAGAGGCCCAGGTAGCGCCGGCGCCACCAGGCGCCCGTCCTGGCGCGGGTGGCCCGGTCGGTGAACCAGTACTGCCAGAGCACCGCCCGCACCAGCCGCGGCCGCGCGCCGTGGAAGGGATCGGCGGCGAACAGCCGCAGCACCGCGGGCTCGGCGGCCAGCAGCCGCGCCTCGGTGGCGAGCACCCACGGCTCGCTCTCCCAGGAGGCCAGCGAAGCGAACCAGAGGTTCCACTCGAACCGCGGCTGGTAGGGGGCGTAGATGCCCGGCGCGCGCATCGGGTCCTGCGGCTTGTAGCGAAACGGATAGGCCACCCAGGCGTCGCCGTCGCTGCTGCCCTGGAACTCGATCTCGTAGCGCGCCCGCGTCATCACCGCGAACAGGCCGAAACGGTTGGCGATGCGGAAGGGTTCGAGCGCCAGGGCGGGCGCCAGCAGCGGCCGCGGCAAGGCTGCCGGCAGGAAGGCGACGACCGTGGCATAGAACACCCAGACCAGCACCGCCGCGGCCGCCAGCAGCCGCCAGCGGCGCGGCTGCCCCTCCGGGCAGGCGACCATCCGCCGGCAGCCCAGGCGCTCCCAGGCGGCGTCGTCCACCAGCAGGACGCCGAGCACCAGCACCAGGTAGTTGAGGAAGGCGTAGTTGGCGGTGAGGATGATGCCGATCTGCAGCGCCGTCGTCACCAGCGCCGCGCCCAGCCGCCAGCGGCGCGGCAGGAAGATCAACCAGACCAGCGCCAGCTCGACGACCAGGGTGAGCGCCGCGGAGGCGGCGTGGAAGGCATGGGGCAGCTGGTGGGCGTACCAGCCGAGCCAGGTGGGCAGCGGTCCGTTCTCGTAGTAGTGGTCCATGGCGGTGAGGTGCCGCCACTCGGGGTCGCCGCTGGCCAGCTTGACCACCCCGGACTCGAAGTAGATCCGGAACCACTCCCAGCGCAGCAGCCACAGCGCCGCCCACGATGGCGGGTGGGCCGCGCCGAGGCCCGGCCGCAGGCCCGGTGGCGCCAGGAACAGCGACAGGAAGCCCGCCTCGAGCAGCATGCCGTCCGACTGGTAGGAGGCGAAGTCCTGCGCCGCGCCGATGAACGACAGGAAGGCCAGGACCGCCGCCGCCAGCGCGGCACGCGGCCAGAGATTGAACACCAGCAGCGCCGAGGCGACGAAGCCCGCGACCACCAGCGCCGTCAGGGCGCGGTCGCCGGCGCCCAGCCAGAGCAGGGTGGGGGCGAGCCAGAAGCGTTGGCCCGGATACGAGCGGGCGATCAGGCGCAGGTAGTCGGCGGCCGGCAGGATGCCGCGCGGACCGATCAGGCCGTGGATCTGGAAGGCCAGCGAGTAGAAGGCCGAGAAGAAGATGAGGCCCAGCGCGCGCAGGAACAGCCAGCGCGACCACAGGTAGGCGGCGGCCCCGGGCGGGCACCAGCGCCCGAACAGGCGCACGAGAGGAAGCGGTGTTGCCGGGCCTGCCGGGGTTTCCATGATCCACCTGGCGCCCCGCCGCGAGCCGCCAGCGTACCGCTACCGGCCGCCGGGCACCGGGGCGGCCCGTCCGCTCAAGGGCAGACGGCGAGCGCGCTGGTGTCCTGGATCGGCTGGAAGGCGGTACCCTGATCGTTGTGGTAGCCGGTGATCTTGCCCGACACCGAATCGGTGACGTTGATCACCACCTGGACGTTGGTCAGGCCGCCGGCAAAGAACCAGTAGGCGTTGTTCAAAGCGCAGCCGTTGAGCACCTTCGCCACCACCTCGACGTTGTCCGAGGTGAAGAACCACATGTAGGCCGAGTCGTCGGTCAGCTTCACCATGTGCGCGTTGCCGGCCTCGCCGTCGGGAGCCGTGAACTGGGCGGTGACCTGGAAGCGGTTGCCCAGCAGGCAGACGGCCAGGTCGTTGGTGGTGCAGGTGAAGCTCTGCGGCGCGGGATTGTCGGAGCCGGCAGCGGTGTCGGCGGCGGCCGGACGGGCGGCCGCGGCGGCGAACGCCAGGAGCGCCAGGCATGGAAGGATGATCAGACGGCTCTTGGACATTGCGGTGCCCCCCTGGCAGATATTGTACACCGGCATATTGTACACCCACCGGTGGCTTCCCGGCGCCCTGCCGGCATTCAGGGGTAGTAGCCGCGGATCGCCTTGACCCGCATGCCGTCGCCCGCCACCCGCACCTCGACGCTGCGGAACTCGCCGCCGTGCGCCGGCGAGCTGGGCTGGTAGGCCAGCAGGTAGCGCGAGCGCAGCTCGTCCTCGATTGCCGCGTAGACGCCGTCGAGCTCGGCCGCCGAGTCGATGAAGAAGCTGCGCCCGCCGGTCTCCTCCGCCAGCTTCGCGAGGTGGCCGCGAATCTGCAGGTCCAGCCGCGAGATCCGCGCGCCGATGGCGTAGATCGGGATGCCGGCGCGGCGGGCGAACGCCAGCGACTCGTCGAACGTCAGCTGGCTCATGTGGTCGCCGCCGTCGGTGAACAGGACGATCGCCGACTGCCCGTGCTGCACGCCCTTCATGTAGGACAGGCCATAGACCAGGCTGTCGTAGAGCGCCGTGCCGCGCTCGGCGTTGAGCCCGGCCAGCGCCCCGGCCAGCGTCTCCAGGTCGTTGGTGAACGGCGCCCGCAGCACCGGGCTGTCGCTGAACGACAGCAGCGCCGCCCGGTCCTTCGGCGTCAGCGTGCGCCGCAGGAAGGCGAGCGCCGCCTTCTGCACCTGCGGCAGGCCCGCCGCCATCGAGGCCGAGGTGTCGATCGCGAACAGCAGGTGCAGCGGCAGGTCCCGCACCCGCTCGCAGCGCAGCAGGGTCTGCTTCTCGCCGCCGTCGAAGACCTTGAAGTCGCCCTCGCCGAGGGTGCCGATCGGCCGCCCGCCGCGATCGAAGACGGCGGCGGAGAGCTCGACCAGGCGGACGTCGAGCTTCTCCACCACGTCCGGGGAGTTGATCACCACCAGGTCTTCCGCCGTCGTGCCGTCGGCGAGATAGGCGACCGCCCGCACGAAGCTCGGGTCGGCGCCCTGATCCGGCCGCGGGCCGGTGCTCGCCGGGGTCGCCTTGGCGGCCGGCAGCGGGATGAGCTGGGCGAACGGCGCCTGGTAGAGAGTCGCCACGCGCTCGGCGTCGAGGAACAGCTCCAGCCGGTCGAGCTTGGCGCCGTCCGGCACGTGCACCTCGGCGCGAGCCAGCACCTCGCCGCGATGCCGGCTGCCGCTCTGCGGCTCGACGAGGTGCACGGCGAAGCGCTGCCGCGGCGGGTTGAGCACCAGGGTGTCGGTCGCCAGCTCGGCGCCGCCGGCGTCGTAGGCCGCCGCCCGCAGCTCGCGCGTCACCGGCACCGGCCCCAGGTTGAGCTCGACCGAATAGGGCGGCCGCACACGCGACAGCATCTCCTTGCCGTCGAGGAAGAACGTCACCTTGCGGATGCCGCTGCCGGTGGCCTGGGCTTCCAGGCGCACGCCCCCGGTCTGCGCCTCTCCCGGCGGCGGCACCAGGTGGACGGTGGCGCTCTCGGCGGCGCCGGACACCGCCGCCGGCTTGGCGGCCGGCGCGGCAGCCAGCTCGGCGCGCGCCGCCTCGAGGACGGCCGCCACCGCCGCCGGCTCGCGGTGCGCCGCCGCTTCGGGCAGGTCCGCCGCCGGCGGCACCGTCAGCGGCTGCTCGACGCGGAAGGCGTGGTGGGTGTGCAGGTCCTCGACGCGCAGCACCAGCAGGTAGTCGCCCGACGCCAGCTCGCGCTCGAACGCCAGCGGCAGGGTGTCGGTGCCGGCGCCCTTCACCGGCAGGTCGAAGCGGTAGCGGAACGACTCGGCGAGCTCGGTGCCCGCGAGCACCTCGCCGCTGAGCATGAAGTTGTAGGCCTGGTGGCCCTCGAGGTCGGCCGGCACCGCGGCGGCGGCGGGCACCAGCACCACTCCCTGCACCACCACCCGGCCATGGTCGCGGCCGGGGAAGGCGATCTCGACCTTGGCCGGCAGCGGCACCACTCCCGCGCCGAGGTCGGTGGAGACGCCGCGGAAGGTCGCCAGCCATTCGGCGTCGTGCGCCGGCGGCGGCGTGAACACCGCGTCGAGCAGGGTGCCCATGTCCTGCCGGTCGGTGCCTTCGACCGCCGACACCACGTTGCCCCACATGCCGCCGCAGTTGTCGCGCGCCCAGATCTCGAAGGCCACGGGGCTGGTGGTGGGGTAGATCTTGGCGCCGCCGCTGCCGCGGATGGGGGCGCCGAGATCGACCGGATCGATCGAGCTCAGCCGCGCGATCAGCTCTCCCACGCCGTCGGACCGGCGCCAGAGGCGGAAGGCGCCGCCGCCGCCGCCATGGGAGTAGAAGATCAGGTACAGGTTCCTGGGCAGCCGCTCGCCTCCCGGGTAGTGCCAGATCTCGAGCGGCCACGTCGCCATGCCGCAATCGGTCTTCAGCACGTCTCCCGGCTCGCCGTGCAGCAGGCGCATGCGGGCGCGGTCCTCGGTGATGTTGCCGTACTCGGTGCGCATCGCCGCCAGGCGCGCCTCCCACTGCGCCTTGAACGGGTTGCGCGTGCTGCCGGGCACCGGGTTGCGCGCCTCCCAGAAGCGATGGATGAAACCGTCCCGCTGGTAGTCCTTGGCGAGCGCCAGGAACTCCTGGCGCTCGTCCTTGCCGATCAGCAGCGCCACGTCGGCGAGCCACTCCTGGTATTTCGGGTCCAGGGCGGCGATGCGCTGCTTGGTGTCGTCCGCACGCAGGGACGCCGGCGTCCCCAGCCAGAGACCGGGGCCGAGCACCCCCAGGAGCAGTGCGGCGGTGGCGCGCATGGTTGCCCTCCATTGTGACATTGCAGGGCTCAAAGGGTAGCAAGCGGCGCGCCACCCGCAAGAGCAGGAGCGGCGCCGCGACCCGAGACGCCGCGGCCCGAGACGCGGACGGACCAGATCGCATATCCTTCGCCCGATGAGCGAGACTTCGACCGCGGCCGGCACGCACGCCCTGTTGCAGAGCTACCTGGATCGCCTGGCGGGCGGGCGACCGCACGCCGGCGCCACCGCCTACTATGCGGCGCTCGACGCGGTCGGCGGCGCCGCGCCGGCCATCGCCAGCGCCGTCGTCCACGAGCTCGCCGACCAGCGTCACAACCTCAAGCTCATCGCCAGCGAGAACTTCAGCTCGCTCGCGGTCCAGCTCGCCCAGGGCAACCTGCTCACCGACAAGTACGCCGAGGGCTACCCCGGGCATCGCTTCTACGCCGGCTGCGACAACGTCGATGCCATCGAGAGCGAGGCGGCGGCGCTCGCCTGCGAGCTGTTCGGCGCCGATCACGCCTACGTCCAGCCGCATTCGGGCGCCGACGCCAACCTGGTGGCGTTCCTGAGCATCCTCTCGGCGCGCGTCGAGCGGCCGATGGCCGAGGCGCTGGGCGAGACCAACCTGGTGAAGATCGCCGCCGGCGATTGGCAGCGCATCCGCGCCGCCTACACCGGCCAGCGCCTGCTGGCCCTGGACTACTACTCCGGCGGCCACCTCACCCACGGCTACCGCCACAACGTTTCGAGCCTGCTGTTCGACGCCCACACCTACAGCGTCGACCGCCGCACCGGCGTGCTCGACCTGGATCAGCTGCGCGCCCAGGTGCGGGAGGTGCGGCCGCTGATCCTGCTCGCCGGCTACAGCGCCTATCCGCGCAAGATCGACTTCGCCCGCATGCGCGAGATGGCGGACGAGGTCGGGGCGGTGCTGATGGTGGACATGGCGCATTTCGCCGGCCTGGTGGCGGGCAAGGTGTTCCGCGGCGACTTCGATCCGGTGCCGTTCGCGCACGTCGTCACCTCCACCACCCACAAGACCCTGCGCGGGCCGCGCGGCGGCCTGGTGCTGTGCAAGGCCGAGCTTGCGGAATGGGTGGACAAGGGCTGCCCCGCGGTGCTCGGCGGCCCGCTGCCCCACGTCATGGCGGCCAAGGCGGTGGCGCTGCGCGAGGCGTCGCGGCCGGAGTTCCGGCTCTATGCCCAGCGCATCGTCGACAACGCCCGCGAGCTGGCGGCGGCGCTCGGCGCCGAGGGCGTGAAGGTGGTCACCGGCGACACCGAGAACCACCTGGTGCTGGTGGACGTGAGCGGCCTGGGGCTCACCGGCCGGCAGGCGGAGTCGGCGCTGCGCGAGTGCCGGCTGACGCTCAACCGCAACGCCCTGCCGTTCGACCCCAGCGGTCCCTGGTACACCAGCGGGCTGCGGATCGGCACGCCGGCGGCGACGACCCTCGGCATGGGCGCCGCCGAGATGCGCGAGATCGCCGCCGTGGTCCGCCTGGTCCTCACCCATACCGCCCCGGAGGTGGTCGCGAGCGGCGCCAAGGCGGGCCAGCGCAGCCTCGCCCGCTACACCCTGGACCCGGCCGCCGCCGACCAGGCGCGCTCCCGCGTCGGCGACCTGCTCGGCCGCTATCCGGTGTACCCCGAGCTCGACCTCGGCCTGATGCAGGGAGCGCCCTGGTTCCAGCCGGCGCCGGCCGTCCAGGAGACCGCCGCGGCCGTCGCCGCGCGCGGTTGAGCGGCCGGGCGAGCGGCGGCAGCGGCAGCGCCGAGGCCGGGCGCGGTGAGGAGAATACGGCGGCCCTCCCGCGGCGGGGCCGCGCCTCTCAGTGTTCTATAATCTCCCTGACCATGCGGCGCTCACGAGACCACGGACCGGAACCGGCCGGCGCGCGCCTGGCCGCCGCCGCGATCCTGCTGGCCGCCCTGCTGCTGCCCGCCGCGGCGCGGGCCGAGATCCGGATCACCCTCGACGA
>DATGHG010000361.1:0-12396 GCA_035308185.1 Thermoanaerobaculia bacterium | reverse complement strand
ACGACTACTTCCCGGCGAGCGACGTGCGGCTGCTGTCGACCGTCGCCAACCAGATCGCGCCGATGGTCGAGAACATCCGCCTCTACGAGCGCGCGCAGCAGGAGATCGCGCAGCGCACCCTGGCCGAGAAGGAGATCCGCCGCAGCGAGGAGCGCTTCCGCAACCTTTTCGAGGCGACCCTCGAAGGCATCGCCATCGTCAAGGGCGGCGTCATCCTGGAGGTCAATCACGCGCTGCTCGCCATCTTCGGCCACCAGGCCGACGAGCTGATCGGCCGCGAGCTCAGCGACCTGCTGCCCGAGGGCGGCGGCGCGGCGTCGAACGGGGCGCCGCGCGAGGGCATCGGCTGGAAGCGCGACGGCTCGGTGGTCGCGGTCGAGATCGCCGCCAAGAGCTACGTCTTCCAGGGCGAGGACGTCACCGTCGTCGCCATCCGCGACATCGCCCGCCGCAAGCGCGACGAGGCCGAGAACCAGATGCTGCAGCGCCAGCTGCTGCACTCGCAGAAGATGGAGGCGATCGGCAGGCTCTCGGCGGGGGTCGCGCACGACTTCAACAACTGCCTGCTCGCCGTCTTCGGCTACAGCGACCTGCTGCTCGAGCGCTACGGCGACGACCCGCTGCTGCAACGCAACCTGGCCGGCATCAAGGAGGCGGCGCAGAAGGCGGCGGCGCTGACCCGGCAGCTGCTCGCCTTCGCCCGCCGCCAGCCGATGGCGACCAAGGTGGTGGACCTCAACGCCGTGGTCAAGGGGGTGGAGAAGATGCTGCGCCGCCTGCTCGGCGACGACGTCTCCCTGGTCACCGAGCTGGACGCGGACGCCGGCAGGGTCAAGATCGACCCCGGGCAGCTCGAGCAGGTGGTGGTCAACCTGGGCGTCAACGCCCGCCAGGCGATGCCCGCCGGCGGCCGGCTCTACATCCGCACCGCTTCCCTCACCGTGGCGGGCGCCGCCACCGCGCCGCACGCCGATCTGCCGGAAGGCCGCTGGGTGCTGCTGACGGTGACCGACACCGGCGTCGGCATGGACCTCGACGTCGTGGCGCGCGCCTTCGAGCCGTTCTTCAGCACCAAGGAGGAGGGCACCGGCCTCGGCCTGGCGACCGCCTACGGCATCGTCCGCCAGAGCGGTGGCCACATTTTCGTCGACAGCGCGCTCGGCGAGGGCACCCGCTTCAGCATCTACCTGCCGGTGACCGCCGATCGCGAGAGCGGCGGCGTGGAGCCGGCCGTCGCCACCGCCGATTCCGGTTCGGAGGCCATCCTGCTGGTCGAGGACGAGGAGGCGGTGCGGACGGTGCTGCAGCGCATCCTGGCGAGCCGCGGCTACCGCGTGCTGCCGGCGGCCGGCGCCGCCGAGGCGCTCGCCCTGGCGCGGCGCAACCATGGCGCCATCGACCTGCTGCTCACCGACGTCACCATGCCGCGCATCAAGGGGCCGGAGCTCGCCGCCGCGCTGCTCGCCGAGCAGCCGGCGATGCGCGTCATCTACATGTCGGGCTACAGCGAGCAGGCGCTGCCCACCGGGGCCGGCTCGCCGATCTGCCTGCAGAAGCCGTTCTCGGCCCAGACCCTGGCGCGCACCGTCCGCACCGTGCTCGACGGCCCCGCGCCCAAGGCGCAGACGGTCTAGCGGCGCCTGTTATCCTTTCGCCCGATGGGCCATCGCATCGCGCTGCTGGTGTCGGGAGCGTCGGGGATGCTGTTGCCGCGCCACGTGTTGGGGCGCCTCGCCGCTCATCCGGCGATCGAGCGTATCCATCTCTGCGTGTCGGCCGGCGCCAGCCAGGTGCTGCGCCATGAGCTGGGCGCGGAGCGCACCGGCGCCGCCGACCTCGCCGCCGCCGCCGGCCTCGCGGGCGCGGCGCTCGCCAAGCTGCGCTGCCACCGCGACAGCGAGCTCGACGCGCCCATCGCCTCGGGCTCCTACCGGCTGACCGGCGCCGCCGTGCTGCCGTGCAGCGCCGGCACCCTCGGCGCCCTGGCGACCGGCGTCGCGCGCACGCTCATCCATCGCGCCGGCGCCGTGGCGCTCAAGGAGGGGTGGCCGCTGGTGCTCGGTTTCCGCGAGACGCCCTACAGCCTGGTCCACGTCGAGAACATGCGCCGGCTGCTGCTGGCTGGCGCCGCGATCATGCCGCCGGTGCCGGCGTTCTACATCGGCGGTGAGGACCTCGGCCGCTTCCTCGATCACTACACCCTGCGGCTGCTCGACCGCTTCGGCCTCCCCGATCCCGACGGTTTTGGCGGGGTTGGCGGCGTGGGCGACGCTGCGGCGGGGCTGCGCTGGGGCGAGGACGACGCCGACCGCTGAGCAGTCCTGAGGCGCCGCCGGGTCAGAGCGAGAACTCGAGGTTGTACACGAACGGCCCGCGCTGGACGGCGAGCAGCAGGCTGCCGCGGTCCATGGCGCGCAGCACCTCGCGGGCGAGCTCGTCGGCCGAGCCGATGCGCTGGCCGTTGGCTCCCAGGATGAGGTCGCCGGCCGCGAGCCCCCGCCGGTCCGCCACCGAGCCGCGCACCACCCGCTGTACCGACAGCTCGCCGCGCCCGCCGCCCACCACCAGGCCGACGCTGCGCTCGAGGACGCCGAGGCCGGTCCCCTGCGGCGGCGGCTGGGCGCGCAGGGTCAGGCGCAGCGAGCGCCCGCCGCGGTGCACGTCGAGCGGGATCGGGCTGTCGGCCGGCACCGTGTAGATGGCGGTGATGACGTCCTCGCGGGTCGCGACCGGGTGCCCCGAGGCGCCGACGATGACGTCCTTTTCCTGCAACCCGGCGCTGGCCGCCGGCGATCCCGGGTAGACCTTGTAGACCAGGGCGCCGTGGCGCTCGGTCAGGCGGTTGCGCCGCGCCAGCTCCTCGTCGATGGTCAGCAGGCGGGCGCCGCTCCACACCGGCCGCAGCTCGCCATAGCGCAGCAGGTCGGCCACCACCCGCCGCGCCCGGTCGGCGGGGATGGCGAAGCCGATGCCGTTGGCTCCCGAGACGATCGCGGCGTTGATGCCGATCACCTCCCCCAGGATGTTGACCAGCGGTCCGCCCGAGTTGCCGGGGTTGATCGAGGCATCGGTCTGCAGGAAATCGGTGAACAGCCGCTCGCCGGTCTCCGACGGCACGGTGCGGCCGACCGCCGAGAGCACCCCCATGGTGACGGTGTGGGAGAGCCCGAACGGATTGCCGATCGCCACCACCGTCTCGCCGATCATCAGGTCGGAGCTCCTGCCGAGCGGCACCGCGTGCAGGTCGTGGGCCTTCACCTTGAGCACTCCGAGATCGGCGTCGTGGTCCGAGCCGAGGACGTCCGCCTGCAGCTCGCGCCCGTCGAGCAGCGTCACCACGATGCGCGAGGCGCCCTCGATGACGTGGGCGTTGGTCAGCACGATGCCGCTCGGCTCGATGATCAGGCCGGAGCCCAGCGACTGGGCGCGCCGCTGGGGGGTGAAGATGCCGCCGAAGAACGGATCCACCTCGCGCACCGTCGACTCGGCGGCGATGTTGACCACCGCCGGCGACACCTTCTCCGCCGCCGCCACCACCGGCGTGCGCCGCGCCGCGAGCCCGGCGGCGGCGCCGGCGCTGCCTGGCGCCGGCGGGCGCGGGGCCGCGGCCAGCAGCCGCAGCAGCGCCGCCCGGGCCGGTGCCGCCGGCCCTGCCGGCGCCGGGCGCGAAGGTGCGCTCAGCCGTCCCGACACCGCCAGCACGATCGCCGCCGCCAGCAGCGCCATGGCCAGCGGCAGCGCCGGCAGGGCCTGCCTCGATGATCTCGGGTGGGGGCGTCTCCCCTGTCCTGGCCATGCGTGCGAACGGGGCGTGCCGTGGGGATCGAGCCATCCCATGGCCCCTAGGATAAGATGAGCCGCCCCGTTTGGGGAACTTCGCCGCCGGACAAGGAGGTCCTCGACCGTGCCACTCCGACTTCGCTTCGCGCTGCAAGGTCTGCTGCCGTTGGCCGCCGCAGCGCTGGCCGCCGCCCCCGCCGCGCCCACCGCTGCGGCCACCGTCCAGGGTGCGGCCGGCGCCGGCTTGGCGGCCGACGCCTTCCCGTACAAGGTCGCGCAGACCACTCTCCCCAACGGCCTCGGCGTGGTGGTGATCCCCTACGACAGCCCGGGGACGCTCGCCTACATGACGCTGGTGCGCACCGGCGCGCGGGACGAGGTGGAGGCCGGCCACAGCGGCTTCGCCCACTTCTTCGAGCACATGATGTTCCGCGGCACCGAGAAGTATCCGCAGGACCGCTACAACGACGTGCTCAAGGGCATGGGCGCCGACTTCAACGCCTTCACCACCGAGGATTACACGCTCTACCACGTCGTCGGGCCGTCGAGCCAGCTCGCCACCATCGCCGACATGGAAGGCGATCGCTTCCAGAACCTGGTGTACACCCAGGATGCGTTCCGCACCGAGGCGCTCGCGATCCTGGGCGAGTACAACAAGGATGCCTCGTCGCCGTTGCTCGGTCTCGAGGAGAAGATGCGCGACCTGTCCTTCACCCGTCACACCTACAAGCACACCACGCTCGGCTTCCTCGCCGACGTCAAGGCGATGCCCGCCTACTACGATTTCAGCAAGCAGTTCTTCGCCCGCTTCTACCGGCCGGAGAACTGCATCGTGGTGGTGGTCGGCGACGTCAAGCCGCAGGAGGTCTTCGATCTCGTGGCGCGCCATTACGGCGGTTGGAAGCGGGGATACCGCCCGACGGTGGTCCCCGCCGAACCGCCGCAGCGCGAGCCCAGGAGCGGCCAGGTGGCCTGGGCGACGCCGGTGCAGCCGATCCTCTACGCCGGGTGGCACATCCCCGCTTTCTCCGACCGTGTCGTCGATTCGGCAACGCTCGACGTCATCGCCGAGCTGCTGTTCGCCGAATCGGCGCCGCTCTATCAGGAGCTGGTGGTCGACAAGCAGTGGGTGGACCTGCTGCAGGGCAACGCCGACAGCCATCGCGATCCCTACCTGTTCACGGCGCTCGCCCGCGCCAGGTCCGCGGAGCTGGTGCCGAAAGTGCGGCAGGCGATCGAGAGCGCCATCGCCGGCCTGCAAACCACGCCGGTGGATGCGCGGCGGCTCGAGCGGATCGTCTCCTATCTCCGCAACAGCTTCGCGCTCAAGCTCAGCACGCCGCAGAAGGTGGGCACGGAAGTCAGCGCCTTCCTGGCGCTGACCGGCGACATCCAATCGATCAACCGCTACCAGACCGAATACGCCCGGGTGACGCCGGCCGACGTCCAGCGCCTGGCGCGGGAGATCTTCCAGCCGCAGAACCAGACCGTCGTCACGCTCTCGGGCCCGCTGGCCCAGCCGCCGGCCGGCGCCGGCAAGCCGTAGGGAGGCGCACACCATGCAGAAAGCCCCTAACGCCAGAGAGACCGCCGCCGCCTTCGCCGCGATGAGCTTGTTGGCCGGAGCCCTCGCCGCCGCCGCGCCCGCCGCCGGGCAGGCGGCGACCCCGGAAGACCCGGAGGCGCCTGAAATCGTCGCGGTGCCGAGCCCCGCCTCGCCGCTGGTGGCCATCCGGCTGCTGTTCCGGGCCGGCTCGATCGACGATCCCGCCGGCAAGGAAGGCCTCGCCGAGCTGACCTCGCTGATGGTGGCGCAGGCCTCGACCGCCAAGCGCCCCTACAGCCAGCTGCTCGAAGACCTCTATCCGCTCGCCGCGGAGATCGAGACCAACACCGATCGCGAGGTCACGGTGTTCTCCGGCACGGTGGCGCGCGCCGCGCTCGACACCTACACCGGCCTGCTCGAGGAAGCCCTGCTCACCCCGGCCTTCGCCGAGAGCGACTTCCGCCGCAACAAGCAGCAGCTCCTCTCCTACCTCACCGACACCTTGCGCAGCTCGAACGACGAGCTGCTGGGGCTCGAGGCGCTGCAGCAACGGATCTTCGCCGGCCATCCCTACGGACATGCGCCCGCCGGCACCGTCGCCGGTCTCGAAAGCATCACTCTCGACGACGTGCGGCAGTTCTATCGCCGTCACTACACCCGCGCCAACCTGATGATCGGCGTCGCCGGCGGCTATCCGGCCGGCTTCGACGCCAGGCTCGCCCGCGAGCTCGGCAGCCTCCCCGCCGGCACCCGCGAGCCGAGGCCGCTGCCGCCGGCGCCGGCGGTGAGCGGGCGGCACATCACCCTGATCGACAAGGAGACGGCGTCGGTCGGCATCCACTTCGGCTTCCCGCTGCCGATCACCCGCAAGGATGCCGATTTCTATCCGCTGCTGGTGGTCAACAGCTTCCTGGGCGAGCACCGCACCTTCAACGGCCTGTTGATGAACCAGCTGCGCGCGATCCGCGGCCTCAACTACGGCGACTACTCCTACCTCGAATATTGGGATTCCGCGCCCAGCACCTACCATCCGCCGCCGAACGTGCCGCGGCGCGAGCAGTACTTCTCGGTCTGGGTGCGTCCGGTGGTGCCGGCCGACGCGCAGTTCGCGCTGCGCGCCGCCCTCTACGAGGTGCGCCAGGTGCAGGCCCACGGCCTGACCGCCGCGCAGTTCGAGCTGACCCGCAATTTCCTGCTCAACTTCTCGCGCCTCTGGGTCCAGGACCTGTCGTCCCGGCTGGGCTTCCAGATGGACAGCCGCTACTACGGCATGCCCTACTACCTCGACGAGATCCAGTCGCGGCTGCCGCGGCTGACGGTCGACGACGTCAACCGCGCGGCCGCCAAGTACCTGACGACGGACGCCTTCGACGCCGTGCTGGTGACCGCCGGCGCCGGCAAGCTCGCCGAGGTGCTGCGCCAGGACGGCCCGAGCCCGAAGCAGTACAACAGCCAGGTGCCGGCCGACGTGCTCGACGTCGACAAGCTCATCAGCACCCTGGAGATCAAGCCGACCGCCATCGACGTCGTGCCGGTGACGCAGATGTTCGAGAAGTAGCCGATCGCGCTCTCGGTGCGTCGCTATTCGCGCTGAGCGCCGCCGTGCTGCCGTAACGCCGGCGCCCTGCCGGTCGCCTCTGACTCGGTCGGGTTGGCCGCGAGCCTGCGTTGACAGCGGCGAAACCGGCGAGCTATTCTTACAAAACTAATCTACCAGTCCTCGCGCCTTCGGCCGTGTTCGGAGGCCGCAGGAGAGGGCGCACCCGGCGGGGCTGCGACGGCCGCACCCAGTTGCGCACTGCCACAGGGGAGACCATGCACACGAGATCGAGAGCGAAGATTTCTGGAATCATCGGAATTGCAGTCTTGCCGCTGGGGCTCCTGGCTGTCGCCATGCTGGCAACCGGCTGCGACCTGCTCAACAAGATGGCCGGCAACCAGAAGGCCGCCGCCAACCCGGCACCGGCGATGGCTTCGGGCACCCCGCTCAGCTCCGACGTGCCGCTCACCTCGGATGCGGCGATGACCTCGGACGCCGCGATGGCCACGGATACCGCGGCGACCGCGAACCCGGCCGACACCGCGGCGCCGGCGGCCAACCCGCCGGCGGCTGAGGCGGCGGCGAATCCGAACAGCGACGCGGCGGCCGGCGAGGCCGCGGTCACCAGCGTCGGCGTCTTCCACGAGCGGCTCTCGCCTTACGGCCAGTGGGTGGCGAGCGAGAGCTATGGCGAGGTCTGGGTGCCGCGGATGGGCTATGGCTGGCGCCCCTACCACACCGGCCACTGGGCCTACACGGATCAGGGCTGGGCGTGGGTGGCCGCCGAATCCTGGGGCTGGGCCACGTTCCACTACGGCCGCTGGTACCGTGATCCGTCGTACGGCTGGGCCTGGGTGCCGGGCACCGTCTGGGCGCCGGCGTGGGTCGCCTGGCGGGACGGCGGCGGCTATCTTGGATGGGCGGCGCTGCCGCCGACGGTCGGGTTCACCGTCGGGGTCGGGCTGGAGATGGGCGGCGTCGAGATCGAGCCCGCCTACTGGGCCTTCGTGCCCGAGGGCGCCATCCTGGCTCCCAACATCTCGGTCGTCATCGTGGCGCCGGAGCGCAACGTGTTCCTCTATGGCGGCTCCACGAACATCACCAGGTACACCGAGGTCAACGGCCGGATCGTGAACGCCGGCATCGGCGTCGACCGCATCCAGCAGATCACGGGTCGCCCGGTGCCGCGGACGGATATTGGCCGGCTCGGCTTCTACCGGCCCGCGGCCTTCGCCGGGGCGGCGTTTGCGGCGCACGCCGAGTTCGGCCACGCGCTGCACGCCCAGGTGGCGGCGGAGCGGGCGAGAGGGTTGGTGACCGGCAGGCCCATCGCCGGCGGCAGGCCCATCGTGGGCTCGGTGGCGGCGGGGCGCCATTTGCCGCCGCAGCAGGCCGCCAGGGGAGTGCACTCCGTCCACGGCGCGCCGAGCAGCTCGATCGCGAGCCACCGTACCACCGGGTCGGTGCACGGGTCAGGGGTCCCGAGCCACTCGTCGACCGCACACACCGGCAGCCCCAGCACCTTCTCCAGGTCCACCCACTCGACCAGTAGCAGCACCTCGCATTCGACCCAGGGATCCACCACTCACAGCACCAGTTTCAGCAGTCATTCCACCGGCTCCACGGGTCACAGCACGGGATCCACGAGTCACACCACCTCTTCTTCCACGCAGTCGCACCAGCACAGCGCGCCGCCGCAGCACCAGGCGCCGCCGCCCCACAGCACCGGGCACAAGCCGCCGGTCTAGCTGGGCCGACCCGGGGCGGCCCGCGCCCCGAGGTTCTCTTGCGCTCCGGTACCCCCCCGGCCTCATGGCCGGGGGGCAGAGGGCGCGCGAAGTAGCAGCGTGTCCTCATTTCCGTAAGGAATCCGCATCAAGATACTGGGGACATTCGAGCCCCCTCGGAGGGGAGCCTCCTGCAGGCGCCGGGCGCCCTCGAACGGGAGGCCCCTTCAACGCGGCATCTCGACGGGACAGGCCAGTCCCTCGAGAGCGAAGAAAGGGGTAAAGCTCATGCAGAAGAAGACGAAGAAGTTGAAGTTGAATCGCGACACGCTGCGGAGCCTCGCCGCCGTTTCCCTGGAAAAAGCGGGCGGGGCGGTCAACACCCAGCCGTATTGTTCGGCGCGGTGCACGGCCTACGTGACCTGTCCGCAAACGTGCGTCAACACCTGCGACCCCAACGTCGGAACCTGCTTCTTCTGCGGCGGCCTTTGAGTCGCGGGGAGCGGCCGGAAGCTCCGGCCGCTCCCTGACACTCTCGCGGCAGCGTCTTGGGGCGGGGCTCAGCGGATCAGCCTGCCCGTCAACCGGTGACCTACGCTGGCTCCCGGCTTTCGAGCGCCTCCACGTCGGCAAGATCCTTGGCGCGCCCGCTGGCCCGCTTGTTCTTGAGCAGCGCGTCACGCCCCAGGAACGGCACCTCGACCTCGCCTATTTTCTGGAACGCCCGCGACGGCCAGGCCTCGTCGAAGGCTAGACCGCTGATCTCGGTGAGGATGTCGATGCGCCGCGGCGGAAGACCGATCTGGTAGACGACGCCGGGGTGCGTCAGATCGGCCGGTTCGAGGTGCATCGCCTCGACCGGCGCCCCGAAGCGGACGAGAGAGCGCCAGACCCGCTTGGCGTTGTCGGGCTCGGGACGGATCCAGATGTCGAGATCGCCGGTAGACCTTGGAACACCATGGAAGGCGAGGGCGTGAGCGCCAATGACGATGAAGGCCGCGCCCTCCAGGATCAGGGCGGCCAGCATCTCATCGAAGTCTCGATTCAGGCTGCTACTCCTTCGGTGTTTCAGGGCGGCGCACGCCCGAAGGTACGGCCCGGATCGGCGTCTCGCTGCGGGCGTAGGTGGGGAGTGCCTTGCCGGCCGAAGCCCAGGCATCCAACGTCAGCAGCCAAACCATTGCCAAGCGTTCTTCAGCGGTCGTGCTGGCCGAGAGATCGTCGCCAGGCTCTTCGCCCAGCCGATAGCGTCGAATGGGCCACGACGCCCGCGCCGCACGCTCGTCATCGCGATGGCTCACAAGGCAACTATATCGCGTCACTCGAAGCCGTCCGCTGTACCGGCTCGCAAATGCAGGCGAGCCAGCAGTGAGATCCGGCTGGCGGCCGGGTCCGGCTCGATCACGGCGTAGCCGCAACCAGTACCTGAGACAGCAGGGTCGGCAAAGGCATACCAGCAGCCACCGTACCGCGGTTGGAGCCATCTGCGGTCTTGCTCGGTAACGGCATCGAGGGTAACGAGTCCGTGGCGGACCCTGACACTACATCACCTCGGGGACCGGCGGCGAGCTCCCGCGAATGCGAGGCGGCTGCGAAGCTGGCACATGCCCGTCGTCCGGGATGAGCCAAACGAGAGATGGGACGGCCGCTCGCTGCGCGGAGTTGATCGGCGCACCATTTTTGATACACTCCCGATCGGGGCAGGGAGCCTGTTCTACGCGTTGTCTTCTACCGCACGGAGGCCGGCAACGAACCGGTGCGCCAGTGGCTCAAAGGTTTGGATCGGAAGGACCGCAAGGCAGTGGGCGAAGACATCAAGACGGCGCAGTACGGCTGGCCGTTGGGAATGCCGCTGATCAAGAAGCTTGAGGCCGGCCTCTGGGAGGTCCGGTCCCACGTTTCCCAAGGCATCGCGCGGATCATCTTCACCGTCGCCGAGGGCACCATGGTGTTGGTCCATGGATTCGTCAAGAAGTCACAGAAGATCCCGCCGACAGAGCTGAGAATCGCTCGTCAACGTCTGGCGGCCCTATGCAAGGAGTGATTGGATGAAAAAGGAACACCTCGGCAGTGACTTCGACGACTTCCTGCGAGAACAGCACCTCCTTGAGGTCTCGGAGGCGACTGCGACCAAACGGATGATCGCTTTTCAGATTGCCCAGGAAATGAAGCGGCGCAGCCTTACCAAGTCGGCAATGGCGAGCTTGATGAAGACCAGCCGGCCGGCGCTTGAGCGCTTACTCGACCCCGCCAATCCATCCGTGACGTTGTCCACCCTAGAGCGTGCGGCATCGGCGCTTGGCAAGAGGCTCAAGGTGGAGCTGGCCTGATGCCGTAGCTCATGAGCACGGGTCCTCGCCTATTGGAACATCTCCGGTGTTACGTCTGGGCAGTCTTTCCGGAGGGTAGCCCGATCAGGTCGGGCTGGAGGCAGGAAGAAGGCTCTTGAATCCGGCCTGCTCGAAATGGCGATCATTGGTGATGGCTTGGGAGATGCCCTGATCTTCCATCACCAGGAAGCTCGCGCAATCGACCAATCCCCACGTCTTGTCAAACCTGCGGTCATAGAGCTCGAGGGCTCGGTCAAAGAGCGCTTGGGAGATATGGACCAGATCAGCTCTGGGGCTGGAACGGATCAGCTCCACGGCGGCCGCGAAGCGGCTCCTTGCGCCGCTCCTCGCCAGGCCATACCCGTCTCCGCGACGATCCAATCGGTGAGAACCACCCGGCCGCCTCGGTCGAGGACACCAGCCCAGGCGAAGGACGCGGCAGAGTGTAGGGAATCGGAAGCGTTCAGCAGTGCGAGCCAGCCGTTGGTGTCGAGGAAAACAGGCTCAGCCGGCATCGCTGGCTTTGGGATGACCGTAGAGATAGTGGTCGGCGTTGGTGGCGAGGTCGGTGATGCCGGTCTCGACCGCCAGATCGGCCATGCTGGAGAGTGGATCTTCGCCGGAGGCGGTATGTGATTCTCCCGCCAGCTCCAGCTCGACCCGGACCGCCACTCCCTCCGGGAGCGCGACCCCCGGATCGAGGACTACGGCGCCATCCTTTACCCTTCCGTGGTATACCATGGCCTCAGGCCTCTCTCCCGCTTCGCGGGAATTATAGCGCTTCGGACCTGCTCCCTACGCGGTTCTTCCCGTGGCTTGCGCTACCACCTCCCGCCAGCGCGGCCCGCGCGCTCCACAGGCACGGTGCCCGGCGAGTTTGGACCGAGCGCCTTGCCACGCCATCGCGAGGCTCGCGGCACCGGGAATACCATGTCGCCACCACGAACGGGACGATCAGCAGCGGGGTCGCGAAGCATCGCTCGGCAGGGGCTTATGCGCGCCCGCGGGCGTCGGGACGCGGGCAGCTCTCCCCACGCTGTCTGCAACAGGGTACCCGCCATGTCGGCTGCCTTGAGGCAGTGCTTTTGGCCGGGCAATCGAGCGCCGCGGGTGGCCGGCGGGGGAGCATTCAGCGCCATCTCAGCCGGCAAGCAGCACCGAGCGGGCCGCCGCGGTGAAGTGGATCGACCCCTGGGCTGCGTAGATACGGCAGGTGTCGCGCGACTTGTTGAGGTGGCGGACTGCGAGCGCGGCGCAGCCGTGGCGGCTGGCCAGCGGCACCAGGATCGCCCGCAATTCGTTGGCGCGATAGGCGTCGGTCTTCGCACCGAGGTAGTAACCGTTCCCCCAACTGCCCCGGGTCCGGCGGCTGGGTGAGGGTGAGGGCGGTGGATCAGGAGACTTGCGCAGCGGCCGCCGCCCATGCGGCCGGCGCAAGCTCGTGAAGCCGACGGGACGGATGGCTGGGGAGAC
>DATGHG010000360.1:0-38955 GCA_035308185.1 Thermoanaerobaculia bacterium | reverse complement strand
CCCAGGCCAGGTATAGCTCGCCCGCCGGGCCGACCGCGAGGTTGGCGCCATGGTTGAGCTTGTCGGCGGGGCCGATCGCCACCGGCGCGGTCAGCGTGAGCGGGCTCGTCGAGGTGGAGCGCACGAACTCGATCTGGCCGGTGCTCAACGTCACGAAGTCGGTCCATGCCAGGTAGACGCGCCCGTTGAACGCGCCGCCGGTCGTGTCGACCGCCAGCCACTCCTTGTCCTGGCCGCCGGCCGAGGTGCCGCTGATGCCGTTGACCAGCACCGGCGTGCCAAAGGTCACCGACGGGCTGTTCCCTGTGGACTGGTAGACGGCAACGCCGCCGATGCCGTTGCCGACGCCAGCAGGACCGCTCAGGCTCGCCATGTAGAAAACGCCCGACCCGTCGACGACTACCATCGGGTCGCCCCACAGCCGCTGCCCGGCGGGCGCCGTCGCCAGGCCCCCGTAGGTCCAGGTCGCGCCACCGTTCGCCGACGAGGAGTAGCTCATGAGGCTGGTGAACGCGGCTCCCAGCGAGGTCGTCTGCTGGCTGTCGTTGTAGGCGACCACGACGGTGCTGCCGAACTCGGCGTGGCTGGTCTCGCTCTGCGCCGTGCTGTTGTCCTGGTTCGGGAGGTTGGTGTCGACGGGATTGACTTGCACGTCCTGGGCGAACGCGGCCATCGCCGTGAGCCAGCAAGCAAGCGCTCCCTGGATGACGATCCGCAGCGCGGCTGCGTTTGGCATAGAAGGCCTCCTCTCTGAGCATGCCAGCCCCCACGGACGCCCCGAGCGCCATTCTCTTTGCTCGCGCAAGCGCGAGAAGGCTAATCGAAGGTGTTAGGCGCCGGCCGCTTCGGCGGCGTTACAGAGAGGGTCCCCGCCGCCACGCCACCGGTGAGCTCGCGGCCCACCCGGATCATGCCCCGACGCCGGAGAAAGGCACAGTCGGCACCCCTCTCGCCACTGGGAGACTGCCCGGGGTGTTACGGACGGAGCCGTTCCCTCGGCGCTGGACAGCAGGTTGTCCGGCGGGGACCGGCGCCGTCTGCGGGCCATGGTGAGGGACGCGGTCCGGCGCGCGCGGCGCTGACGCCGGACCGCCCGGGCCTGAGCGTCAAGTTGCACGTGGAGCGATGGCGGCGGCGCGCGGCGGGATGACCAGCAGGCTGCCCTGCGCGTGGCGCAGCACCGACTCCGAGACGCTACCGATGAGGAAGCGCTCGAAGCCGCCCCGGCCGTGGGTGCCGAGCACGATCAGATCGGGTACCGCATCCCGGCAGCGAGCAAGGATCTCTGCGTGGGCCACCGCGCCGCCGCGCACCCGGCCGGTGACGTGCCAGCCCGGGTCGGGACTGTGGCTGTCGACGAAACTCTTCAGGCTGTCCTCCGCCCGGCGCTCGATCTCTTGCCCAGCCGCGGTCACCAGCAGCGCCTCGACGGCGGTGTGCGGATGCCCCCCCGGCCCGCCCCCGATGGCGGCGAGCACCCGCAGGCCGCAGCGCATCGCATCGCCGGCGGCCGGCGACAGGTCGACGGCGATCACCACCCGCCGCGGCGGCACCACCAGCTCGCCGCGAGTGGCGACGACCGGGCAGGTTGCGGCACGGATGACGCGGTCGGCGGTCGAGCCCAGCAGCTTCGACAGGCTTCCCCAGCTTTCGGCGGCGCCGACCACGATGAGATCGGCGCCCGCCTCCTCGGCCGCCGCGACGAGCACGCGGTGCGGCGCGCCTTCCAGCGGCTGGACGCCGGCAAGCTCCCCACTCTCGATGCCCACCCGCACCGCCTGCTCCTGCAGCCGTTGCCGCCAGCCGTGACGCTCGGCGTCGATCATCTCTGGCAGGTAGGCGCCGCCGCCGAAGGTGGCACCGCTATAGAGCATCGTCAGGTCGAAGGCATGCACCAGCTGGATCTTGGCGCCGGCGGCGCGAGCCAGCCTGAGGCCGTTGAGCACCACCTCGTCCGAGGCGTCGCTCAGCGAAGTGCCGATCAAGACGGTGCGAATGGTGGAAGCCAGGGCGGGGTTGCGATCGAGGCCAGCGAGCATGATCGCCAGGTTAGCCCGCGGCACGGCCCTTGCCGATACCCGATCAGGCGGCTCCCTCGCGCGCCGGGGTGGGCGGCTCCCCACCCCGCGGCGCGGCACAGCGCGGGTAGCCTCGGCAAACTGCCGGCTGGTCAGTCTTGGCGGCTGTCGGCGGGCTCGACCAGGCCGTGCCGCAAGGCGTAACCCACCACCTGGGCGCGGTTGTGGAGGTGCAGCTTGTCGAGCAGGTTGCGGACGTGGAACTTGATGGTGTTCTCGCTCACCTCGAGCTGCCTCGCGAGCTGGCGGTTCGAGGTCACCCCCTCGACCAGCAGGCCGAGGATCTCGCGCTCGCGCTCGGTCAACGGGTCGGGGTCGTTGGCCGGCAGCGTCGTCGCCTTGGCTGGACGCGCAAACTCCTCGAGCAGCTTGCGAGCGATCGCCGGCGTCAGCGCGGGCTCGCCCCGCTCGGTGCGCTCGAGCAGGGCGAAGAAGTCCTCTGAGGTGAGGTCCTTGAGCAGGTAGCCCTGAGCGCCCGACTTGATCGCCTCGAACAGTTTGGCATCCTCGTCGGAGGCGGTCAGCACCACCACCTTGACCGCCGGCAGCTCGGCGCTGATCAACCTGGTGGCGGCAAGACCGTCCACCTCGGGCATCGCCAGGTCCATGAGCACGACGTCGGGGCGCAGCCGCCGCGTCAGCTCGACGGCCTCGCGCCCATTGCTCGCCTCGCCGACGATGTCGACGCCGCGCGCCTCCAGCAGACTGCGCAACCCGTCGCGAAAGAGCGCGTGATCGTCGGCGATCAGGACTTTCAAGGCGCCATTCCCCTGTCTTCGAGCCCCGGCCGCGGTCAGGCCCCGTCCGCGGCTGCCAATGGCGCCGCCGGGACCGGCAGCACGAGCTGGATTCGCGTACCACCGTCGGACGACGAGGATATCTCGAACTTGCCGCCGATACTCTCCGCCCGCTCGCGCATGGTGGCAAGGCCAAAGCGCGGGAACTCCGAGCGGCCGAGCTCGCCGGGATGGAAGCCGACGCCGTCGTCGGCGACGGTGAGCGACGGGACGCCGTCGCGCACCTCCAGGACGACCTCGGCATGGCGCGCCTGGGCGTGCTTGCGCACGTTGGCGAGCGCTTCCTGAACGATGCGCAGCAGCTGCAGCTCGATCGCCGACGGGAAGCGCAGGCTCGCATCCATCCGCAGGCGGCAGGCGACGCCGCTCTGCTCCTGCCAGGCGGCGACGTAGTCCGCGAGCGCCGTCCCCAGCCGCCAATCGGCCCCGGCGACGCCGCGCAGGCCGACGATCGAGTCGCGCACGTCGCCGTAGACCTCGCGCGCCGCCGCCGCCAGCTGATCGAGCTGGCGCGCCGCCTCCTCGGTGCGACCGGTGCGCAGGAACTCGCGCACCGCCTGCGCCTTGGTGTTGACGTAGGCGAGCACCTGGGCGAGCCCGTCGTGCATCTCGTGAGCGATGCGCAGGCGCTCCTCCGCCACGGCGAGCGACGCCAGCTGCCGGTGGAGAAAGGCGTGATCGATGGCGATCGCGGCCTTGGTGGCGAAGCGCACCAGGGTTTCCTCGTCGTCGACCGAGAAACTCTCCTCGCCCAGTTTCTCGGCCAGGTAGAGGTTGCCGCGGAAATGCGTCCGGCAGAGGATGGGCACCGCGACCAGCGAGCGCATCGGCGGATGGTTGGGCGGGAAGCCGGCTGCGCGGGGATCGCGGGAGATCTGGCTCAGACGCAGCCGCTGCCCTTCGCGCAGCGACACGCCGAGCAGGCCGTGCCCCGTCGGCGGCGGACCGATGCGGGCGCGTGCGGCGGCATCGATGCCGGAGGTGAGGAAGCTCTCGATGCGGCCCTGCTCGTTCATCACCGACAGGGCGCCGTAGCGGGCGCCGACCAGGTGCCGGGCCTGGTCCACGACCTTTTCCAGCACCGCCGAGAGCTCGAGCTCGCGGTAGATGTCGAGCGCGGCGGCGTGCAGGGCGAGCAGCTCGCGGTTCTGGCGCTCCAGCCGGAGCTGCAGGCGGTTGATGACGCTGAACATCAGCCCCAGCAGGAAGACGACGCCGACGAACACCGCGGCGTTCATCAGGATGCGGCCCTGCCAGGAGACCAGGTAGGGAGATAGCAGCTGGCGCACGTACTCGAGCGCCAGGATGAGGCAAAGGGCGCCAAGCGCGGCGAGGGAACGGAGCCGGGCGAGCGTCAGCAGCGCGCTGGCTCGTCCCTGGGCCGGAGGCGAGATCGCGGCGGGATGCCCGGTCGTGTCGTCCGCCTGCAGGTGGCTCATCGGCGAAAGTGTAGCGTGACGCATCCGGCCGGTGCATGAGGCACGGCGTCACCCGAACCGATCGTCGTCGACCGGCGACGCGGGCTCGCCGCCGCCGGCCTGGCCATGGCCGCGAGTGGACACGCCGAAGATGGAGCGTCGGCTCCGGGTCCCGAGACCCGCTCGGTCTATGGACTGGCCGTATCGCGCTGCGCCGCCAACAGGAAGGCGACCAGGGCATTCATGTCCTCGCCTTGCAGCTGCACCGGCTGCATGCCGCCCTGCTGCATGTCCGGCCGCGGCGCGCGCACCAGTGCCGTCAGCTGCTCGGCCGAGAAACGGCGGCCCAGGCTGGCGAGGGCGAACAGGCCGCCGCCGCCGTGTCCCTGCGGACCGTGGCAAGTCGAGCATCCCTCGCTCTCGAACAGCAAGGCGCCCTTGGCGGCCGCCGGGCTGAGCGCCGACGGCTGCGAGGCGGCGGCGCCGGAGCCGGGGCCGAGGTTCTCCTCGGGCATGAACGGCGCCGCGGCGTAGACCCGCTCCGCTTCCTCCTGCGCGACGAGCTTCGCGCGCACCGCCGGGTCGCGCCGGTCCTGGACCTCCGACTGCACACCCAGCAACACCAGCGCTGCGAACACCAGCAGCAGGCTGCCGATCGCCACCGGCCGGCGCAGCGGCCGGCGCTCCGGCGAACGGTCGAGAAACGGCAGCGCGAAGAGCGCCAGGATGACCACAGCCGGGATGACCACGATCCCGAGCACCGCGGCCGCGCCCTGGAAATACTTGATGAACTGGAACACCGGCAGGTAGTACCACTCGGGCCGCGGCAGATAGGTGGCGTCCGCCGGGTTGGCCACCGGCCCCAGCGACACCGGCCGCCGCCAGGCCAGAGCTCCCAGGATCAGGATCAGGCCGATACCGAAGACGAAGTCCTTGAACACCTGGGAAGGGAAGAAGGTCTCGACCCGCAGGCGCCGCAGCTCGTCGGCCGGACGCGGCGGCCCCGCCGCCCCCGCTTTGCGGAAGAGGAAGAGGTGTGCGGCCACGGCGGCGAAGATCGCAGCCGGGAGCAGGAAGACGTGCAGGGTGAAGAAGCGCGACAGGGTCAGCGTCCCCATCTCGCTGCCGCCGCGCAGCAGCAGCTTGAGAAAGCCGCCGGCGAGCGGCACCTCCGAGGCGATGTTGGTGCCGACGGCGGTGGCGAAGTAGGCCTTCTGGTCCCAGGGCAGCAGGTAGCCGGTGAAGGCCATGCCGAGCACCAGGAGCAGCAGGAAGCAGCCCATCAGCCAGAGCAGCTCGCGCCGCCCCTTGTAGGCGCCGTAGACGTAGGTCTGCGCCAGGTGCAGCATCAGCAGCAGCACCATGACGCTCGAGCCGTAGGCGTGCAGGCTGCGCAGGAAGCTGCCCATCGTCACCTGCTTCTGAATGAAGCTCACGGTGGTGTGGGCGTGATCGGCCGATGGCACGTAGTAGAGCGTCAGGAAGACCCCGGTGACGATCTGGTTGACGAAGATGAACAGCAGGCCGCTGCCGAAGACATAGGCCCACCGCGAGCCGCCGGGGATCGGCTCGTCGAGAGCCGTCGCCATCACCTGGCGCCAGCCGAGCCGCAGGTCCAGCCAGTGCGCCAGACGCGCGCCGCGCCCGGCCGGGGGGCCGCCCGGCTCGGCGCTCATCCGATCACCTCGCGATCCCGCACCAGCGGCCGGTAATACTGGTACTTCACCCAAAGCTTCCCGCCCTCCAGCTTGACCGGCAGCGGATCGAGGCCGCGCGGCGGCGGACCGCTGAGGCGCTCGCCGTGCCGGTCGAAGTTGCCGTTGTGGCAGGGGCAGATGAAACGGCCGCGGTCGCCGTGCCAGATCGCCACGCAGCCGAGGTGCGGGCAGGTGCCTGAGAGCACCACCAGGCCTCCCTTGGCGCCGCGGGTCACCCACACCGTCTGCTTGACCGTGGTCGCCCGCCAGCCGTCGACGCGCCGGAAGCTGACCTCGGCGCGCACCGGCTCGGCGGCGCCCGCAAACTCCTCGGGGCTGCCCAGCGCGAACCAGTCGGCGGCGCCGCCGGGGTGCAGGACCGGGTGGAGCGCGAAGCGCACCAGCGGCACCGCCATCATCGCCCCCACCACGGCGCTGATCGCGCCGACCAGGATGCCGAAGAAAGAGCGCCGCGTGGCCGGCGCCGGCGGCTCGATCAGAAGGCCCACAGCAGGTTCACCACGCCCAGGTTGGTATGCATGCCCGGCAACTCCTGGCGCCCCGCCTCGAGCGCGATGCGTGCCGAGGTGGTGGCCTTCTCGAACACCTCGAAGGTCGCACCCACCGTGCCCTGGCGAGTTCGTTGCTGTCCGGTCTCGTCCTGCGTCGTGGTGTCGTCATAGCGCGCGAACAGCGCCACCCAACCGGTCGGATAGCCGTTCACCTGTAGGTAGTAGCCGCGGATCTTGCGGTCCGGGATCACCGTCGCCACCTGGTCCTTGCCGAAGAGGTAGGCGCCGGCGACGCGGAAGCGGCTCTGGGAATAGTTGGCGAACACCCCCTCGCGCTGATAGCTGTCGTCGAGCTGCGGCGGCATCGCCGGATCGCCGAGGTCGTAACCGCCATGGTGATAATAGAGGCCGACGCCGCTGACGCCGTCCGGCGTCGCCTCGAGCGAGCCGTAGAAGTCCTTGTGCTTGCCTACCGACGCTTGCCCTGCCACGTCGTCGCCGTCGAGCACTCCCGCCTGGAGAAAGAACATCTGATAGCGGCCGCCGACGTCGACGCCGTTGTCGTTGCGGTCGGGGGTGAAGGGGTTGGCGTTGAGCGTCGTGCTCGACAGGATCAGAGGATCGCTGGCGCCGGCCTCGAGCCCGTTGCCGTAATTGCGCAGCAGCGTCGGCGAGAGGCGGCCGCCGCGCGCCGTGAAGTAGGCGTCGTCGCCCCACTCCTTGGTGTACTGCAGATAGGCGGCCTCGAGCTCGTTGTTGATGTTGGCATTGACGTAGCCGGAGAAGTTCTCGGTGAAGGCGCCGCCGGCGTGAAGGTGAAATTCGGGGGAGTTGAACTGGTTGCTCGTGCCCGACGCGGCGTCGTACTCCCACTCGACGTGCGCGGCGACCAGATGAGTCCAGTCCTTGTCGAAGCCGTCGCCCTTGAAGCGATGGCCGCGGCGCAGGAAGTCGAGGCCGGTAGCGGTGAGCTGGAGGGCCGGCCAGTTGTGGCAGGTGTTGCACCCGACGTTGTAGCGCCGCGCCCACATCGGCACCGCCGCGCACGGCTGGCAGAGCGCCAGAGCGCCGGTACCAGCGAACAGAGCCACGAGCATCCAGGCGCGACCACGCAAAGCTCTCATGAGTCCTCCTCCTCCCCAGATCTGCGGCCGGCGCGGCCTGGCACGGTGACCCGGGAGCCAACAACCGTTTGTTGAGGAGATTGTAGCGCAGCGCGCCGGCTGTCGGCACCACCCTTCCAGGTAGGCACGGGCCGCCGCCGGGTAGCTGCCGCCGCGCCGCCACCCACCCCATGAGGTTGCGGCAGAACGGTCTTGGAGCGTTGCGTCTGCTGCGCGCCTGCGATGCGTTCAGGCGATGCTGCCGTCAAAGACGGTCCTGGGCTCTGCGGCAGCGGTCGAGCAGGCGAGCCTCTCCGAGACGCTCGGCACAAGCGCCGAACGCGGCAGCGGGGCCGCGCCACAACAGCTCGTCCACGTCATGGAACAGATGCGCGTCGGTCCTCAGAGTCGCGAGATCCTTGAAGAGGAGGGCCAAGCCGCGGCGCTCTCCGAGTACGGCAGGCGGGAAGTCCTGGAGGATGCCATGCCGGTTCAACAACCGCGCCGCCGTGATCGGACCGATCCCTGGCATGCCAGGATATCCGTCGGCGGTGTCACCAACGAGGGCGAGGAAGTCGGGGATCAATTCCGGTTCCACCCCGAATTTCTCGCGGACTCCCTGCCGGTTGCGGATCTTCATGCCTCGGCGATCGACCTGGACGACCCAGTCGCCACGGACGCATTGGGCGAGGTCCTTGTCGGGAGTCCAGATGCAGACCTTCTGTACGCCCTCGTCGTCGGCGGCGCTCCGAGCAGCTGAGGCCAGCCCGTCGTCCGCTTCGAGCTCGGTCATGGGCCAAACCGCCACTCCCATGGCGGCAAGCGCTTCTTCCAGCGGGTGGAACTGCGCGAGGAGCGCGCGCTCGATGCCGATCCCTGTCTTGTACCCGGGCCAGAGACGGTTGCGGAACGACTCGATGACGTGATCGGTCGCCACGCCGACATGCGTGGCGCCCGTTTCGATCATCTGCAGCACCGTTTGCAGGACGCCGATCACGGCGCCGAAAGGCGGGTCCGTGCCCTTGTTGAATCGGCGCAGTCCGTAGAAGTGGCGGAACAGCTCGTAGGTGCCGTCGACGAGATGCACGATCATGGGGTGGCCTGCGGCTGGATAGGTCAGGGCCGCGGCGCTGCTGGCGGATAGCTCATGCCGAGCTGGTGGAGAATGAAAGCGTAAGTGTCCACCGACTGCTCGACCTTCTCCGACAGCGCGGTGCCGAAGCCATGGCCGCTTGTCGCGCTGGTGCGGAGCAGCACCAGCCCTCGCCCCTTCTCGGCGGCGCGCAGGCGGGCGGTCATCTTGCGCGAGTGCGAGGGGTCGACCCGCGGGTCGTTGGCGCCGGTCATGAACAGGACCGGCGGGTAGGCGGTGCCATCCTTGACGTGATGGTAGGGCGAGTAGGCGTAGAGCGCCTTGAACTGTGCGGGATCCTTCACCGTGCCGTACTCGGTGGCATTGAACTGCCCGTTGGCTTGCAGCTCGAGGCGCAGCATGTCGTAGATGCCGACGTGCGAGACGACTGCCCGGAAGAGGTCGGGGCGCTGCGTCATGACGGCGCCCATGAGCAGGCCGCCGTTGCTTGCACCTTCGATGACGAGCCGAGCCGGGGCGGTGTAGCCAAGCTGGATCAGGCGCTCGGCAGAGGCGATGAAGTCGTCGAAGACCTTCTGCTTGTGGACCAGCTTTCCCGCCCGGTGCCAGCGCTCGCCGTACTCTCCTCCACCGCGCAGGTTGGCCACGGCAAGCACCCCTCCGGCGTCGAACCACAACCGATAGCGGATGGGAAGAAACGGTGTGTAACTCCTGCCGAAGCCGCCGTACCCGGTGAGCAGGGTGGGGTTCTTGCCATCGAGAGGAATGCCCTTGCGGCGCAGGATGTTGAGGGGCACCCTGACGCCATCCCTGGAGATTCCGACCTCGCGTACCACCTCGACGTCGGCGAAGCTGACCGGTGAGGTGCTGGAGATCGGCAGCTTGCGCGGCGCCGCGCTGCCGCCGGCAGCGTAGCCGTACCAGGTCTTGGGTTCCAGGTAGGTCCTGATGCTGTAAAGCACCCGATCTCCGTCCAAGGGCACGATCTCGTCAACCCCCGCCACCTTCGGCATCGGCAGCTTGCCCGCGGGTTTGCCGCGCAGGTCGAAGACGCGCACCTGTTCGGGGCCGCCGACCTCGTCGACCACGTAGAGGCGCGACGCCGAAAGGATCAGGGTATCGGGTTGCTCGAAGCCGAACTGGATCGCCGCCGCGGCGCTCTCGCGCACCACCACCCTGGCTTCCGCCAGGCGCACCTTCCGTCCCGGGTGGAGCGACAGCCGCAGGATCTTGCCGCCCGGCGCGCCTGCACGCGAGAGCAGGTAGAGCGATCCGGCTGGGCCGAAGGCGGCCTCGCTGACGCCGTCGGCGAAGCCCGCCAGGCGGCTCCACGCACCCTGGGGCGAACGGAGATCGAGTGCGCACTGGCCGCCGTCCCCGTTCTGGACCACGGCCAGAACCCACTTGCCGTCGCGGCTCGCGCGCAGCTTGATCTCGCCGATCTTCGGGAAATCCTTCCCGATCTCGTAGCGGTCCTTATCCGGCGAGGTGCCGAGGGCATGAAAATACACCTGGGTGTAGAATTGCAGGTCGGCTGCGGAGCGCTCTCCGGGAGACGGGTAGCGCGAATAGTAGAACCCCGACGAGTCGGCGGCCCAGGCAAGGCTGCCACCCGCGGTTCCGCCATTGACGCCGGGCACCAGGTCGCCGAGCTCCTTCCCGGTCGCCACCTCGTAGACGTGTGCGCTGCCCCGCTCGGACCCCTGCACGGAGAGCGAGACGGCCACCCGCTTGCCGTCGGGTGAGGGCTCGTACCAGTCGATCGAGGTTCCCCCCTTGGGGTCGAGGACGTTGGGGTCGACGAGCACCCGCTCGCTGGCGAGGTCGTCCGGTCCCGTGGCCGTCACCAGGAACGGCTGCTCCTGCGGCGGTTGGTCCTTGACCGCGAACAGCGTCCCGCCCGCCCAGCGCAGGTGAGAGTAGGAGACGCCAGCCGCCTTGAACAGCTCGGTGACGCGGGCGCGGATCGCCTCGCGGCCAGGCAGCGCGTCGAGCACCGAGCGCGCATGGGCGTTCTCGGCGGCGCTCCAGGCCTGGACAGCGGGATCGTTCCAATCCTCGAGCCAGCGGTAGTCGTCCACCACCCGGACGCCGTGGTAGGTATCGATGACCGGTTTCGTGGGTGCGGCGGGGGGAGCGACCGGGTCGGCGACGGCGCCGCCGGCCACCGCCGCGGCAGCAAGACCGAGCAGTACGGTCCGGATGACCTTCAGGGTCGGTTCGCATGGTGGTCGCCGCGACAGCCTCGGGCTGGCGGCGGGCGCTGGCCCGGCCTCCGCTCGACCGTCGGGGTTGCCGAGTACGCAATCCTCTTGGGCCATGTCCGGCTCCACGATGTTCAATTGCGACACGGCACCGCTGGGAGGATCGGCGCATTGCCTTCAAAGACCACGGCTGCGGTCGTGCCGATGCTTTCGGTGACGGGATCGTCCCACTTGCCGGTTTCCCAGTTCGGGCGCTGGTTCATCCAGCGCTCGTAACCGGAGCTCTGGTCGCCGACTCGCACGAGCCATACCGTCTCGCGATTCATGGCATTGGCAGTGCAGGCCTCGGGGTTGCTGCCAGCTGGGCAATCAATACCTGCCCAATATCCCTGGAGCAGAAGGAGGGAAGCCGGCTGAGAGCCGCTGAGCATGCCGACCTTGTAACCCTCCTGTATCCACGACGGCGGCAGAGCGATGTCATCAGGGACCTGATCCGGGCCAGGCACTATGCCGATCTTGCGAAGCAGGGTCACCGTTTTGGACCTCGATGCACTGTTGGAAACGTCGAAGGGTCCTAAAGTGGTTTCGATGTCTTCTACGCCGGGAACGAGATCGGTGTCGACCGCGGCACCGGGCTTGCCACCTCTTTGGAGCGGCCGGGAGCATCAGCGGTCTCGTCACGCCCTTTCGCGTCCAATCCGCCTGCTGATTTCGGACGCTCGATGGGCAAACTACAAACTCCCATTGGCGATGTCAAGATCCAGTTGCGAGAATTGTAATAGAGCCTCTTGCTGGCCGCTGCGGCCGGCGGCGGCGCTCCTGCCGGCGGGTGAAGTCGCGGCGCTCGCGGCTGACGTCGCCGGGGCTGACGCCCTCGGGAGGAACGCCTGGGCCCCGGGTGTAGTCCCGTGGCCCAGGCGAGAGTCTGCTTTCTCTAGCAGCAGTCGGTGTGGAGTGTCGTCGTGTCGCAGACCAGCGGTGGCACGCTGGCGCAGGGGTGGCTGAGGCCCCCCACGACCTGTTGCATCTGCGAGAGGCTGCGCAGGGTCTCGCGGTGCAGCTTGAGCGCCGGCCTCTTCTTGGTGATCTTCATCCGTAGGCTCCTTTCTTCAAGATCGTGCCGCGCCGGGCTTCATGCCCGGCGCGACAAGTCTCCATAGATTCAGGTGTGGCGCCGCCCGGGAATGGGGCGCGACCCATCCGAACCAGTCCGTAGTGCTCTTGGTCGGGTTGCCTTCGGAGCCTCCTGTAGCACCTTCTGATAGACTCTCTCCCGGCGCGGCCAGGTGCGAAGATCCGCCGTTTGATCGGTATTCGTCGACGAACTGATTGCGAGGTGACCATCATGTTACAGGCTTTCACCGCCGGCACCGGGTCTCACCGGCGCCAGAGCCACGTCCCCCCGATCGCCCCGACTGCCGCTGCCGGCCCGGCCGCCTTCCCGACCCAGGCGGCACAGGTCCAACTCCCCCATTTTCCTTTTCAACCGCTGCCCCCTCCGAACGGCCCCGCGCCATACCGGTTCGACTTGTCCCAGCTGCTCTCGGCCGACGACGTCGCCAAGATCAAGGCCGCCGGCGTCATGGCGCTCCACACGGTGGGCGACACCGGCGACTCGCGAGGCCGGCAGCAGGACTTCGTGGCAGAAATGATGACCCAGGACGCCCAGGCTTCGGCAACCAGCCAAAGGCCCGTGCCCGCTGTCTGTTACCACCTCGGCGACGTGGTCTACTTTGCCGGCGACATCGACATGTACGGCAACAATTTCTACGAAACCTACAAGGACTACCCGGGTTTCATCGTCGCCATCGCGGGGAATCACGATTGCCAGCCGGACGATCCCGAGGACGGTCCGGTGGACCCGCAGAAGGTCCCGCTCGACGGCTGGGTGCAGAACTTCATGTCAAAGGATCCAAGCCAGCTCGGCTCGCTCAAGACCGGGTCCGCCCGCACCCAGATGGACCTGCCGAACGTCTACTGGACCTTCACCACGCCATTTGCGACGATCATTGGCCTGTTCTCCAACGTCGGCGAGAGCGAGGGCGAGATTCACCAGGACCAGATCGATTGGTTCAGGGGCGAGCTGGCCGCCGCCGACCCCAACCTTGCCCTGATCGTCGCCGTCCATCATCCGCCGTTCTCCGGTGACGACGAGCACTCCGGCAGCAGCGTCGTCGACCAGGTGCTGTTCGACAGCTTCCAGGCCACCGGGCGCTATCCCAATCTGATCCTTTCGGGCCACGTCCACAACTACCAGCGATTCACCAGGGTGGTGCAGGGGCCGGCGGGTTCGCTGCAGATCCCTTGCGTGGTCGCCGGCGCCGGCGGCTACACCAAGCTTGGCAAGCTGCACAAGCTGCAAGGCGGGTATCCGAATGTGCCGCTGGATCTCGGGAGCGGGCTCACCCTCGAGCAGTACGATCAGGACAACTTCGGGTTCCTCCGGCTCGAGGTGAGCAAGGCTCAGATCGTGGGGACCTACTTTTCGGCGCCGTATTCGAGCGGTTCCACACCCGCTGCCAAGTTGGTGGAGACGTTCACGGTGGATCTGGCCAGGAACACGGTCGTTACGTCGTAGTTGGCGCCGCCCGCCGAGGGCCGCGGCCGCGGCGGTCGCGGCCCTCAGCCGACTCGCTCAAGGGCAGACCGGCAGGGCGCCCGTATCCTGGATCGGCTGGAACGCGGTGGCCTGCGGGTTGGTGTACGCCTTGACGAAGTGGGTCCGGTTGTCGGTGACGGTGACCGTCATCTGGACATCGGTCAAGCCGCCGGCGAAAAACCAGTAGCTGTCGTTCACGGCGCAGCCGTCGAGGACCTTCACCACCGCCTCGACGTTGCCGGCGGAGAAGAACCAGAAATACCCGGTGTCCGAGGTGAGCGGCACTGCCTGGGCCGCGCCCGACGGACCGCTCGCGGTCGCAAAGCTCGCCGTGACCGCAAAGCGCCCGTCGGCCAGGCACAGCGCGGCGGCTCCCGGCGGGCACGCCGAGGGCGTCAAGAGTTCCACCATCGGGGTGGCGGTGGCCGCGTTGTTGAGATGCTCGGCGATCCCCAGGGAGTCCTCGATGGTGCGCAGCAACGAGGCATGGTCATAGGGCGTGCTGACCACCTGGCCGGCGCGGCCCACCGCCGACAGCGCCAGCAAGCCGATCCTGCCCCCCGCGCCCGGTCCGCCGCCGGGTCCACCGGTGCAGCAACCCGAGGTGTCGGCCGCGCTCGCCTCGTCGAAAGTGATCACGAGCAGCCCGTTGTGCGACTGTAGGTAGGCGAGCAACGGCGGCACGTTGCGCGACAGCCAGAGGTCGGCGCGGGCCAGGCCGCCCGGCGAGCCGCCGGCACACGGGTCGTCGTGCCCGTCGTTGCAGGTGTCGGGTGTGATGAAGGAAAAAACCGGCAACGTGTCGCCGGCGAGGTCGGCCGCGAGGCCGGCGTACGGTACGACGTGCGCCTGGCAGCGGCTGCCGTCGCCGATGATGTCGGCAAAGTAGAGGAAAGGGTTGTGCCGGTCGGCGTAGTTGAAGGCCGGCGGAGAGGTGCTGTCTCCCTGATAGGGATCCGGCGGGGGCGCGGCCGCGGCATAGTTGGCGTGGAAACAGGCACCCGGCATGGCGTCCATGTAGCCTTTCCAGCTGAGCCCCGCGTCCTCGATCTGATCCGCCAGGTTGCGCCCGCCGGCCATGGCGTTTTGGCCCTGCACGCAATCGTAGAGGTTGAGCGCCGCGCAGTCGCTGGCGGTGGCGGGCTGCACCGGTTGGCCGCTGACCAGCGCGACGTAGTTGCCAAGGCTGTGATGGCTGGTCGCGTAATAGTGGTCGGCAAGGACGCCTTGGGCGCGCAACCCATTGAGATAGGTCGCCGCACTGCCGCTTCCCCAGGTGGTGGCGAAGCTCTCGTTCTCGAGCACCAGCAGGACGACGTGCGAGAAGCCGGGAATACCCTCGAGGCCGCCGGCAGCGGCGGCAGGCCGGGCGCCGGCCACGGCGAGGATGGCAAGCGCGGCGAGCCAGGCGGGCCGGACTCCTGACGCCATCATTATGGTCCTCCGATCCGGTGGGTGGCGCGGCATCATATCAATGCCAGCGATCGCGGCAATGTGATCCGGACCGTTCACTGCACGATTCGCGACGTCGCGGTGCCGCGTGCCGCCCGCGAGCGACGCAGGTCGCGAGTGATGTTGGTGCGCTTGAGCCAGCGGTCCCGGCCGTCGTAGCTGGCCTTGAAGGCCCGGCGCCCGTGCACCGCCTTGCGGTTGTCGATGAAGCAGAGGTCTCCCGGCTCCTGCACGATGTCGCCCAGCCTGGCGTCGAGCGCCGCCGTCAGCGCGGCGAGGGCACGGCGCGCCCGCGCATCCTCCGGCGGCGGCATGAAGAAGGGGTCGATGCGGATGTAGGGCGACCGGGGATCGCCCGAGAGCAAGGCGATCTTCTCGGGCTGGCGCTGCATCTCGCCGATCCGGCCGTAGACCTGCGCCGGCCCCTGGCCGGCCGCCGCCGGCTGGGCGGCGTTTTCCGGGCGGTGCGAGTTGTCGGGCAGGATGGTGAAGTGCGGCTCGAAGAGCGCTTGCCAGTCGTCGTCGTCGAGCCCCAGCCGCGCGATCGAAGCGAAGGTGGTGGGCACGCGGTCGGGGTTGCGCAGACACATCATGGCCAGGTAGTCGCCGTGCAGGGGATGGAAGGCGTCCTCGGTGTGCCACCAGATGGTCTGCTCGCTGCCGTTGCCGATCTGCTCCTGCTCGAGGCCGCGGATGGGCATCACGTCATGGATGACGCGCCCCCCCTGCTGGGTCCGCCAACCGATGCATTCGCCGAGCAGCGAGCTGGCGAGGACCAGGAAGATCTCCTCTTCCAACGAGGGCGATCGTCTCTCTGCCGGGCGATGCCAGTGCTCCGGCGTGCTGCCGATCTTCTCGTCGTCGATGGGCAACCCCGAGATGACCAGCAGCGCCGAATCGGGCTCGGTCAGGCGGAAGTCGAGGAGCGCGGCCCGCAGCCGCCGGGGCAGCTCATGAGCAAGCAGCGGGGAGGCCAGCAGGAAGTCCGGATCCTCGGCCGAGGCGTATCGTGCGGCGACCTCGGCGAGCAAGCCCTGAAGGGGGCCCAGCTCGTCGCGGGCGATGCAGAGTTTTTCCATGGAACGGTCCTTTCTGCCAGCCCACGATCCGCTGGCAGCCGGGTGCGCGCCCGGCCTGCTGGTGCTCGATCCGGTGCGGCGGCGGGGGCCTCGACGAGAGCGCTCATTGGATGTAGCCGAGGGCCCGCAGGCGGCGGAGGAACTCGCCGGATACCACCGGGCGGGGGCTGGGGCGGGTGGTGGGCCACTCGGCCCAGGCGGCGGCTGGCAGGCTGCCGGCGCCGGGTTGCCACGCGGCACGAGTGAGCGGCCTGCCGCCGGCGGTGAGATCGGCGCCCAGCACGCGCAGCTCCGGCTGATCGGGGATCAACCAGCCGCGCACCGTGCCGTCGTCGCGCAGGCGGACCTCGACGGTGTCGCCGGCGAGCGTCACCTGCTCGTCCTCCCGCAGGAAGTACGGCAACACCCGCCGCGGCGTTGCCGCGAAGCGCACCCGGCCGCGGATCGTGCCGGCGCTCCCCGGCCCGCGCACGGCCAGCCATCGCCCGGCGGTGATCGCACCCAGGTGCGCGAGAGCGAGGTCGCGCGCACCGCGCAGAAAACCACGAAACTCGGGGCGGTTCTCGAGGTTGCGCCGCTCGCCGGGATCGGCGCCGAGGTCGAAGAGCGCCAGCCGCGGCAGCAACTCGGCGACCCGGGCGTCGATCGGCGCGGTGTCGGCAGCGCCTCCGGGCGCGCCGGCGCCACGATTGAAACGATTGAAGAAGATCGCCTTGAGCGGTCCCGCCGCGACCGCCAGGCGAGTTGGACCGAAGCTCTCGGTCTGTGACAGCAACGGGCGGCGCGGCGGCAGCGGCAGGCCGGCGAAGGCCGGGCTGAGGTCGATGCCCTGCCAGAGGCGGCGGTCCGGCGCCGGCACCACCACCCCGGCGCGCGCCGCCAGGGTCGGCAGCACGTCGAGCAGGCTCACCGGCTCGGCGACCACCCGGCCGGCGGGCACGCTGGGCCCGGCCATCAGCAACGGCACGTGCACCAGCTCTTCGTAGAGCGACCAGGCATGGCCGACGTAGCCGTGGTCCATGAACTCTTCGCCGTGGTCGGCCACGAACACCACCAGGGTGCGGCGGCGGATCGCCGGCGCGAGCGCCGCGAGCACCGCGCCGACGCCCCGGTCCACCTCGGCGACGTCCTCGGCATAGAGGCGCCGCCACTCGGCGAGCTCGGCGGGGCCGGGCATCGGGATCCGGCCCATCCGGGCGCCGTCGGAGTCTCCGGGCAGCGGCGCCCGCGGGTCGCTGGGCAGGTCGCGGGCCGGCACGTACGGGCTGTGACAGTCCTGGAAGTGAACGTAGGCCATGAAGGGGTGCTGCTGGTTGACCCGCAGCCAGTCGGCGGCGCGGTGGGCCACCTCCAGCGCGTCGGGCTTGCCCGAGCCCTCGATGGCATCGGCCCAGAAGGTGTCGAAACCCTTGCCGAACCCGGTGTCGTAGCTGATCACCGCGCTGCCGGAGAAGGCGGCGGTCCAATAGCCCGCGGCGGCGAAGGTCTGGCCCAGGGTGAGGTTCTCGCCAAAGAGGAATTGCGGCTGATGCGCCCAGGATCCGGCCTGATAGGCGGGCAGGGAGGTGAACAGGCCGGCGATCGACGGCAGGGTCCACGAGGCGGCGGCATGGGCCTGTGCGAAACGGGTGCCGGCGCGCGCCAGGGTGTCGAGGGCCGGGGTGGGGTTGCCGGCGGCGCCGTAGGCGCCGAGCGCGTCGGCGCGCAAGGTGTCGGCAAGGATCACCAGCACGTTCGGCCGCCCGCCGCCGGCAGGCGGCCGCGGCGCGCCGGGGACGAAGGCGGCGTCGCTCCAGCCGCAGGACGGTCCGGCGCAGCCGGCCAGCCTGCCGCTCAGCGCGGCGCCGGCCGTGGCCGCGGGCACCGCGACCGCGCGATCGGACCAGCGCCCGCCCGGCAGCGCCGCGCGCAGCAGCGGCCGGGGGCGCCTGCCTTCGACCAGGTCGACCTCGACCCCGAGCCCGCCGGCGGCCCGCCCGCCGGCGCCCAGCAGCAGCAGCCCGGGCGCGCCGCCGGTGGCCAGCCGCCAGCTGGTGCCTCCCGCCCACACGAAGCGGCGCTCGCCGCCCAGCGCCAGGGCCGCGGCGCCTTCGCCGGCGGGCTCGCCGTGAACCGGGCCGCGGCTGGCGCCAGGCGGTCCGGGTAGCTCCACGATCCGCGCTGTGGGCAGGGGGCCGCGGCCGCAGCCGGCGACCAGCGCGGCCAGGGCCGCCGTCGCCAAGCGCCACCTGCCGCCGCGCCGCGGATCGCTCATGGCGAGCCTTCCGGCACGCCGCGGAGCCCGGCCGCCACGGCGGCCGCGGTCGGCGCGGCCGGCCCCGGCGCGGCGCCGGCAGCCGCCTCGGCGGCGGCGAGGCAGTCGCGCAGCCGCGCCGCCAGCTGCTCGACGTGGGGCTTGCTCAGCATGGTGGCGTGCCCGCCGGTCAGCCAGTGCACTTCGAGGCCGCCGGCCGCCAGCGCCTCCCAGCCCATCGCTTCTCCGAACGGCACCCCGGGCAGCGCGATGCGGCACCGCAGGAGAGCCATCGGCCCCTGGTAGGGGCGCGGCCGGTAGGCGGCGGCGGCGGTGATGTTGGCGCGGCTGATGCGCAACAGCCGCCGCACGCCGGCGGTGTCCAGGTCGCCGCCAGCCAGCCGCTCGCGGCGTGCCGTCGCGAGCACGGCGGCCAGGCGTGACGCGGCCTCGGATTCGGTGCCGGCGTCACTCTCGGTGGGCGCCGGCGGCGGCAGGCCGAGCACGTCGGCAAGCAGGACCGCGTCGTCGGCCAGGGCCGGGGCGTCGCCGGTGCCAGGCGCCGGGGCATCGAAGAGCGCCACCAGCGCGGTCTCCTCGCCCTGGCGGACCAGCTGCTGGGCCATCTCGAAGGCCACGGTGCCGCCGAGCGACCAGCCGCCGAGCAGATAGGGCCCGGCCGGAGCGATGCCGCGCACGGCGGCCAGGTAGTGCGCCGCCATCGCCTCGACGGTGGCGAGCGGCTCGCGCTCGTCGAGCAGACCCACGGCCTGGATGCCGTAGAGCGGGCGGTCGTCGCCCCAGCAGCCGGCGAGGTCGCCATAGCAGGCGACGCCGCCGCCGGTCGGGTGGACGCAGAAGAAAGGCCGGCCGGCGGCCGCCGGCCGCAGCAGCACCATCGGCGACCCCGGCTGCCGGCCGCTCAGCGGCGTGCCGCCCGCGCCCGCGACGGCGGCGGCGGCGGCGGTGTCGGCGGGGGCCGGCGCCGGCGCGGTCAGGCGCGCCGCCAGCGCGGCGATGGTCGGGTTCTCGAGCACCTCGTTGGCCGGCAGGTCGACGCCGAAGCTCTGGCGGATGCGGGCGACCAGCTGCAAGGCGAGCAGCGAGTTGCCGCCGAGCTCGACGAAGGGATCGTCGACGCCGAGACCGGAGATGCCGAGCATGCTCTCCCAGAGCCCGGCCAGCCGGCGCTCGGCGGCGCTGCGCGGCGCCACCCACGGGCAGGTGAGAGGCGGGCGTTCGCCGTGGCCGCCGGTGTCCGCCGCTGCCGGCGCCGGCTGCTCCTTGCGCCACTGCTCGTGGACCCGGGCGACCGCCGCCGGCAGCTCGAGCGGGGTGACGATCACCTGCGGCAGTGCCGCGGCCAGGATGCGGCGCAGGGCCTCCCTGCCCTCCTCGCCGGCCAGGTGCTCGGCGAACTGCGGCCGCCCGGGAACCTCGGTCCACGCATCCCAGGCGATGGAGGTCGTCGGCGTGCCGGTCAGCGCTTGGTACCAGGGAGCAAAGGCGTCGAGGAAGCAGTTGCCCGCGCTGTAGGCGCCCAGGCCGGGTGCGCCGAAGTCGGCCATCGACGAGCACAGCACGAGGAAGTCCGGCCGGTGGCCACGCAGCAGACCGGCGAGCACCAGGGTCGTGCGCACCTTCTGCGCGAGCACCTCGGCGGCCAGCTCGGGGGTCAGCAGCTGGAGCAGGGTGCCGTCCGCCGCGCCGATGGCCTGGATGGCGCCGTCGACGCCGCCCCAGCGGCGCTCGATCTCGCGGAAGACGGTGCGCATCGCGCCCTCGTCGCGACCGTCGGCGGTGAGCGGCATCACCTCGGCGCCCAGCTCCTCCAACCGGCGCAGACGCCGGAGCAGCCGGCTGGTGCGGTCGGCGACGGCATGGCCGGCGAGCCAGTCGTCCCACCGCTCACGCGCCGGCAGCGGCGTGCGGCCGACGAAGACGAGGCGGGCCTGGGCCTCGCGCGCCAGCAGCTCGGCGAGCTCGAGCCCCACCTCTCCGAGCCCACCGTGGAGCAGGTAGACGCCGCGCCGCCGCAGTGGCGCGCGCCCCAGGCCCTCGGCCGCCAGACGCAGGCGGCGGTGTCCCATGACCCAGCGCCGCCCGCCGCGATAGGCCACGGCGAGGTCGCCAGGAGCCGCGAGCAGCTCGGCGGCGAGCGCATCGGCCAGGGCCGCGGCCGCCGCGGGCGAGAGCGGCGCCGTGCTGAGGTCGAGCCAGCGGCAGCGCAGGTTGGTGTATTCGAGGGGCATCGTCCGCAGCGGGCCGAGCATCGTGGCGCGCCTTGGCGAGAGCCTTTCCTCGCCGGCGATCCCGGCGAGGCCGCTCGCCACCACCACCAGCTCGAGCGGCTCTCCCATGCAGCGATCGCCGATGGCCTGCGCCAGGGCGAGCAGGCTGTAGAAACCCGCATCCTCGACTGTCTCGCCGGCGTTGCAGTCGGCCTCCTCGGGAGGCGACGCCTGCCAGAGGTGGACGATCCCCTGCGGCAGCCGCCCCTCGCCGCGCAGGGAGCCCAGCACCTGCCGGAGGTGGTCGCGCCGGTCGGGAACGGCGCGCCAGCGGTCGGCCGCCAGCCGTGCGCAGTCCGTGCCGGCGGTGACCCGGATCACCTCGCCGCCGCGCCGTTCGAGAGCCGCGGCAACCGCCTCGCCGGGACCCTCGGATCCGAGCAGCACCAACCAGCGACGCGGCGCGGTCGGCGGCGGCGCGGTGTGCGGCAGGGGGCTCTCCTGCCACGCCGGCACGTGGAACCAGTCCGCGAGGTCGGGCAGGCGGCCCGCCGCCGGGCCGGCCGCGCCGGCAGCGGGCGCGGCGGCAGGCTCGTCGCGCGCCGCCTCGACCCAATGCCGCCGCCGCTCGAAGGGATAGGTGGGGAGCGGCACCCGCAGCCGGCGCTCGCCGGCCGCCCGGCGCCGCCAGTCGATCTCCACCCCGCCGAGCCAGAGGCGGCCCAGGGTTTCGAGCAGCAGCTCCTCCTGGCGCGACGGGTCCTGGCGATGGGGAGTGGAGCCGACGATGACCTGCTCCGCGCGCCGCTCCGGATGCTGGCGGGCGAGGATGGCGAGGTCCTGGGCCGGGCCCGCTTCGAGCAGCGCCAGATCGGGGCGCCGCAACAGCTTGGCCAGGCAGTCGGCGAGGCGGACCGGGCGCACCAGATGGGCAGCCCAATAGTCCGGATCGACGGCCTGCGCGGCGTCGATCCAGCCGCCGGTGACCCCCGAGAGGAAGGGCAGCCGCGGCGGCCGCAGCTCGCAGGAGCGCAGCAGCGCCAGCAACCGGTCGCGCACCGGCGCCATGGCCGAGGTGTGAAAAGCCCGCTCGGCGGCGACCGGCTGGCAGGGCAGCCCGTCGCCGGCCAGGCGGGCGGCGAGCGCCGCGATCGCCGCCGGTGGCCCGGCCACCATGCAGACCGCCGGGCCGCCGACCGCCGCCAGGCTGAGCTCTCCCCCTGCCACCTCCGGCAGGCGGTTGGCGCGCGTCTCGTCGAGCGGCACGGCCAGCATCGCGCCGGCGGGCAGGGTCGCCAGCAGCCGCGCCCGGCCGGCGACCAGCCGCAGCCCCTCTTCGAGCGAGAAGACCTCGGCCAGGCAGGCCGCCGCGTACTCGCCGAGGCTGTAGCCCAGCGCCGCCTCGACCGGCACCCCCCAGCTCATCCAGAGCCGGCCGAGCGCCACTTCAAGGGCGAAGAGAGCGGGGTGGGCGAGCTCGACCCGGTTCCACCCGGTGGCGCCGCCGGCAGCCGCGCCGGCAGCCCGCCGCAGCCGATGGGGCGTGGCGACACCGGCGGGCGGCGTGGCCCCCGGCTCCCCCGGGCCTGCCGCGGGGTTCACCAGCTGTCGCAGGTCGGCGCCGAGCAAGGGGAGCAGGATCTCGGCGCAGCGGTCGACGTCCTCGCGAAACCGGGGCTCGGCGCGGTAGATGGCGCCCAGCACGCCGGGCCGCAGGTCGGCGAGCCCCGGCAGCAGCAGCGCCACGGCGCGGCGGCCGGCTGGGCGGACGGCGGTGAGGGCCTGACTGCCACTGTCCGTTGCCGGTGCCGCCGCCGATGCCGCCGCCAGGGTCGCCGCCGCTCCGGTTAGGTCGCCGGCGACCAGCACCCGGCGGTGGTCGAAGGCGCGCCGTCCCACCTGCAGGGTGAAGGCGACGTCCGCCATGGCGAGCTCGGGGTGATGGGCGAGGTGCGTGGCGAGGGCCGTGGTGGCGGCATCCAGGGCGCCGCGGCTGCGCGCCGACAGGATCAGCAGGTGGCGGCGCCGCCGGCTCGGCGCCGGCAGGCGCGGCGGCGCCTCTTCGAGCACCAGGTGGGCGTTGGTGCCGCCCATGCCGAAGGAGCTGACGCCGGCGCGCCGCGGCGTGGGACCGGCCTGCCAGGGAGTCGCCTGGCGGCGCACCACGAACGGCCCGGCGGCGAGCTCGAGCGCCGGATTGGGTGGTGTGCAGTGCAGGCTGGCAGGTTGCGTCCGGTGGGTGAGGGCCAGCACCGTCTTGATCAGGCCGGCGATCCCGGCGGCGGTGTCGAGGTGGCCGAGGTTGCTCTTCACCGAGCCGAGGCCGCAGGAGCCCGGCGGCAGCGCCTCGCCGAAGGCCCGGCGCAGCGCCGCGACCTCGATCGGGTCGCCCAGCGGCGTGCCGCTGCCGTGCGCCTCGACGTAGCCGATGGTGCCGGCAGGCGTGTTGCCGGCGGCGAGAGCGGCCCGCACCACGGCGGCCTGCTGCTCCACGCCGGGTGCGGTGAAGCCGACCCGCGCGGCGCCGTCGTTGTTGACCGCCGAGCCGCGGATCACCGCCCGGATCGGGTCGCCGTCGGCCACCGCGTCGGCCAGCCGCTTGAGCAGCACCATGCCGGCGCCGCTGCCCGGCACGGTACCTTGCGCGGCGGCGGCGAAGGCGCGGCAGTGGCCGTCGGGCGAGGTGGTCCCCTGCTCTTCGTAGAGGTAGCCGATCTGCTGCGGCACGGTGATCGATGCGCCGCCGGCCAGCGCCAGCTCGCAGTCGCCGGCTTGCAGGGCGCGGCAGGCGAGATGGACGGCCACCAGCGACGTCGAGCAGGCGGTCCCGAGGTGCAGGCTCGGTCCGGTCAGGTCCAGCCGGTAGGAGATCTGGTTGGCGGCGGCGGAGTCCAGGTTGGCGAGCCCGGCCTGCCACGGACCGACGGCCGCCATCACCTCGGGGTTGGCCAGGACGTGGCGCGGCAGGTAGTCGTTGGCGGCGACGCCGGTGAAGACGCCGACCCGGCCCCGCTCCCCGCCGGGAGCGAAGCCGGCGTCTTCGCAGGCCTCCCAGGCGGTCTCGAGCAGCAGCCGGTGCTGCGGGTTGAGCACCGCCGCCTCGCGCGGCGTGAAGCCGAAGAAGGGAGCGTCGAAGGTCTCGACGTCGGCCAGCGCGCCATGCACCCGCACGTAGCGGGGGTCGGCCAGGGTGCCGGGCCTCACCCCGGCCGCCAGCAGCTCCGCCGCGGTGAAGTGGCGCAGCGACTCGACGCCGCCGGCCAGGTTGCGCCAGAAGGTCTCGGCGTCGGCGGCGCCGGGGAAGCGCAGGGCCATGCCGATGATGGCGACCGCCGCCGGCGCCGCGGCCGCCTCCGCCAAGGGCGCCGGCGGCGGCCCGGACCCGGGTCGCCCGGACGGCGCGGCCGCGGCAGGCGGCCCGGCGGCGCCTTCCAGGTGAGCGGCGAGCGCGGCGACCGTCGGATGTGCGAAGAGGTCCACCAGCGACGGCGTCCGGCCGGTCACCGCCGCGAGCTCGAGCTGGACCTGCGCCAGCAGCAGCGAGTGCCCGCCGAGGTCGAAGAAGTTCTCGCCGGCGCCGACCTGCTCGCGGCCCAGCACCTTGCACCAGATGGCGGCGACCCGCGCCTCCAGCCCGTCGCGGCCGGGGGCCGCAATGGCGGCGGCGCCGTCGCCGGCGCCGGCCGGAGCGCCAGGCTGCGCCGTGTTCGCCCCGTTCGCCGCCGTCGTCGCGTTCGCCGCCGTCGCCGCGTTCGCTGCCGCCGCCGCCGACAGCGCCCGGCGGTCCAGCTTGCCGCTCGCCAGCACCGGCAGCCGGTCGACCACGGTATAGAGCGACGGCACCATGAAGTCGGGCAGCCGGCGGCGCAGGAAGCTCCGCAGGCTGGGCGCGTCGAGCGGCTCGCCGCCGGCCGGCAGCTGGGGCGTCGCCGCGGCGGCGGCGGCTCGCGTCGCGCGCGCTTCGCCCCCCGCGCCCACCGGCGGGAACAGGCGTGCGTAGTAGGGATTGGCGCGGAACTGCCGGCGATGGTGGTACGACTCGTAAGCGAAGGGGATGGCGCGGCGGTGCCGCCGCTCGACCGTGCCGCGCACCGCATAGTCCGGATGCAGACCGTCCTCGCAGAGCCTGGCGGCGCAGGTGGCGACGATGGTGTCGCCCGCGCTCACCTCGACCCCCGGGTCGAAGACCGGGAAGAACACCGGCAGCCAGCAGTGCTCCCGTCGCAGGATGTCGAGCGTCACGCCGGCGACGGTTTCCAGCTCGAGCCACAGCAGGAAGCCGTCGAGCCGGCCATCCCGCAGCACCGCGAGCGTCAGCGCGTGCTCGCGCTCCGCCGCCACCTGCCCGGAGTGGTCGAGGTCCTCGAAGATGCCGGCGCCGGACAGCAGGTTGTCCGGCGGGAAGCGGCGCACCGACAGGCGCGGGTCGAAGGGGTAGCCGACCTGCCGCCAGATCGCCTCGACGTAGTGCGCCGGCACCGCCGCCAGGGCCGGGCCGTGCAGCAGCTCGTCCGGCAGCGTCGCGCCGGCGATGCGCGTGGTGCTGCGGCTGGGGATCATGACGCCGCCCGGTTCCAGGAACCGCCAGGCGTCGTTGATCAGCACCGCGGAGCCTTCGCAGCCGCCGATCGGCCCGACGATCTCCGACACGCAGACGTCGACCCGCTCGGGCAGCTCGAGGCGCCGCGAATCGCCGCGCAGCACGACGATGCGGTCCTCGAGGCCCAGGCTCCGCACCCGCTCCACCGCCTGCCGCCAGGGCGCTTCGAGCAGCTCGATGGCATACACCCTGGCGGCGCCCGCCTCGGCGCAGAAGCGGGCCAGGATGGCGTCCTTGCCGGTGCCGATCTCGACCACCTTCCTGCCCGGCACCAGCCGGCGGATGGCGGCGCGGTAGCAGTCGTTGCGCGCCTCGTCGCTGCTCATCGCGTGGTAGAGCAGCTCGTCGTAGACCAGGTGCTCGGCGACCGAGGGCCACAGCTCGGCGCGCTCCGGCGCCGCGGCCGGCACCACCCAGGCCGCCAGGCGGCCGGCGGCCCCCTGACCGTCGAGCGCCACGGCCGCCGCCGCCACCGCCGGGTGCTCGCCCAGCGCCGCCTCGACCTCCGTCAGCTCGACGCGGCAGCCGCGGACCTTGACCTGCTGATCGCGGCGGCCGCGGAACTCCAGCGTGCCGGTGCGGGTGAGGCGGGCCAGGTCGCCGGTCCGGTAGAGGCGTTCCCCCGGCCGCGGCGCGAAGGGGTCGGGCACGAAGCACCGGGCGGTGAGATCCGGCCTGTCCGCGTAGCCGCGCGCCAGTCCCTCGCCGCCGACCGCCAGCTCGCCGGGCGTGCCGATCGGCACCGGCCGCAGGGTGGCGTCGAGCAGCAGGATCCGGAGGTTTTCCAGCGGGCGCCCGATGTCGGGCGGGGCCCCGGGCGCGTCCGCAGGTCCGATACTCGCGCAGACGCTGGTCTCGGTGGGGCCGTAGGCGTTGAACAGCGCGCGCCCGGGCTGCCGCCAGCGGTCCAGCACCTCGGCGGGGCAGGCCTCGCCGGCCGCGACCAGGATGCGCAGCCGGGGCAGCGCCGCCGGCGGCAGCACGGCCAGGGCCGAGGGCGGCAGCGTCGCGGCGGTGATCTCCCGGGCGCGCAGCAGCGCCGCCAGCTCCGCTCCCGGCAGCGGCAGCGGCTGCGCGAGGTGCAGGGAGGCCCCCGACTCGACCATGGTGGCCAGCTCGGCGATCCAGGCATCGAAGCTCGCCGGTGCGAACTGCAGGATGCGGTCCTCGGGATGCAGCCCGAAAGCGCGGACCTGGGCCGCGGCCAGGTTGCGGAGGCCGCGGTGGGTCGAGAGCACACCCTTGGGCCCGCCGGTCGAGCCGGAGGTGAAGATGACGTACGCCAGGTTCTCCGGCTGCAACCGCACCGCCGGCGGCGCCGCGCTCTGCCCGGCGATCCGCGGCCCCTCCTCGTCGAGGCAGAGGGATGGGGCGTCGCACCGCGGCAGCAGCGCGAGCAGGCGCCGCTCGGTCACCAGCAGCCGTGCCCCCGACTCGCGCATCATGGTGCGCAGCCGCTCGGGCGGGTACGCCGGGTCCAGGGGCAGGTAGACGCCGCCGGCCGCGAGCACGGCGAGCGCCGCCACCACCAGCGCCGGCGTGCGCTCGAGGCAGACCCCGACCCGCACCTCGGGGCCGGCGCCCAGCTCCATCAAGGTGCGCGCCAGCCGGTTGACCGACCGCTCCAGCTCGCGGTAGCTGAGCCGCTCGTCGCCGCCGACGACGGCTGCCGCCTCCGGGCGCAGCCGCGCCCAGCGGGCCAGGGCAGCCGCGGGCAGCAGCTCGCCGGCGGCGTGCGCGGTGTCGTTCCACTCGACGCACAGGGCCTGGCGCTCGGCGGCGGTGAGCAGGGGCAGCTCGGCCAGGCGGCGCTCGGGGCCGGCGGCGATCCCGGCGAGCAGCGTCAGCCAGCGCTCGTGCAGCAACCGGATGGTGGCGGCGGCGAACAGCTCGGCGCCGTAGAACCAGTGACCTTCGAGGCCCCGCGGTGACTCGACCAGCGACAGGACGAGATCGTATGCGGTCACCACCGCGCTCGCCGGCCGGGGGGCGACGGCCAACCCGTGCAGCCGCCGCGGTGCGTCGCCGGCGGCCTCGAAGGCAAACAGCACCTGCACCAGCGGCTGATGGCTCAGGTCGCGCCGCGGCTTGAGCTCCTCGACCAGGCGCTCGAACGGCACCTCGCGGTGTGGGTGATCGGCGAGCATGCCGTCGCGCACCCGGCCGAGCAGGCCGGTGAAAGGCGGGTCGCCGCCGGCGTCGATGCGCACCACCAGGTTGTCGACGAAGAAGCCGATCAGATTCTCCACCTCGGCCGGGGAGCGGTTGGCCGCCGGCGAGCCGAGCAGCAGATCGGCGTCGCCGGTCGAGCGCTGCAACAGGGCGGCGAAGGCGGCGAGGCAGGTCATGTAGAGGGTGGCGCCGGACCGCCGCCCGAGAGCCGCCAGGCGCAGGGCGAGCTCGGCCGGCACGTCACCGGCGACGGCGCCGCCGCGCAGCGATTGCATCGCCGGGCGCGGCCGGTCGGCGGGCAGGGCGAGAAGGGTCGGGCTGCCGGCCAGGCGCCGCCGCCAGTAGGCGAGATGCGGTTCCAGCTCCCCGCGCTCCCAGCGCCGGCGCTGCCAGGTGGCGAAGTCGCCATACTGGATGGGGAGCTCGGGCAGCGCGGCGGGAGCGCCGGTCGTGGCGGCGGCGTAGAGCGCCGCGAGCTCGCGCCACCAGACGTCCACCGACCAGGCGTCGCAGACGATGTGGTGGAACGTCACCTGCAACAGGTGCTGGGCGTCCCCCAGGGCGAGCAGCCGCCCGCGCCAGGCCGGGCCGCGGTCGAGAGCGAAGGGGCGCAGCACCTCTTGGTCGCCGAGGCGCGTCGCCTCGGCGGCCCGCGCCCCCGCCGCCAAGCGGCGGAGGTCGACGACTGCCAAGCGGCGGAGGTCGACCGCCGCCAGGGGGCATGGCCCCGCGGCCGACACCGCCGACACCACCTGCACCGGCTCGCCGCCGGTCAGCTCGAAACGGGTGCGCAGGATCTCGTGACGGCGGGCGATCTCGCCCAGCGCCCAGGCCAGCGCCGGGCGGTTCAGCGGCCCGTCCAGCCGGTAGCCGAGTGGCAGGTGGTAGCCGGCGCCCGCCGGGCTGAGCCGTTCGAGGAACCAGAGGCGCCGCTGGCCCGCCGTCAGCGGCGCCGGCGAGCCGGCGGGCCGGCGGACGATGGGGTCCTCCGCCAGCTGGCCGCGGCTGCGGCGGCGAAGCTCGGCGAGCAGTTGCGAGCGTTGCTCGGCCGATAGGGCGCGCAGCCGCTCGTTGCGGTCGGCGGGGCCGCCGTTCGCCGGCTGGCTCACGGCGCCTCCACCGCCGCGCCCGCCACGGCCGCGTCGCGCGGCGCCGCCGTCGCCGCGATCTCGTCGAGCAGGGCGTCGAGCTCGCCGGCCGCCGCCGCCTTCTCGAACAGGCACTCTTCCAGCCGGGCGGCGATGCCGCGCACCGTCGGCGCGGCGAAGAACTCGCGCAGCGTCAGCTCGACGCCGAAGGCCGCGCGCAGCCGCGCCAGCACCTGCACCGCCTTGAGCGAGTACCCTCCCAGGGCGAAGAAGTCGTCGTCGGCGAAGGGCTCGCTTCCCAACACCGCGGCGAAGACCGCGGCGGTCTCGCGCTCGGTGGGCGTGGCGAGCGGCTCGCCCACCGCAGGCCGCGCCATGGCGGACGGCTCCGGCAGGTTGCGGCGGTCGACCTTGCCGCTGGCCAGCAGCGGCAGGCAGGGCAGCGGCACCAGGTAGGAGGGCACCGCCGAGGCCGGCAGCAGGGTGCGCAGATGCGCGCGCAGCGCGGCGGTGGTGGGATGCAGGTCCGCCGCCTCCGCCGCGCCGGCGCGGCGGACGAAGTACGCCACCAGGCAACGGTCCCCGGCGGCGACCTCGCGCACCACGGCGACGGCGGCCGCGACGTCCGGGTGCGCGCGGAGCGCGCTCTCCACCTCGCCCAGCTCGAGGCGCAGGCCGCGCAGCTTGATCTGGTGGTCGCGGCGGCCGAGGAACTCGAGCGCGCCGTCCTGGCGGCGGCGGGCGAGGTCGCCGGTGCGGTAGAGGCGCTGCCCGGGGCGCTCGGCGAACGGGTCCGGGGTGAAGACCTCGGCGGTCCGCGCCGGGTCGTGGAGGTAGCCGCGCCCGACGCCGAGGCCGCCCACCCACAGCTCGCCGGCGGCGCCGAGCGGCTGCAGATGGCCGCCGGCGCCCACCACGTGGAGCTGGAAACCCGGCAACGGCCGGCCGATCGGCACCCGCGTCTCGCCGGCCGCCGGCGGCCGGCGCAGCACCTGCAGCGAGACGTCGTCGGAGCACTCGGCAGGCCCGTAGGCGTTGACCAGCGGCACCGCCGGATAGCAGGCGTGCCAGCGCCGGCAGAGCGCCGGCGGCACCGTCTCGCCGGTGACCAGCAGCCAGCGCAGCCGGCCGAGGTCGGGGGGCCGCGGTGCCTCCTCCACGACCCCCAGCACCGCCTCGAGCAGCGCCGGCACCGTCTCCCAGACGGTGATCCCCTCGTCCACCAGGCAGTCCAGCATGCGCGCCGGGTTCGCCGCCACCTCCGGGTCGACGAGCTGGACGCGGCCGCCGGCGAGCAGCGGCGCCAGCAGCTGCCAGACCGAGACGTCGAAGCACTGGGAGGCGGTCTGCGCCAGCCGGTCGGTGCGGGTGAGGCCCAGGTCGGCGATCATCGCCTCGAGGTGGTTGAGCAATCCGGCGTGGTGCAGCATCGCCCCCTTGGGCGTGCCGGTCGAGCCAGAGGTGTGGATCACGTAGGCGAGCGCGGCCGGCTCGGAGTCGGCGGTGGCGATGCCGGCGATGTCGGAGCCATGGGCGATCCCGTCGACATGGGCGATGTCGTCGGCATGGGCGAAATCGGCGGCGAGCGGGCCGTCTGCCGGCGCCATGAGATCGGCGAGGTCGAGGACCCGCGGCCTCTCTGGCGGCGGCAGCGGCGCGAGGGCCGCGGTCAGCAGCGCCGCACACTCGCCGGCCGCGATCACGCCGGCGCAGCGGCTGCCGCGTAGCGTCAGGCCCAGGCGCTCGGGCGGATGCTCCGGGTCCAGCGGCAGGTAGACCGCCCCCACTTTCAAGATGGCCAGCAGGGCGGCAAGGAAGCTCGGGTCGCGCGCGGCGAGCAGGGCGATCCGCGGCTCGGCGGCAGCGCCGGCCGTCGTGCTCGTCGTGCTCGCCGCGCGCGCCGCCAGGCCGGCGGCGCCGAGGCGGCGCGCGATGCGCTCGGCGGCCTCGTCGAGGGCGCGATAGGTGAGGCTGGCGCCGCCGCCGGCCGCGGCCACCGCCGCCGGCGCGGTGGCCACCTGGCCGGCAAAGCGGGCGAGCAGGCCGTGCGGCGGGCGCTCCGGGCGCCCGGTGTCGTTGAGCTCGGCGAGCAGTTGCCACCGCTCGGCGCCGGAGAGCAGGTCGAGGTCGGCGAGCGGCAACGCCGCGGCGCCGCCGGTCGAGGCCAGGGCGCCGAGCAGGGTTTCCAGGTGACCGAGCCAGCGCCGCACGGTGGCGCGGTCCCAGAGCGCGGCGTTGAACTCGCAGCGCGCGGTGAGCGTAGTCGGGCTCTCGCTCAGCTCCTCCACCAGGTTGAGATCGAGATCGAAGTCGGAGCCGCCGCTCGGGTTGACGATGGTCTCCGCGGCGACTCCGGCGAGCCCGAAGCTGCCGGTGCGGTCGAAGTTGAAGGTGACCTGGACCAGCGGCGGGTGGGCGCCGCGGGCGGGCCGCAGCCGGCGCAGCAGCGAGCCCAGCGGGAAGGACTGATGGTCGAGCGCGTCGAGCACCCGGCGGCCGCAGCCGGCGAGGTGCTCGGCGTAGGGAGTGCCGGCCGCCAGGCGGGCGCGCAGCGGCAGCACCGCCACGCAGAAACCGACGAGGTCGGGTTCTCCCATCTCCGCCTGGCCGGCGGCGAAGATGCCGACAGCGAGGTCCTGCTGGCCGCTCAAGCGGTAGAGCAGCGCCTCGAAGGTGGCGAGCAGGGCGACGAGCGGCGTGGCGCCGAGGCGGGCGCTCGCCGCCCGCACCGCCTGCCACAGCCCGGGGTCGAGCCGCCTGGTCACCGAATCGGTGGCATAGCCGCGCTCGGCCGGGCGGAGGCGGTCGACCGGCAGCTCCAGCGGTGCCGGCGGCTCCCGGTACTGGTCCAACCAGAAGCTCTCGGCCGCCTGTCCCGCGGGGCCGGCGGCACGTTCGAGCTGCCACGCCACGTAGCGGCTGAAGCCGGCCGGCGGCGGCAGGGCGGCCGGTTCGCCGGCCAGGCAGGCGGCGTAGAGCACCCGCAGGTCGCGCAGCAGGACGCCGAGCGACCAGCCGTCGACGACGATGTGGTGGGAGGTGAGGACCAGCAGGTGATCGGCAGCGCCGCGGCGCAGCAGGCTGGCGCGGAACAGCGGGCCGGCGGTGAGATCGAAGGGCTCGCGGGCGGCGGCGGCAGACCACGCGGCGTCTCGGGCGTCCCGGGCGCCGCGGGTGTCGGGGGCGCCGCGAGCGTTGCGGGCATCGCGCTCGGCCACCGGCCAGCCGGCGGCGTCAACCACTTGCAGCGGCAGCGGCAGGTGGTCGTGGACGAGCTGCTCGTCGCCCTGGGGGCTGAAGCTGATGCGTAGCGCCTCGTGGCGGTCGGCCAGCTGCTGGCAGGCCTGTGCGAGCGCCGGCACCGCGAGCGGGCCGCTCAGGCGCAGGGTGAGCGAGTGGTTGTAGGCCACCGCCGCGTCGCGGTCGAGCTGGCCGAGCACCCAGAGCTGCTCCTGGGCGGTGGTCAGCGGCAGCGAACGCGGCGGCGGCGGCGGAGCTGCCGCCGGCAGGAGGTCCGCAAGTGGCGCCGTGGCGCCGGGCGCCTCCTGACCTGCCGCGACGGCGGGCCGCTGCGCCGGTGGGGGAGCGGCGGCGGGTCTTGGCAACGTCGCGGGGGCGGCGGCGAGGAAGCCGGCGGCGCGCAGCCGGCGGGCGCACCTGCCGACCGCCGCCACCAGGCGGTCGAGATCCTCGTCGGAGTGCGCCGTGGACAGGAAGGCGGGCCGCCCGTGGCCGATGAAGATCCCTTCCTCGAGCAGGTGGAAGGCGAGCAACTCGCCGTGGCTGGCCTCGCGCGGCAGCAGGAAGCGGAGGATCGAGCCGCAGACGGCCATCCTTGCCGCCAGGCCGGCGGCCTCGAGCTCGGCGTCGAGCCGCTCGGCGAGCCGCGCGCCGCGCGCGTTGAGCCGCCGCTGCAGGTCCGGGCCCGCGGCCGCGAGGTGGGCGAGCACCGCTCGCGCCGCCGCCAGCGCCAGCGGGTGCTGGGCGTAGGTGCAGGCGAAGAAGGTCTGCTCGGCGGGCGGCAGGGAATCGTCGCCGTAGTCCCAGGCGCCGCCGTCCAGGGCGTCGAGGAAGGCGGCCTGGCCGGCCACCACCCCGATCGGCAGGCCGCCGCCGAGCACTTTGCCGTAGGTCGCGAGGTCGGCTTCGACGCCGAACCAGCCCTGGGCTCCGGCCGGGTGGAGGCGGAAACCGGTCACCATCTCGTCGAACACCAGCGCCGCGCCCAGCTCGCGGGTGAGCGCCCGGAGCTGGTGCAGGAACTCCCGCGGTTGCAGGTCGGGCCGGCGGCTCTGCACCGGCTCGACCAGCACCGCGGCGAGGTCGCCGGCGTGGGCGCGCAGCTGGTCGAGGGCGCGCGGCGAGCCGTAGTCGAGCATCAGCAGATCGCCGACCATGCCGGGCAGCACGCCAGGCGCCAGCGGCAGCGCCGCGCCGGCGCCGGCATCAGCTGCCGCGCGGCCGAGCGTGCCATCGAAGGCGCCGTGGAAGGAGCCGGCGAAGACCGCCACCTTGGGCCGGCGGGTGACCGCGCGCACCACTCGCAGGGCGGTCATGACCGCCTCGGTGCCGGAGGCGCAGAACGCGACCCGCTGGTGGCCGGTGGCGGCGCAGATGCCGCGCGCCACCTCGCCGGCGAGGGGAGAGCGCGGCCCGAGCTCGACGCCGTCGCGCAGCTGCTCGGCGATTGCCTGCGCGACGAAGTCGGGAGAGTGACCGAACAGGTGGACGCCGAAGCCCATGGTGAAGTCGACGTAGTCGTTGCCGTCGACGTCGCGCAGGTGCGAGCCCTTGCCGCCGCTCGAGACCAGCGGGAAGACCATGTCCTTCCACAGCGGCCGCCAGCCGGCGGTGGCGCGGGGATCCGCATGGTAGGGCCGCTGCTCGGCGGCCATCTGCCTGGACCGCGGGCTGCGGCGCACCGACCGCGCCACCAGCGCCGCGACGTGGCGCCGCTGGACCTCTCCCAGCCCGTGCCCGCCCTCGGCGGTTACCGGCAGGGGCTGGTAGGGCACGTAGGGGGCCGGCTCGAACGCGGCGGCGGTGGCGGCGGCCGCCGCGACTGGCGCGGCGGGGGTGGCGGCCGCGTCGCGCGCCGGGACGGCAGGCGAGGCAGCGATGGTGGCTGCGGCGGCTGGCGCGGCGGCGACGACAACCGGTGCCGCGGCAGCGGTCATGACGGCTGATGGCAGCGGCCCGACGGCTGACAACGCCGCGGCGGCCGGCGGCGTGGCGGCAGCCGGGGGTGGGCCGGCGCCGAGCAGTGCGAGCAGTTGACCCATCACGCGCAGGTGCTCCCGCGCCAGCTCGACGATCACCGCGGGATCGGCGACGGCCGATACCGGCGCCACCAGCCCGGACGGCCCGGAAATGCTTCCGGGCGAGCTCACCGCGCCGGCGGTGAGTGGCAACCCGAAGGGGGGCGGCGGCACCACGCCGCGCTGAGGCACCGCGGCGGACAGCGGCGCCGCGGCCGGCGCCGGCAGGGCGCCCGGCAGGGTCACGGCGAGGTAGTCCGCGAGCCGCGCCGGCGTCGCCAGCTCCTCCAGCATCCGGCGGAAGGGGATGCGGACGCCGAAGCGGCGCTCGATGGCGCGGCTGGCTTCGATGAGCACCAGGGAATCGGCGCCCAACTCTAGGAAGCTGGCGGTGGCGGGGATCGCGGCGCTCTCGCCGAGCACGGCGGCAAACAGCGTGCGAACCTCGGACAGCCAGGGATCGGTGGTCGGCGCGACGGCGGAGGGAGCTGCCTCGGCGGCGGCGGCACCCGCGACGGGGATGGGCCTGGCGACGACCGCGGCGGCAGCGCGGCTGCTTGCCGACAGGATGCCTGCGACCTGGCCGGGCAGCTCGCCGAATCCAGCCGTGCCGGCGACCGGGCCGTCGATCTCGACAGTTCCGACGGCGGCGGCCGGGCTGGCGAGCTCGCCGGCTGCATGCGGGACGGTGGCAATGGCAGCCGCGGCGGCCGTGCCCGCCGCGCCGCCCGCGGGCGGGTCCTCGATCCAGAAACGCCGGCGCTCGAAGGGATAGCTGGGCAGGTGGACGCGGCGGCGGCCGCCGGCATGGACGGCCTGCCACTCGATCCGCGCGCCGGCGCACCACAGGGCGCCCAGCGCCTTCAGCAGGTCGGCGGGCTCCTCGGTGCTGCCGATCTCCGGCTCCAAGCTGGCGATGGCGGCGGGCGCCGTGCCGTCGCCGCGCCGGCGCCGCCGGGCGAGGCAGCTCAGCCCGACGCCCGGACCGACCTCGAGCAGGAGCAGCGCCGGCTCCGCGAGCAGGGTGGCGAGGGTGTCCGCGAAACGCACCGGCCGCAGCAGCTGGGTCGCCCAGTAGTCCGGGTCCCGCGCCTCGGCATCCTCGAGCCAGGTGCCGGTGAAGCTCGAGACCAGCGGCAGCGCGGCCGGCCGCAGCTCCACCTCCCGCAGCCGCCGGGCAAATGCCGCCACCGCCGGCGCCGCCAGCGGCGAGTGGAACGGGCGGGCAAGGCGCAGCCGCAGGCTGGACACCCCGTCGCCGGCCAGCGCCCGCTCCAGGCGCTCGACGGCCTCCGCCGCCCCCGCGACCACGGTGAGATCGGGCGCGTTGACCGCGGCGATCGCCAGTCCGCCCCCGAGCGCGGCGACCTGGGGGCGCAGCGCGGCCTCGCCCTGCTGCACCGCGAGCATGACCCCGGGCGGCAGGCGGTCGCAGAGCCGGCCCCTCTCGGCCACCAGGGCGAGCGCGTCGTGCAGGGACACCACGCCGGCGACGGTGGCCGCCGCCAGCTCGCCCAGGCTGTGGCCCGCCACCGCCGCCGGCGCCACCCCCCAGGCCTGCCAGAGCCCGGCCAGCGAGACCTCGATGGCGAACAGGGCGGGCTGGAGGAAGGCGCTCCGCGCCAGCGTCGCCGCCGCTGCATCCGCCATCTCCGGCGGTGGAAAGAGCAGCCGGCGCAGGTCGAGGCCGAGGTGAGGCGTCAGCCGCTCGGCACACTCGTCGAGCCGCTCGCGGTAGGCAGGCTCGCCCTGGTAGAGGCCGGCGGTGCAGCCGGCGCCGACCTCGCCCTGGCCCGGGAAGAGGAACGCCACCACCTGACCGGGCGAGACCGGCGGCGGCGCGGCGGCGGCGCCGGCGAGCCGCTCCACCGCCTCCTGCCGGCTGCCGGCGACGACCGCGCGGCGGTAGGGAAAGGCCCGGCGCCCGACCTGCAACGTGTAGGCGACGTCGCCGAGCTCGGGAGCGTCCGCCGCCGCCAGCCGCGCCCGCAGCCGGTCGCCGGCGGCGGCAAGGGCGGCGGGAGTGCGGGCGGAGAGCAAGAGCAGCCGGCGGCCGCGGGCAGGTGCCGCGGGCGCGGCCGGCGGGGCCTCTTCCAGCACGGCGTGAGCGTTGGTGCCGCCCGCCCCGAAGGAGCTCACCGCGGCGCGGCGAGGGCCGGCGCCGGCGGGCCAGTCGCGCAAGGCGGTGTTGACGAAGAACGGGCTGCCGGCGAAGTCGATCTGCGGATTGGCGCGGGTGAAATGCAGGCTGGGCGGCAGCTGCCGGCGTTCCAGGGCCAGCACTGTCTTGATCAGGCCGGCGATGCCGGCGGCGGCGTCCAGATGCCCGAAGTTGCTCTTGATCGAGCCCAGGGCGCAATAGCCCCGGCGCCCGGTGTGGGCGGCGAACGCCTGGCTCAGGGCCGCCACCTCCACCGGGTCGCCCAGCGGCGTCGCGGTGCCGTGCGCCTCGACGTAGCCGATCGACTCGGCGCCGATCCCGGCCGCCGCCAGGGCGGCAACGATCACCGCCGCCTGCCCATCGATCCCCGGCGCCGCGTAGCCGACCTTGCGGCCGCCGTCGTTGTTGATCGCCGAGCCGCGGATGACGGCGCGGATGGCGTCGCCGTCGCGCCGGGCCGCGTCCAGCCGCTTGAGCACCACGATGCCGACCCCATCGCCGTTGACGGTGCCGCGCGCCGCGGCGTCGAACGGGCGGCAGTGGCCGTCCGGAGACCCGATGCCGCCTTCGACGTAGCGATGCCCGGCGACCTGCGGCACGCGGACGGCGGCGCCGCCGGCCAGGGCGAGATCGCACTCGCCGCCGAGCAGGGCGCGGCAGGCGAGGTGCACGGCGACGAGCGACGTCGAGCAGGCGCTCTGGACGGTCAGGCTCGGCCCCCGCAGGTCCAGCTTGTAGGAGACGCGGGTGGCCACGAAGTCGTGCAGGCTGGCCATCGTCGCCTGCATGTCGCCGACCGCTTCGAGCAGGTCAGGGCGCGCTTCGAGGCGGCGCCCGTAGGTGTTGCGGCCCATGCCGGCGTAGACGCCGATGCGGGCGGGACCGCCCTCGGGCGGGTAGCCGGCGTCCTCGAGCGCCTCCCAGGCGCATTCGAGCAGCAGGCGCTGCTGGGGATCGAGCACCTCGGCCTCGCGATCGGGGAAGCCGAAGAAGCCGGCGTCGAACAGCTCGGCGCCGTCGAGCACGCCGCGCGCCGGCACGTAGTCGCCGCCGCCGGCCAGGGCGGCGTCGACGCCCGCGGCCGCGAGCTCCGCCGGCGTGAAGAAGCGGATCGACTCGACGCCGGCCGCCAGGTTCGCCCACAGCTCGTCGATGCCCGCCGCCCCCGGGAACCGGCCGCTCATGCCGATCACCGCCACGGCGCCGACCGGGGCTCCCGCCAGATCCACCGCCGGTGGCGGCCTGTGTGGCGTGGCCAATGCGGTTTCGGCAGCAGGCTTTCCAGCCATGGCCGGGTTCGTCGCGGCGGCGGCGTCTTCGACGACCGCCTGGCCGGCACCCTCGCCGGCCGCCGGCGCCGCTGCCAGGTGGGCGGCGAGCGTGGCGACCGTCGGGTAGCGGAAGAGATCGATCATGCTGAGCCGGCGCCCGAGCCGGGTCCGCAGCAGGGCGTGCACCTTCACCATCAGCAGGGAGTGACCGCCGAGGTCGAAGAAGTTGCCGTCCACCCCGACCTCCGCCACGCCGAGCACCTCCTGCCAGGCGGCGGCGATGGCGCGCTCGACGTCACCCTGCGGCAGGCGGCCGGACCGCTCGCCGCCGCGCCGCCGGCGCGCCGGCTCGGGCAGGGCGCCGGCATCGAGCTTGCCGTTGGCGGTGAGCGGCAGGGCGGCGAGCGGCACCAGGACCGCCGGCAGCATGTAGTCGGGCAGCGCCAGGCGCAGGGCCTCGCGCAGGGCGCCCTCCCACCGCCCGGAGCTGCTCCAGGTCCAGCTGGCGGGGAGCGCCGCGGCACCCGGGGGCGCCGGCAGCTCGCGGGCCGTCGCCTCCGGGCGCACCGCGTAGACGGTGGCAAGGCCGGTGCCGGCGAGGGCGGCGTCCTGCTCGGAAGCGACGCGGAAGCCGTGCCCGCCGAGCAGCGCCGCCACCCGTGCCAGCCTGCCGTCGCCGTCGTGCACCTCCACCACCACCTGACGCACTCGCCGCCAGTCGGCTTCGTCGATGCCGGCCAGCACCTCCAGCTCGCTCTTCTCGACGTCGACCTTGAGCAGGTCGATGTGCTCGACGCCGCACTCGCGGATCACCTCCGAGAGGGTGCGCAGCGGGCAGGTGACGCGCCGGGCCTCCAGCCGCGCCGCGAGCATCTCGTCGACCGCACCGCCGCCCGCCGCGGGCTGGCCGGCGAGGTAGGCGCGCACCACCGCCCGCTCCTGCAGCGGATCGGCATGGCGTCCCGAGAGCACCGACGCGTGCGGGTAGTAGAGGAACTCGGCCTCGCCCGCCGCCGCCGCCAGCCCGCACTCGAACAGGCGCCCCGCGATCCCGTAGAGGCGGAGGTTGGTGCGCAGCCGCGCGCAGATCTCCGGCAGCGGTTCGAAGGCGTAGATCAGGGCGCCCTGGCTCGCCGCGGCCGCGAACAGGGTGAACATGCCGATGTTGGCGCCGACGTCGAAAACGGTGGCCGCCGGCGGCAGCCTCACCCCGTGCCGCAGGTAGGAAGTGGCGGCGAAGATCTCGCGATAGAGGAACTCGGTCTCGGCGCGGTTGAGGTGAGCGACGGCCAGGCCGTTCGGCAGCTCGAGCAGGTCCTCGGCGGCCAGCTCGCCGGCCGCCTGCAGGCGCAGCTGCTCGTGCAGCGGCGCGGCCAGCCGGCGGTCGGGAACCGCATAGGCCACCAGCCGCCGGTCGCCGCCGCCGAGATCGGCCAGCCGCACCGCGGCGGCGGCGACCGCCGGGTGGCGGGCGAGCGCCGTCTCGATCTCCGCCAGCTCGACGCGGAAGCCGCGCACCTTGACCTGCCGGTCGATCCTGCCCAGGTGCTCGAGCCCGCCGCCGGCGCGGCGCCGCGCCAGGTCCCCGCTGCGGTAGAGCCGCGCTCCCGGAGTGCCGCGCGCCGCGGCGCCCGGGTCGGGCACGAAGCGGGCGGCGGTGAGGTCGGCGCGCCCGACATAGCCGCGGGCGAGCCCGGCGCCGCCGACGCAGATCTCGCCCGGCGCCCCGAGCGGCACCAGGCCGAGCGCCGGATCCAGCAGGTCGACGGTGGCGCCGGCCAGCGGCACGCCGATCGGGCTGCCGTCGCTCGCCTCGAGATCGGCGGCGGCGAGCGGCAGCCAGGTGACGTGGACCGTCGTCTCGGTGATGCCGAAGAGGTTCGCCAGGCGCGGCTGGCGGTCGCCGCGG
>DATGHG010000359.1:0-8230 GCA_035308185.1 Thermoanaerobaculia bacterium | reverse complement strand
TGCCTGGCTCGACCCCAGGTACCTGCCGCTGGCCTGGGTTGCCGAGGCCACGACGCTGGTGGTGCTCGCCGGCTGGGGCAGCAGGCTGGATCCGGCTTCCGTGGACCGTTTCCTTGGCATCGCGCTCGCCGCCGGCGGCCTGTTCGCGGTCGCCGGATGGGCCGGAGCGCTCGCCGGCCCTCCTTCCTGGCGGCGGCCACCCGGATGGCTGGGCTGGGAGGATTCGGAATGGCCGGGCCCGGGCGGCTCGGTGCCCCTGGGCTCGGGCGGCTCGGTGCCCCTGGGTCAGGCCGGCTCGGGGCGGCTGGGCTCGGCCGGCTCGGGGTCGCTGGGCTCGGACGGCTCGGGACCCCTGGGTCAGGCCGGCTCGGAGTCGCTGGGCTCAGATGACCCGGGGCCCCTGCGTTCAGGCGGCTCGGCCGGGCTCGTAGCTCCCGCTCACTGCCCGGGAGTCTGGGCGGCGCTGTCGGCGACGGCCGGGGTGGCCTTCTTCGTGGTCACCTGGGCCGCGGCCCACACCGCCTCCGGCCTGAGCGCCGAAGCGTGGGGGAGCCTGGCGCTGGCGGCGGCGGCGCTCTATCTGGCCTCGGCGCTCCCCGTGGAGCGGCGGCGGCGCACCCGTCCGGAGCTGACGCCGGCGCTCGCCGCCCTGGCGGTCGCGGTCACCAGCCTGGTGAGCATCTCCGTGCCGCTCGCCCTGAGCCGCGACTCCTTCGCCGCCGCCTGGGCGCTCGAAGCGGCGGCGCTGGTCTGGCTGGCGCGGCGCTTCCACCTGCCGGCGCTGGTCGTGCTGGCGCGGCTGCTGGCGGCTACGGCGGTGCTCGGCGCTCTGTTCTCCGACGCCGGCGAGCAGGCGCGGGGCCAGCTGCCGCTGCTCAACGAGCTGCTCTATGCCTACGGAGTGCCGCTGCTCGCCCTGGCTGGAACCGCCTGGATGGCGCGGCGCGAGGGCTCGCTCCAGAACCGCCCGGCGCCGGCGCTCATCTCACCCCTGCGCCTCGCCGCCGAGCTGGAGTGGGAGGCAACGGCGCTCGGCCTCGTGCTGGTCACCCTGGAGATCCACCAGGCGTTCCAGCCGGCGGCGGCACCTCCCGGGATCGCTGGCACCTCCGCCGGCCTCACCTGGATCGGCCTGACCGAATGGGCCGCCCTGGCCTGCGCCTGGTTGCTGCTCGGCAGGGCGTTGCTGCGCGCCAACCGGCGGCCGGCCCTGGCGTCGCTCGAGCTCTCAGGCCGTTTGGTCATGCTGGCCGGCCTGGCCATCGCCCTCGCCGGCCCGTGCCTGGCCGCCAATCCGCTGTGGAACCATCGACCCGTCGGCGAGGCGCCGCTGCTCAACCTGCTGGCCGCCGCCTATGCCCTGCCGGCGTTGCTGGCCCTCGCCGGCGCCGCCGAGGTGCGGCGGCGCGGCGGCCGGAAGCTGCCGCTGCTGGCTGGCGGCGCGGCGCTGCTGCTGGGCTTCGTCTGGATTTCACTCACCGTCCGCCAGCTCTTCCACGGCACCTTCCTCGACGCCGGCCCGACGGGTGCGGCCGAGCGTTACGCCTACTCTGCCGCCTGGGTGCTGTATGGCGTCGGCCTGCTGCTGACCGGCATCGCCCGCCGCGGCCCGCTGCTGCGTTACGCCTCGCTCGCAGTCATGCTGCTGGCGGTCGGCAAGGCCTTCCTTTACGACGCCGCCCGGCTCTCCGACCTCTACCGGGTGCTGTCGTTCCTGGGTTTGGGGGCGAGCCTCCTGCTGCTGGGATTCCTCTACCAGCGCTTCGTCTTCCGCGAGGGCCGCCCATGAGCTGCAACTCGGCGCGGGTGGTAGCCGGGATGATGCTGGCCGGCGGCGCGATGGCGCTGGGCGCCCAGGCCGCCCCCTTCTACCGCCCGGTCGACGTGCCGGCGCCGGGCTGGGTGCGCGTTCCGCTCGACCTCGCGGCGCTGCGCCACGTCGGGCTGGCCAGCAGCCTGAGGATCACGGCTCCGACCGGCGAGGACCTGCCGCGCTGGACGGCGCCCTGGGTCGAGGACAGCGAGCGGCGCCCGGTCAAGGTGCTGGAGGTGGCGAAGGACGAGCGCGGCTGGACGCTGCGCCTCGACGTCGGCCCCGAGCCGCTGGTGCACGAGCGACTGCTACTGGCGCTGGGGAGCCTGACCGTCGTTCCCGACGTCGCTCTCGACGCCAGCCAGGACGGCAAGACCTGGGAGCCGCTGGTGGCCGGCAACCTCTTCCGCCTCGGCGACGGTGAGGGTCTGGCGCGCACTTTCCTACCCTATCCCGCCACTTCAGCCCGCTACCTCCGCCTGTCCTGGCCCGCCGAGGCCGGCTTCCCCGACCTGCGCAGCGTGCTGGCGGAGCCCGCCTCACCGGGCCGGTCGCTGACCGTCACCTCGCGCAGCAATCCCTGTCGCGACGCCCCGTCGGGAGCCGACCTGCAGGGAGTGTCGCGAATGGCGACGACCGGAGCCGCGACCGACCGGCCACGAGCGCCGCGAGCGGCGACGAGCGGCGCCGCAACCACCCTGCCGGGAGGGTCGCGAATGGCGACAACCGGAGCCGCGACCGGCGCCGCGACCGGAGCGGCGACCGCGAGCCTGGTCTGCCGTCTGCCGCTCCCCGCTGCCGGCCTGACGGTACGACAGCTGACCATCGAGCTTGCCGCGACCGCTCTGCCGGGAGGGCCGCGATCGGCGACAACCGACCTGCAGGGAGTGTCGCGAATTGCGACAACCGGAGCCGCGACCGGAGCCGCGAGCGCTCTGCCGGGAGGGTTGCGATCGGCAACGACCGGAGCCGCGACCGCTCTGCCGGAAGGGCCGCGATCGGCTACGGGCGGAGCCACCGCCGACTCTCCGGGAGGGCCGCAACCGGCCCCGGCCCCGGCCCCGCCGGAAGCCTCACGCCGGTCTGCCGGCGGTGTCGTGATGGCGGCCGTCGGCTATCGCCTCTACCAGCCGCGGCAGGGCACCTGGCAGCCGCTGGCAGCGGGGGTGTGGCGGGGAGCGAGATCGGCACGGCACGTCCTGCCGCTGGGCAGCGAGCCGCTCACCGGCGACGCACTGCGCCTCGAGCTCTACGGCGCGTCCGGCGATCCGGCGCCACGCCTGCTCGCTCACAGCTTCGACCTGGCGGTGGACACCGTGCTCTTCTATGCCGCGGCCCCGGGGCGTTACACGCTTTCCTACGGCGGCACCGCGGCGCCCGCGCCAGGCGCGGCCCAGCCCGACGCCGCCGCGGTGGCGGCCGGGGTCGAGGCGGCCTGGATCCCTCCCGGACCCGAGGAGGAGGCGCGGAACGCGCCCCTGCCGGCCGCCGCGCCCGGCGCCATCCTCTCGCGCGAGCGCTTCCACGCCGCCTGGGCGGTGATCGCTGCCGGCGCCGCGCCCGGCGACCTGGTGCGCCTGGAGCTCCCGGACGCCGTCTACGGCCAGGCGCGGGCCGACCTGGGCGACCTGCGACTGGTCATGGCGAGCCGGCAGATCCCCTACGTGCGCTGGAGCCCGCCCGAACCGGTGCCGGTGACCGAGCGCACCGGCCTGCGGCCGGAAGCTGAGAAGGGCCGGCACTACAGCCGCATCGAGGTCTACCTGCCCGCCACCGGCCTGCCGGTCACCCAACTCCAGCTCACTGCCGCGCCGTCACCGCTGCGGCGCCCGATCGGCATCCGCTACCCCGATCCCGGCCCGCCCGGCCTGGCCCAGCGCGAGGAGCGGCTGGTGGCGCGCGACACCTGGGAGTGCCTCCCCGAACCGCCGCTGCCCTGCCGCCTCGCCCTGCCACTCGGCGGCCCCGCGCCCAGCTACCTGACAGTGCGGTTCGCAGACGGCGACAACGCGCCGCTGCCCGCCGTGGACGTCGCCGCGTGGCGCCGGGGCGACGCGCTCTTCTTTGCCTGGCCGGGGCAGGGCAAGGTGCAGCTCCTGGCCGGCGCCCGCGACCTGACCGCGCCGACCTACGACCTATCGGCCCTCGCCGAGGTGCTGCCCCTCCGTCCGACGCAGATCGCCGAGCTCGACCTCACCGGCGAAGGGCTGAAGGAGGGTGTCCCACCCTGGTGGGCCAGCTGGGTGATCCCCGCCGCCCTGGCTTTCGCGGCCCTGTCGCTGCTGGCGCTGCTGCGCCGCATCCTCTGCGAGCAGACGCCGCCGCGCTGAGCGGCGAGACCGGCAGGGCCCGGCCTGCGCCGGCCGGGATCATGGGCAGCGGCAGCTGGCCTACAGGCGCGAGGTGGAGATCCAAGTGGAGCTGAGAGGAGGGGTGGCTCCTCGGGAGGGATTTGAACCCCCGACCAATCGGTTAACAGCCGATCGCTCTACCACTGAGCTACCGAGGAACGAAGGGGCCGCGAGCCGGGCCCTGGGACGCGTATCCTAGGAGCGGCGGCGCCGCTTTGTCAATTCCAGCCGGGAGGCATTGGAGGCCTCGCAGGCCCTGCCAACTAAGCCGTGTTGTCGAGGAACGGCTTCAGCTTGGTGGCACGGCTGGGATGGCGCAGCTTGCGCAGCGCCTTGGACTCGATCTGGCGGATGCGCTCGCGGGTGACGTTGAACGAGCGGCCGACCTCCTCCAGGGTATGCTCCGAGCCGTCGCCGACGCCGAAGCGCATCTTGAGCACCAGCTCCTCGCGCGGCGTCAACGTCTTGAGCACCTTGCGCGTCTGGTCCTTGAGGTTGGCGAAGATCACCGACTCGATCGGCGAGATCGCGTTCTTGTCCTCGATGAAGTCGCCGAGGTGCGAATCCTCCTCCTCGCCGATCGGCGTCTCGAGCGAGATCGGCTCCTGCGCGATCTTCATGATCTTGCGCACCTTCGAGGCCGGCAGGTCCATGCGCTCGCCGATCTCCTCGGCGGTCGGCTCGCGCCCCAGCTCCTGCACCAGCGAGCGGCTGGTGCGGGTCAGCTTGTTGATCGTCTCGATCATGTGCACCGGGATGCGGATGGTCCGCGCCTGATCGGCGATGGCGCGGGTGATCGCCTGCCGGATCCACCAGGTGGCATAGGTCGAGAACTTGTAGCCGCGGCGGTACTCGAACTTCTCCACCGCCTTCATCAGGCCGATGTTGCCCTCCTGGATGAGGTCCAGGAACTGCAACCCGCGGTTGGTGTACTTCTTGGCGATCGACACCACCAACCGGAGGTTGGCGACGATCAGCTCCTCCTTGGCGCGCTCGCAGGTCGCCTCGCCCAGGTGGATCTTCTCGATGGTCGAGGCGATCTCGGCGTGGGTGGTGCCGTAGCGCTCCTCGAGCTCGCGCAGGTTGACGCGGTACTTCTCGATGCGCCGGCGGTGCAGCGCCTTGAGGTCCTCGTTGGCCTCGCGCTTGAGCGCCGTCTGCGCGCGCTTGATGTCCTGCTCGAAGCGCGAGAACTGCTTGTCGATGTCCTTGAGGAAATCGACCAGCCGGTTGCGCGTCTGCACGCTGAAGTCGATGGTGCGGATGTCCTTGGCGATCTTCGCCACCAGCCGGTCGATCTCGCGCTCGATCTCGAGGTACTTCTCGCCCTCCGGCTTGCAGCGCTTCTGGCGCTTCCGCAGCTCCTGGATGTCGTGGTCGTTGCCGGCGATCTGCTCGAAGATCTTGAGGTTGCCGCGGATGCGATCGGAGGCCTTGGGGTCGAGCGGCTCGTCGGGATCGGCCGAGACCAGCTCGCGCAGGATCCGCTTGTCGCGGGTGGCCAGCTCGTTGAGGCGCAGCAGCTCACGCAGCACCACCGGGTTCTCGCACAGCGCCTCGTAGATCATCCACTCGCCCTGCTCGATGCGCTGGGCGATCTCGACCTCTCCCTCGCGATCGAGCAGCGGCACGGTGCCCATCTCGCGCAGGTACATGCGCACCGGATCGTTGGTCTTCTCGTGGGTGGTGAGGCCGAACTCGGTGGTTTCGTCCTCCTTCTTGTCGAACTCGCTCGCACTGGATTCGAAGTCGTCGCGGTTCTGGTAGCGCTCGGGGCGGTCGATGACGTCGATGCCGAGATCGGCAAATCGGATGTAGATCTCGTCCAACTCGTCGGGAAGGCTCACCACCTCCTCCGGCAGGCTCTCGTAGATCTCGTCGTAGAGGAGATAGCCCTTCTCTTTGCCCAGCTCGACCAGCTGCTTGACCGTGGTGTACTTGTCTTCGACGGGTGTCAGGCTCGTGATGGGCAATGGTTTCTCCTCTCGGTGCTCGTGCAACAGACGGACTTCATGCTCGGCATCCTCAGGGGTCTCAGGGGTCTCAGGGGTCTCAGGGGTCTCAACGGTCCTCGCCCCCCGCAACCCCGGAATGGCCGCCGCGATGCAAGCTCTGGCTCAGGCTGGTCTTCTCTTCCAGGAGACTGGTCAGCCGCGCCTGGTCTCCCTGGCGTTGTGCCGCGCCGATCTCGCTGAGCAGCTCCCGCAGCCGTTGCCGGCGCCAGCGCCGGAGGAGCTGCGCGAGGGACTCGGAGAGCCCGGACCGGCCAAGGTCAAACGGCCCTTCTAGCAGAATCTGCGCCATCCGGTCAACCGTCGCCTGCTGCGAGGCCACTCTGGCGAGCACCGCGCGTGCTCCCGCGGCCGCGGCTCCCCCCTCCGCATATAGAGTGCGGAAACCCGTGTAAATATTCCTGCACTCCGGGTCGAAGAACACCGCCGGCGAGGGCAGCTCGGCCAGCGCCGGCAGGGGCTCGGCGGCCCCCGCCTGCAGCAGGTTCGACAGCACCTGTTCCTCGAGGCTCCGCACCAAGTGCGGGCCGGTGGCGCCGCCGCCGGGGGCCGCAGCGCTCCCCTCCCCGGGGCTCGGCGCCTCGGCGACCCCGCGCCAGCCCTTCAACTCCTTGAGGCGGCTCAAGAATTCCTTCTCCGGCACGCCGAGCATCTCGGCTGCCCGGCGGGCATACTCGCTGCGCATCAGGGAATCGCGGATGGGCTCGAGCAGCGCCGCGACGGCCCCCGCCTGGGTCGCCTTCAGCCTGGCGCTCGCCATCGGCGCGGGGATCGCGGCGCGGAGCTGCAACACCACCCCGTCCTCGGCGGCGTCGATCGCCGCCGCCACCGCCGCCTCGCCGCTCGCGAGGCGCAGCGAGTCGGGGTCGTGACCCTCGCCGAAGCGGGCGCGCAGCACTCCCAGGCCCTCGGCGAGGAGGATCGGCAGGGCGCGCTCGAAGGCCGCCTCGCCGGCGCGGTCGCCGTCGTAGGCCACCACCACCTCGTCGGCGTAGCGCGCCAGCAGCCTGGCCTGTTCCTGGGTCAGGGCCGTGCCCATGCCCGCCACCGTCCCCGTACGGCCGCTGGCCACCGTCGCGATGACGTCGAAATAGCCTTCCACCAGCACCGCGCGCCGCTCCTCGCGGATCTCCTGGCGGGCCTGGGAGAGGCCGTAGAGCAGGTGCCCCTTGTGGAAACGCTCGGTTTCGGCGGTGTTGATGTACTTGGCCTTGTCGTCTCCCAGGGTGCGGCCGCCGAAGCCGACCAGCCGCCCCGACTGGTTGTGGATGGGGAACATCAACCGGTGGCGGAAGCGGTCGTAGTGTCGCTGGCTGTCGCTGCGGCCGACCAGGCCCGCCGCTTCGAGATCGGCCAGCGACACCCGCGGCGTCAGCGCGTCGATCAGCGCCTGGAAGCTGTCGGGGGCGTAGCCGAGGCCGAAGCGCTCGATCAGCTCGGGCGACACCCGGCGGCCGGCGAGGTAGCGCTGCGCCGCCGCGGATTGGCGGAGCTGCGCGGCGAAGAAGCGCGCCGCCGCGCCCAGCGCGCCTTCGAGGTCCCGCTCCGGCGTGCCGCCGGCGCGGACGGTGCGCGCCGGGAGCGGGATGCCGTAGCGCTGGGCGAGGGCCTCGATGGCCGCCGGAAAGTCGTCGCCGCTCGCCAGCATGTGCAGCTTGATAGCGTCGCCGCCGGCGCCGCAGCCGAAGCAATAGAACAGCCCCTGCACCGGATCGACGCTGAATGACGGCGTCTTCTCCTTGTGCAGCGGGCAGAGGCCCTGGTAGCGGCGCCCGGCCTTGCGCAGGCGGGTGTGGTCGGAGGCGACGGCGACGATGTCCGCCGCGTCGCGCACCGCTTGCACCAGCTGCGGCGTCAGGCTGACGTTGCCCAGTGGCATTGCAAGACTTCAAACAGCGCCGCCGGGGCGCTCATTTCTCGCCGCGCAGGGTCACCACCGTGGCGCCGTTGCCACCTTCGTCGGGCTCGCCGGTGCGGGACTGTTGCACCGCCGCGTGGCGCCGCAGATGCTCGCGGATGGCCTGCCGCAGGCGGCCGGTGCCGTGGCCGTGGAT
>DATGHG010000358.1:0-28789 GCA_035308185.1 Thermoanaerobaculia bacterium | reverse complement strand
GGTGGTTGGCAAATACCTGGCGGCGCTCACCTTCTACTGCGCGCTGTGGGCGCCGACGGTGGCCTACTGCCTGATCATCTCGCATTACAGCCGCGTCGATTGGGGGCCCATCGCCGGCGGCTACTTCGGCATCTTCTGCCTGGGCGCCTTCTTCCTCTCGATCGGGGTGCTGTTCTCGGCGCTCACCCGCAGCCAGCTGCTCGCCGCCATCATGACCTTCGCGGTGCTGGCGATCCTGTTCGTGGTCGGGCTGCTCGAAAACCTGTTCAACAACGAGCTGGCCAAGCAGACCCTGGGCTACGTCGACCTGTACGGCCACATGGAGGAGTTCCACAAGGGCATCGTGGACAGCCGGCATCTGATCTATTACGCGTCGGCGATCTGCTTCTTCCTCTTCCTCGCCAGCCGGGCGCTCGCGGACCGCAAGTGGAGGTGACCGCATGGAAACCGTGAGCCGCCGGCAGCTGGTCAAGACGGGAACCTTTTCGGCAGGCATCCTGCTGATCCTGGCGCTGCTCGCCATCGTCAACTATTTCGGCTGGAAGTACTACAAGCGCTTCGACTGGACCGGCAGCCGCATCTACTCGCTGTCGCCGAAGAGCCGCGACGTGCTGCGGCAGGTGCACCGCGACGTCGACGTGGTGATGCTGATGCCGCCGGACCAGAACGTCTACGAACCCACCCGCGAATTGCTGCAGCGCTATGCCGCGGCCTCGCCGCGCCTGCACCTGCGGCTGGTCGATCCCGACAAAAACGCCGCCCTGGCCGAGCAGCTCGCCCGCCGCTACGGCGTCACCACCGCCGGGGTGGTGTTCGCGTCCGGCAACGACCGCCGGGTGGTGGACGCCACCGAGCTGGCGGATTTCGATTTCTCCGGCGTGCAGATGGGGCAGCAGCCGCAGATGACCGGCTACAAGGGCGAGCAGGCGTTCACCAGCGCCCTGTTGCAGCTCTCCGAGGGCCGCAAGCCGAAGATCCTGTTCACCACCGGCCACGGCGAGCATGGGCTCGACGACACCAGCCCGCGCGGCCTGTCCAGCGCCCGCGAGATCGTGGGCCGCGATAACTTCGAGATCGAGGAGTGGGCCTCGCTGGGCAAGCCGGCGGTGCCCGACAAGACCGATCTGGTGGTGATCGCCGGCCCCACCGGCGCCTTCCTGCCGCCCGAGCTGAACGCCCTGTCGGCCTACCTGCGGGCCGGCGGCCGGCTGCTGATCCTGCTCGATCCGACGCTGCAGGGCACCAGCCTGGTGGACACCGGGCTGGAGGCCTGGCTGGCCGGTTACGGCGTCAAGGTCGGGCGCGACATCGTCGTCGACCCCGCCAACCCGCTGCCGTTCTTCGGCTCCGAGACGCTGTTCGTCAAGGACTACGGCGAGCACCCGATCACCAAGGCCCTGCGTTCCGGCGGCCTGCCGGTGCTGGTGAGCCTGGCGCGCTCGATGGGCAAGGGCACGCCGCCGGCGGGCGGTGGCGTCGAGGTGACCGAGCTGCTGCACACCTCGAGCCAGGGCTGGGGCGAGACCGACCTCGCCCATCTCGATCAGGTCACCAAGGACGACAAGGACGTGCCCGGGCCGGTCTCGCTGGGGGTGGCGGTCGAGATCAAGGCCAGTCCGGGCGCGCGCCCGGCGCGGATGGTGGCCTTCGGCGACTCCGACTTCGCCGTCAACCAGCTGGTGCGGGCCAACGCCAACAATGCGATGCTGCTGGCCAACGCGCTCAACTGGCTGGTGGAGCGCGAGACGCTGCTGGGCATCCCGGCGCGCAAGACCGAGCAGGTGCGGGTGAGCCTCACCGCCGGCGAGCTGCGCACGGTCTGGGTGCTTGCGGTGCTGGTGCTGCCCGGCCTGGCGGTCGCCGCCGGCATCTACGTCCACATCCGCCGGAGGCGCTAGGGGAACCGTGCGGCCGCGCACCCTGCTGGTGCTGTTGATCCTGGTGCTGGCTCTCGGCGCCTTCATCCGCTTCTACGAGCGCGACCTGCCGTCGAGCGACGAGCGCGCCCAGCGCGCCAAGAAGGTGCTCGACTTCAAGAAGGATCAGGTGACCCGGGTGCGGCTGACCACGACCGGCACCGGCGCCGCGGGCGGTGCGGGCAGCGCTGGCGGCGCTGGCGACACCGTGGTACTCGAGCGGCTGCCGGCGGCGAAGACGGCGAAAGCCGCCGCGGCCAAGCTGCCTGACGCTCTCGCGGCGCCGGACGCCACGGCGGAGATCGGCGAATGGCGGCTCGCGCGCCCCCTGGCGGCGCCGGCCGACGCCGCGGCGGTGGATCGCCTGCTCGACAGCCTGGCCAATCTCGAGAAGGCGCGTACCCTCGACCAGGTGGTGCCCGCCGAGGTGGGCCTCGACAAGCCGCGCGCGACGGTGGCGCTGACTCTCGGCGGCAAGCCCGGCAGTACCGGCAAGCCCGACCATCCCTCAGAAATCGTGCTCGACATCGGCGCCGCCGTCCCCACCGGCGGCCAGGCGATCGTGGCCATCGCCGGCCAGCCGCAGGCCTACGTGGTGAGCGACTCGCTGCTCGCCGACGTGCAGAAGCCGCCGGGCGACTGGCGCGACCGCCAGATGTTCCACGGCAACCGCGACGCCGTCGAGCGCCTGGCCTGGACCGTCGGCGGCGGGCCGCGGGTGGTGCTGGCTCGGCGCGGCGACCGCTTCTGGCTCGAGAGCCCGATCGCCGACCGCGCCGACCGCGACCAGGTCGAGAAGCTGCTCACCGACCTCTCCGGGCTGACGGCGGAGACCTTTGCCGCGCCGCCGCCGGCCATGCCCTCGCCGCCGCGGGCGGTGCTCGAAGCGGTCGTCACCGGCCAGCCGCAGCCTTTCCGCGTCGAGCTGGGTCCCAGCCATCCGGCCCCGGCCCCGGCGGCCCCGGCTCAGCCCGGAGCGCCACCCGAGCCGGCCGGCAACCTGACCCTGGCGCGGGTCGGCGACACCGTCTTCGAGACCCGCTCGCCGCTGCCCGAAACGCTTTCCCGGCCGCCCGCCGACTGGCGCTCGCCGCAGCTTTCGGGCCTCGAGGTGCACCAGGTGGATGCGGCGGTGGTGCGCGACGACCGCGGCGCGGTGTCGCTGTCGCGCAGCGGCACCGACTGGAAGCGCGGCGCGACGACGATCTCCTACATGCCGGTCTCCGACCTGCTGTTCGCGCTCACCGATGCCAAGGCCGATCGCCTGCTCAGTGCGGCCGAGGCCGCCGCGAGCGGTGTTGGAGGGGGCGCGGGCGGGGGCGCCGCCAAGCCGGCGATCACCGTCGAGCTGCGGGGCGGCCTGGCCGGCAACGAGACGCTGACGCTCTATCCGCCGCTGGCCGGCGGCGGTGCCGCCGGCGCGGCGCACGGCGTGCCGGCGCGCGCCAGCGGGCGCGACACGGTGCTGTTGCTGCCCGAGTCGAAGCTCAAGGAGATCCAGGACCGGCTGGCGGCGGTGCGTGCCGCACCGCCGCTGGCGCCGGAAAAGCCCGCCAAGAAGTAGCCGCCGCCGGCTGCGCTCCGCCCGCTACCGTGACCGGGCGCGCAGCTCGCTGTGCCGGTAGCCGTACAGGAAGTAGACCACGACGCCGATCACCATCCAGACGATCAGGCGCAGCCAGGTGGCCCCGGGCAGGCCGGCCATCAGGCCGAGCGCCACCAGCGCCGAGAGCGCCGGCACGAAGGGCACCCAGGGGGTGCGGAAGGCCCTTTCCAGGTCCGGCCGCTTGTAGTGCAGGGCGATGATGCCGAGCGACACGATGACGAAAGCGAGCAGCGTGCCGATGCTGACCAGCTCGCCGAGCACCGTGATCGGCGTGAAGCCGGCGGCGAGGCTCACCACCACGCCGGTGACGATGGTCGTGACGTAGGGGGTGCGGAAGCGCGGGTGGACCTTCCTGGCCCACTCCGGCAGCAGGCCGTCGTTGGCCATCGACATGAAGACGCGGGGCTGGCCGAGCATCATCACCACCATCACCGAGGTCAGGCCGGCGATGGCGCCGAGCTTGACCAGGTAGGGCATGACGCCCATCAGGCTGCCCATGAAACCGGTGCCGGCGTGCGCCCTGGTGGCGTCGATCGCGATTGCCATGGGGGCCGGCACGCCGAGCTCGGTGTAGGGCACCAGGCCGACCATCACTCCGGAGACCAGCACGTAGAGAATGGTGCAGATGACCAGCGAGCCGAGGATGCCGATCGGCATGTCGCGCTGCGGGTTGCGCGCCTCCTGCGCCGCCGTCGAGACGGCGTCGAAGCCGATGTAGGCGAAGAAGATCACGCCGGCGCCGCGCAGGATGCCGCTCCAGCCGTAGTGGCCGAACTCGCCGGTGTTCTTGGGGATGAAGGGATGCCAGTTGCCGGTGTTGATGAACATCGCGCCGGCGGCGATCACCATCAGCACCACCAGCACCTTGATGATGACGATCACGGAATTGACCCGCGCCGATTCCTGGATGCCGACCACCAGCAGCATGGTGACCAGCACGGCGATCACCACCGCCGGCAGGTTGAAGACCGCGGTCACTTTCTCGCCGCCGGCGAGCATGACGGCGGTGCCGGGCGCGGCGCTCAGCGCGGCGGGGAATTGGATGCCGAAGTCCTTGAGGAAGCTCACCATGTAGCCCGACCAGCCGACCGAGACGGTGGCGGCGCCCAGCGCATACTCGAGGATCAGGTCCCAGCCGATGATCCAGGCGACGAACTCCCCGAGCGTGGCGTAGCCGTAGGTGTAGGCGGAGCCCGCGATCGGCACGGTCGAGGCGAACTCGGCGTAGCACAGGCCGGCCAGGGCGCTGGCGACGCCGGCCAGCACCATGGAGAGGACGATCGCCGGGCCCGCGTAGGCCGCCGCCGCCTGGCCGGTCAGCACGAAGATGCCGGTGCCGATGATCGCGCCGATGCCCAGCGTGGTCAGGTCGAGGGCGGAGAGGCAGCGCTTCAGGCCGTGCTCGCCACCGGCGTCGGCCTGCTGCTTGAGCTCCTCGATCGGCTTGGTGGCGAAGAGGGAGTTGGCCATGAGAAGAGACCTCCGAGAGGGTTGACGTTCAAGGCCCCGGATGGTGCCCCGAATGCTGCCGGCGTCACGAAAAAGTGGCGCCATCCTACTACACCACCGAGCCACCGCCCGCCACCGACCCGGAGGAATGAGACGGTCCGCTCCCGGTCACTCGCGCAGGCCCTTGGCCGGCCGCCTGCCGATCGCTGCCGCAGCTTCGTCCCTGGTCTCACTGCAGGGCGACGGTGGAGCTGGGGCTCAGGCTGGCTAGATTGCCACCCACGCTGTTGTTGCCAAACGAGATGACGGCGCCGCCCGTCGTATAGTTGATCCCGACGGCGTTGTCCGTGATCGCCACCTCGCTGATCCGTATCGTGGCGCCGGTCCCTATTGCCACCACTCCGTTGCCGAGGTTGTGGCTCGACTCGCTGTGCGCCAGCACGACGTTGACGGTGCCGCCGGTGAGCGATTCTGCGCGGAGGCCGCTGTGCGTGCTCTGGGTGAGCGTGCTGTTGCGGATCGTCACGTTGGTGTAATCCAACGCATACACACCATGCCAGTTGTTGTCCAGCATGACATTGTCGATGGTGACGTCGACGATGCCGGTCGAGGCGCCCTGGACCTGGATGCCTGCCACGGCCGATGGCGGGCCGACAAAGAGCAAGCAGTTGGAGATGACCGAGTTCCTGACCACCAGGTTGGAGGGCGCGCTGCCGGACGGGCCGAAATAGATGCCCCACAGCGCGTCCACGATCGTGCAATCGTCGACGACCAGATTGGCGCCCGAAGTCGTAGAGAAGATCCCCGCATTGCCCGCGGCGTCGATGTCGATTCCTTTGAGCAGCACCAGGCCGGTCGTGGCGATCAGCACCTCGCCGGTTATGCCGCCCCGCGCTCCGGCGCCGATGATCGAGACCGGCTTGTTGATGGTCGTGGTTCCGCCCGTGGTCGAATAGTCAGCCGCGTCGAGGACGTAGATCTCGCCACCCGTTGACGTGTTGGTCAGGGCGCCCGCAAAGGTGGCGCAGGGGGCCGATTGGGTACAGGGGTTCGAGTCACTGCCAGAGCCGGAAACAAAGGTCCGAATCGTGGTGGCGTTGGCGCGGGTGCCGGCGAGTGTCAGCAAGGCAACCGCCAAGGTGATCGTAGACTGCACGCTCCGTGTCCACATGTGATCTCCTTTCATCTCAAAGAGATGAGAATGTGTTCAATTAGATTCAGCATGACAGATTTGGCGCAATAAGTAAATAATCGTGGCGGTTAGCGCCGAACCGCGACTCCCATGACGTCCTGCTCGCGTGTTGGATCCCTTGATCTCATGGATCGCAGCCGTGTTCGCCGACCCAAGACCGGCGGTTCGCGAGGCAGCGCAGGGCCAAAGGTCGGACGGATCGAGGGGCGCGACTCAACCGGGCGAGGCAAGCAGCCCGATCGCGGCACTGGCCCGCAGCGAGCCCGTTGGTCGCGCCCCTCGGTCCGGCCGGCCCCGGCCCGGCCGAATGGCACAGAGCCCGACCGGGGGAGTTGGGGCGCTCAATCGGCAGTGGTGTCGCGATACTCGCCGAAGACCGTGCGCAGGGTGTCGGCGATCTCGCCCAGCGTGCACTCGGCGCGCACCGCGTCGAGGATGGCGGGCATGACGTTGCGCCCCTCGGCGGCGGCGGCCCCCAGCGCCTCCTGGGCCGCGGTGGCACGGGCGGCGTCGCGTCGCTGGCGCAGGGCGCGCAGGCGCTCCACCTGCGCGCGCTCCGCCTCCGGGTCGATGGTGAGCGCCACGGTCGGCGCCTCGGCTTCGCCGGCGGCTGCCGCGAAGGCGTTGACCCCCACCACCTTCTCGCGCCCCTCCTCGACGGCGAGCTGGTAATGGTAGGCGGCGTCGGCGATCTCGCGCTGCTGGAAGCCCGCCTCGAGCGCGGCGAGCGCGCCGCCCATCTCGTCGATGCGGCGGATGTAGTCGCGGGCACGGGAAACGATCGCGTCGGTCCAGGCCTCGATCACGTAGCTGCCGCCGAGCGGGTCGGCGACGCCGGCGATGCCGCTCTCGTGCGCGATCACCTGCTGCGTGCGCAGCGCCAGCCGCGCGGCCTCCTCGGTGGGCAGGCCGAGCGCCTCGTCGAGGGCGTTGGTGTGCAGCGACTGGGTACCGCCGCAGACCGCCGCGAAAGCCTGCAGGGCCACCCGCACCACGTTGTTCGCTGGCTGCTGCGCGGTCAGTGTCGAGCCGGCGGTCTGGGTGTGGAAGCGCAGCCAGAGAGAGCGCTCGTCGCGCGGCGCGAAGCGCTCCCGGAGCAGCTCGGACCACAGCCGCCGGGCGGCCCGGAACTTCGCCACCTCTTCGAGGAAGTTGTTGTGAGCATTGAAGAAAAACGACAGCCGCGGGGCGAAGTCGTCGATCGCCAGACCGTCGGCCAGGGCGGCCTCGACGTAGGCCAGACCGTGCGCGAGGGTGAAGGCGACCTCCTGCACGGCGGTCGAGCCCGCCTCGCGCATGTGATAGCCGGAGATCGAGATGGGGTTCCAGCGCGGCACCCGCTCGGCGCAGAAGGCGATGACGTCGGTGACCAGCTTCAGCGAGTGGCGGGGAGGGTAGATGTAGGTGCCGCGGGCGGCGTACTCCTTCAGGATGTCGTTCTGGACCGTGCCCCCGACCTTCTCCCAGGCGATGCCCTGCTCCTCGGCGACTGCCAGGTAGAGCGCCAGCAGGATGGCGGCGGTCGAGTTGATGGTCATCGAGGTGGTGACCCGGTCCAGAGGGATGCCCTCGAACAGCCGCCGCATGTCCTCGATGGAGTCGATCGCCACCCCCACCCGCCCGACCTCGCCGCGGGCGAGCGCATGGTCGGAGTCGTAGCCGATCTGGGTCGGCAGGTCGAAGGCCACCGACAGGCCGGTGGTGCCGTGCGCCAGCAGGTAGCGGTAGCGCCGGTTGGACTCTTCGGCGCTGGCGTAACCGGCGTACTGGCGCATCGTCCAGTGGCGCCGCCGGTACATGTCCGGGTAGATGCCGCGGGTGAACGGCTGCACGCCAGGGTCGCCGATCTGGCGCCCGTAATCGATGCCCGCCAGGTCGGCCGGCCGGTAGGCGGCGGCGACGGGGATGCCGGAGGAGGTGTCGCGCGCGCCGCCGCCGGCCGGCGCGGGCGCGGGTGGCGCGGGTGGAGAGGGCGCCGGCGCCGGCCGGCGGCGGCGCGCGGCGGACTCGAGGGTGGCGGCCGGGCGGTCGCGGCGATCGTCGGCGTCGTCGTTGGCCATGCGAGGATTATAGGCGGCGGCGCCACGCCGCCGGGCGGTGGAACGCTTTGCAGCAGAAGCACCACCTCTGGGCGGCGAGGGGGTACCAACCACAATATCTAGTGGTTGGCGCCTTGACAGGCCGGCGAGCCTGGGGTAGGATGCCCTTTGCGTCCACTCGCCGTCGCCAGGTCGGTGCGTAGCAAACTTCGATTCACTTCGAGGAGAGACAGCATGGAGCCGCAGACCCCACTTTCCGAGGAGACGAGAGGCCACGCGAACCGCAACCAGCCCACTCCCGCCACTGGCGCCACTCCCGCAGGCGCCGCCGGCCTGCGCTTCCCGCGCTTCTTCACCACGCCCGGGACCGCCCCGGCCGCGGCAACGGCGGCGGCAGGCGCTCCGGTGGCCGCGGGACGCTCCGGGGCTCCGGAGGTGAGCCCGTATGACGCCGTCGACTGGGAGGTCCGCGACGCCCTGATCACCAACGAGAAAGGCGAGATCGTCTTCGAGCAGCGCGGGGTGGAGGTGCCGAAGAGCTGGTCGCAGACCGCCACCAACGTGGTGGTGTCGAAGTATTTCCGCGGCCAGCTCGGCTCGCCGCAACGCGAGCACAGCGTGCGGCAGCTGATCGGCCGGGTGGTCGACACGATCGCCGGCTGGGGCCGCGCCGGCGGCTATTTCGCCACCCCCGAGGATGGCGACACCTTCCATGCCGAGCTCACCCACATCATGCTCAACCAGTACGCCTGCTTCAACTCGCCGGTGTGGTTCAACGTCGGCATCGAGGACAAGCCGCAGTGCTCGGCCTGCTTCATCAACGCGGTCGAGGACACCATGCAGTCGATTCTCACCCTGGCCAAGACCGAGGGCATGCTGTTCAAGTACGGCTCCGGCACCGGCAGCAACCTGTCCAAGCTGCGCTCCTCGCGGGAACTGCTGGCCGGCGGCGGCACCGCCTCCGGGCCGGTGTCGTTCATGAAAGGCTTCGACGCCTTCGCCGGCGTCATCAAGAGCGGCGGCAAGACTCGCCGCGCCGCCAAGATGGTGATGCTCGACGTCGACCACCCCGACATCGTCGACTTCATACGCTGCAAGGAGGTCGAGGAGCGCAAGGCCTGGGCGCTGATCGAGGCCGGCTTCAGCGGCGGCTTCAACGTCGTCGGCGGCGCCTACGATTCGATCGCCTACCAGAACGCCAACCATTCGGTGCGGGTGTCCGACGAGTTCATGCGCGCCGTGCTCGCCGACGGCGAGTGGACGACCACCGCGCGCACCACCGGCGCGCCGATGGGCACCTACCGGGCGCGCGACCTGATGCGGATGATCGCCGAGTCGACCTGGGCGTGCGGCGACCCCGGCGTGCAGTACGACACCACCATCAACGAGTGGCACACCTGCGCCGGCACCGGCCGCATCAACGCCAGCAATCCCTGCAGCGAGTACATGTTCCTCGACGACACCGCCTGCAACCTGGCGTCGATCAACCTGATGCGCTTCTACGAGCCGGAAAGCGGCTTCGACGTGGCGAGCTTCCGCCACACCTGCGAGGTGGTGATCTCGGCGCAGGAGATGCTGGTGGACTTCGCCAGCTATCCGACGCCGCGCATCGACGAGAACTCGCACCGGTTCCGGCCGCTGGGCCTGGGCTACGCCAACCTGGGCGCGCTGCTGATGGCGCGCGGCCTGCCCTACGATTCCGAGGTCGGGCGCGACTATGCCGCCGGCATCACCGCCCTGATGTCGGGATCGGCCTACGCGCAGTCGGCGCGCATGGCCGCGGCGCTCGGGCCGTTCGCCGACTTCGCCGTCAACGCCGAGCCGATGCTGGACGTGATGCGCAAGCACCGCGACGCGATCAAGCGCATCGATCCGGCGCATGCGCCGCTCGATCTGCTGCAGGCCGCCAAGCGCGCCTGGGACGAGGTGGTGGAGCTCGGCGAGCTCTACGGCTTGCGCAACAGCCAGATCTCGGTGCTGGCGCCGACCGGCACCATCGCCTTCATGATGGACTGCGACACCACCGGGGTGGAACCGGACATCGCGCTGGTCAAGTACAAGAAGCTGGTCGGCGGCGGCATGATCAAGATCGTCAACAACACGGTGCCGCGCGCCCTCAAGCGGCTCGGCTACGATCGCGAGCAGGTGCGCGAGATCGTGGAGTTCATCGACGAGCACGACACGATCGAGGAGGCGCCGCACCTCAAGCCCGAGCACCTGCCGGTCTTCGACTGCGCCTTCAAGCCGGCCCAGGGCTCGCGGTCCATCCACTACACCGGCCATCTGCGGATGCTGGCGGCGGTGCAGCCGTTCGTCTCGGGCGCCATCAGCAAGACCATCAACATGCCCGAGGACTCGACGCCGGACGAGATCCTGCAGGCCTACCTCGAGGGCTGGCAGCTCGGCCTGAAGGCGGTCGCCATCTATCGCGACGGCTGCAAGCGCAGCCAGCCGCTGTCGACCCGCAAGGACACCGCGTCGGCGGCGGCCCCGGCAACGCCGCCGGCTGCCGTGTCCGGCCTGGCTCAGGCGGCGCCCGCGCCCATGCCCGCGGCGGTCGCAGCGGCGCCCGCGCCAGCCCCGCTGCAGGAGCGGCGGGCGGTGCGGCGCAAGCTCCCCGACGAGCGGCGCGCCATCACCCACAAGTTCTCGATCAACGAGCACGAGGGCTACATCACGGTGGGGCTCTACGAGGACGGCCAGCCGGGAGAGATCTTCCTGGTCATGGCCAAGGAGGGCTCGACCATCTCCGGGCTGATGGATTCCCTGGCCACCTCGATCTCGATCGCGTTGCAATACGGGGTGCCGTTGCAGACCCTGGTGGACAAGTTCAGCCACACCCGCTTCGAGCCTTCCGGCTTCACCAAGAACCCGGAGATCCCGATCGCCAAGTCGATCACCGACTACATATTCCGCTGGCTGGCGTCGAAGTTCCTGTCGCGGGAGGGCAAGGAGGCCGCCGGGGTGATCCTGCGCGAGCCCGCGCCCGGCGCCCAGAGCCCCTCCCCGGAGGCCGGCGGCTATACGCCGCTGCAGACCACGATGCCGCTGGCCGGCGGCGGCCGGCTCGAGCCCCATGGCCAGGCCCTGCCGATGCCGGCTCCGGTGCCCGCACCGGCACAGGCATCGGCCACGGTCTCGCCCTTCACCCAGGTGCGCCCGGTCTTCCTCTACCAGCAGGACGCCCCGACCTGCCACGAGTGCGGCGCCATCATGGTCCGCAACGGCAGCTGCTACAAGTGCGTCAACTGCGGCTCGACCAGCGGCTGTAGCTGATTCGGGCCGATCGGGACGACACCTGGAAGGCACCCCCCCGTCGGCGGACACCGGGCGACCGGACGACCCGCGGGGGCATGACGTTGGCGGCGCGGATGGCTTATGCTTGGCGCACCATGACTGCGAGAGATCGGCGACGCTCGTCCCTCTGCTGGCTGTGTCCGGCGGTGGCCATCTTCCTGGCCGGCTGGTCGGCCTCGGCCTGCGGCGGCCCAACCGCCGGCACCGCGCACGACCCCAAGCTGGCGTTCCGGCTGAAGACGACCGACGGGAGAACGCTCGGTCCGCTCGACTACCCGGGCAAGGTGGTAGTGGTGGACTTCTGGGCGACCTGGTGCGCTCCCTGCCGCATCCAGGCGCAGATCCTCGAGCCGGTGTCCCGCGATCTGCAAGGGCACGGGGTGCAGTTCCTGGCGGCCGACATGGGCGAGCCCGAGGACACCGTCCGTGGCTTCCTCAAGGAGAACCCGTTCCCCTATCCGGTGCTGCTCGACAGCGACGGCAAGATCTCCGACGACCTCGGCATCACGGCGCTGCCGACCCTGCTGGTGATCGACAAGCGCGGCGGCCTGCGCTATCTGCAGCCCGGCCTCACCGACGGGGACACCGTCAAGAAGATCATCCGGGAAGCCGGCAGCTAGACTAGAGCGAACCTTCAACGAAGCGATCGGATAGAGCGAGCGGGCGCATCGCCGGACCGGCCCGGCCGGATGGGCCGGTGCGGCGATGCGGTGCGCCCCTCGGCCGCCTGGTTACTGCAGGACGACCAGCGCCACCCGCCGGTTCTTGGCGCGCCCCTGGCGCGTCTTGTTGTCGGCGACCGGAGCGGTCTTGCCGTAAGAGATGACGTTCATGCGGTGCAGCGGGAAGCCCTGCTTCTCGTTGAGATAGAGCCGCACCGCCGAGGCCCGGGCTTCGCCCAGCTCCTGGTTGTATTTGGCCGAGCCGACGTTGTCGGTGTGGCCCTGCACTTCGACGTAGACCGACTTGTTCTCGGCCTTGAGTTTCTGCGCGAAGTCGTCGAGCGCCGCCTTGGCCTCGGGCGAGAGCTGGCTCTTGTTGAAGCCGAACTTCACCTTGTCGTCGGTCAGCACCGTTTCGTAGAGAAATTTGCCCTCGGCCAGCTTGCCGGCATCCTGAGCGCGCTGCAGCGCCTCCTGCGCGGTCTTCGAGATCTCGCCCACCTTCTGGTCGGTGGCGGCGATGTGCTGGTCGTTGGCGGCGATGCGCTGCTCGTGGTCGTTGAGCTTGGTCTGCGCCTGCTCGACCTGACCCTGCACCTGGTCGACGCGGGTGTTCACGGTCCCGGTCTCTTCCTTGACGTACTTCTTCGTGGCGCACCCGGTGACGGCGATGGCCAGCAACGCCGCGGCGAGGACGACAGTCAATGATTTGAACCGCATCGGTGATACCTCCTTGAGCTGAGGGAGAAGGCCGGCTCCGCTGCGCCCCCGAAGCAGCCGGCGGGCTGGTGCGGCACTCCCCTCTGGTTCAACCGCCGGCTGGCGGCGGTCCCTTGTAACCGCGGCGAAAAACCACGGTGGTGCGATCTCCCAGGCCCTTCGCCGTCACCTCGACCCGCAGGTGGCGGTAGCTGCGCTCGCCCTCGCGGGTCGAGAAGCCCAGCACGTACTGGTGCCTGAGGTCCTCGCCGATGGCCTTGAGCGCCTTGGGGAGGTCCGCGGACCGGGAGATCGGATAGTAGCGGCCGCCGGTGGCCCCGGCCAGCAGGTTGAGGACGTCGGCGTAACGGTACACTTTCTTGCCCTCGGCCGTCAGCTCGTAGGGGTTGCCGCTGCCGAGTCCGAGGACATAGACCGGCACCTGCGCCGTGCGCACGATCTCGCGTGCCTGCTCGGGCGAAAGGGCGCTGGCGTTGTCGACGCCGTCGGTGACCAGGACGGCGAATCGCCGGCTGTTGCGCCCCTCGGCGGAGATCTCGGGGATCCAGGCGACGGCGTCGTGGAGCGCGGTGGTGCCCCAGCCCTGCCAGCGCGAGACCGCGTCCAGGATGGCCTCGCGATCGGCGGTGAAGGGGACCTCCACCTCGCCGCGGCCGCTGGCGAAGGTGGCGACCGCGAACTCGTCTCCCGGCAGCGCCTGGGTGACGAAATGGCGCACGACCTCCTGGCTCAGGCCGATCTTGTCGCCGGTGCCCATGCTGCCCGAGAGATCCTGCAGGAAGACCAGGCTGGTGGGTGCCTCGGAGTTCTTGTCGAAGCTCTCGATACGCACCGGCCGGCCGTCGACCGACAGCCGAAAGTCCTTGGCTTCCAGATGGTTGGCATAGCCGGATCGAGTGCGGACCATGACCGGCACCAGCACGTCGTTGACTGCCACCTCGTCCTGGAACCGCGCCGTGTCGCCGGCCGGTCCTGCCAGCCCGGCCGGTCCGGCTGCGGGGGTTGCGGTGGCCGCTGTGGCGGCGGGGGGCGGAGCGGGGCGGGAAGCCGCAGGCATCGCTGCGGTGGCCGCTCCGGGGTCGCCGGCCGCCAGCAGTAGCAAAGGGAATGCTAGATCCAACAGACTCATGGCCATTTACGAATGTGCAAGCGGCAGGCCAAGTGGTGGCAAATTGAGAGATGATGGCGGCTGCCGAGGAGGCATCATGAGCGAAGAGATCGACATCCGCAACATCTCGGTCCAGTGCGGCCACTGCAATACTTACCAGACGCTCTCCGCCTACCACCGCCGCGAAGGCTGGAACGTCTATGTCTATGAGTGCGAGAACGACGTCTGCGATCCCGCCATGACCCGCACCCTGATCGAGGTGCCGAGGGAGATGGACGTCTTCGCCCGTCGCGACTCGCAGTGGCGGGGCGGCGGCAAGCACGGCGAGCAGGGCGACGGCAACCCGACCGATTGAGCGGCGGGCATTGAGCGGCGGGCGCTGTGCTACGCTGGCCGCGCCGGTGCTCGGCCGGCGACCCGCAGACCCCCCGACCAGTGGCCAGCACGGTTCCCTCGCTTATGCAATCCGGCGCTGTGCCCATCCGGCCGGGCCTGGGGCGCCCGGACCCCGGGGCTCGCGACGCACGGGACGGGCCACAGGAGGCAGGATCGAGTGCGGCCCGCTGAGCTGCGTTTGGGCGACCTGGCGATCGAGGGCTGGTCGCTGGCCGGCGACGAGACCTGGTTCCGCATCCATCCGCCGGGGCTGGCCTTCGACACCGGCCGCGGTGCCACGCAGCTGGCGGGAGCCCGCGACGTCTTCCTCTCACATGGTCATCTGGATCACGCGCTCGGGCTGCCGTACGTCTTGTCGCAGCGTTCGCTGCACCAGAACGCCGGCACCCGTGTTTTCTGTCCGGCCGAGATCGCCGAGCCGCTGGCGGCGCTGGCCGCCGCCGCCGAGCGGCTGGAACGCGCGCGCTATCGCTTCGAGATCGTGCCGCTGGCCGCCGGCGCGCGGGTGGAGGTCGGCCGCGACCTGGAGGTCGAGGCCTTCGCCACCGACCACGTGGTGCCCAGCCTGGGGTACCACCTCGTGCGCCGCAAGCGGCGGCTGGCCGCCGGTCTGGCGGGGCTTTCCGGGCATGAGCTGGTGGCGTTGCGCGAGCGTGGCGTCGCCACCGCCGAGGTGGTGGAGGAGCTCTGGCTGTCCTATTGTGGCGACACCGGGCCGCGGGTCTTCGAGCTGGCGCCGGCGCTTTTCCGCAGCCGCATCCTGATGCTCGAGTGCACTTTCCTCGGCGAGGCGCAACGCGGCGGCGGCGACCGCTACAAGCACCTGCACATCGAAGACATCGAGCGCCAGGCGGAGCGTTTCGAAAACGACGCCATCGTGCTTCACCATCTATCGCGCCGCCATCGCCCGGAAGAGCTGCGGGCCGAGATCGAGCGCCGTCTGCCGGCCCTGGCGCCGCGAATCCACCTGCTGCTCCGAGGGGCGCCCTGATGCCGCGGCCGGTGGGGAAGGGTGGCGGCGGCGGAGGTGGTGGTGGCCGCCGTGATGGCGGTGGCCGCGCGGGGAGTGGCGGCCGCGCGGGAGGCGGTGGCCACGCGGGAGGTGGTGGCAGCGCGAGAGGCAGTGGCAGCGCGGGAAGCGGTGGCAGCGCGGGAAGCGGCGGGCGGCGCCCGTCCGGGGCGCGCGGGCCCGGGAGCGGGCCGGGTGAGGCGCGCGGCGCCAAGCCGGGCGCGGGGCGGCGGCAGGGGCCGGGTGGCGGTGCCGGAGGAGAGCGGCGGCCGCCGCGAGTCGAGAGGCCGGAGGGGCCACCTGGCCCCCAGCGGCCGGTGGGGCCAGCGCCCAGGCGGCCGGCGCCACGGGTTGGACCCCGAGGGGAGGAGGGGCAAGGGCGGACCGTGCGGCCGGAGATCCCGGGTCGGCCCGGAGGGTCGGATCGGCCGGGGCCCCCCCCTGACCGGAGTCGCGTGCGGCGCCCGGAGCGGCCGCGGCGGCCGGCGACCCCGGGTCGGCACGAGAGAGCGGGAGGGCCTGGGCGGCCGGAGCGGAGCCGTGCCGGGAATGCGGAACGCTCGGGGCGCGCAGGAGGCGCGGATCGGTACCAGAGGGCAGAGAGGCTCGGGGGGGCCGAGCGGAGCCGTGTCGGGGGTGCAGAACCCTCGGGGCACGCAGGAAGCCCGGATCGGTACCAAAGGACAGAGAGGCCCGGGGGGTCCGAGCGAAGCCGTGTCGGGGGTACCGAACGCTCGGGGCGCGTAGGAAGCCCGGATCGGTACCAACGGGCAGAAAGGCCCGGGGGGGGCGAGCGGAACCGCACGGGTCAGGAAAGGCCCGGGCGAGCGGCGGGCTCGAGCCGATACCAGAAGGTGGATGGGTCGGCGCCGGCGGAGGGTCCGGAGCTGGCGAAGGGTCCGGAACGGCCTCGGCGAGCGGAAGGGGCGGGCTCCTACCAGAGGGCGGATCGGCCGGGCCGGCCGGAGCGATCCCGGCCGGCGGAGGGCCCGTCAAGGCCCCGGATGCCGCGGGGGCGGGGCGCTTCCCAAGAGGCGGATCGGCGAGGGCGCCCAGCGCGTCCCCGGCCGAATGGGGGGCCGGCTGAACCGGGCCGGCTGGAGATGCCGGCACGGCCCCGGTGGCCGGAAGGCCCAGACCGCGCCAGGCGAGCAGCTGGCCCGGACCGCGACCCACGGACGCCAGGCCCGGACCGCGACCGGCGGGCGACTGGCCCGGACCGCGACCCACGGACGCCAGGCCCGGATCACGACCGGCGGGCGACGAGTCCGGACCGCGATCGGCGGGCGCCAGGCCCAGACCACAACCGGCAGGCGACGAGTTCGGACCGCGATCGGCGGGCGCCAGGCCCGGACCACAACCGGCGGGCGACGAGTCCGGACCGCGCCCGGCGGGCAACTGGCCCGGACCGCGACCGGCGGGCAAAGGGTCCGGACCGCAACCGGCGGGTGGCAGGGCAGGAACAGGCTCAGCGCCACCGGCGCTCCGAGCGGCCTCCCCGAGAGGCGGCGCACGTCGCACCTCCGGCCCCGGGCCTGCGGCTGGCGCTGATCGAGGAGGCCGAGGTCGAGGTCGAAAAGCTGGTCTTGGGCGGCGACGGGCTGGCGCGGCTCGAGGGGGTACCGATCTTCATCGCGCGGGCGGCTCCCGGCGACCGCCTGCGGGTGCGGTTGACCGAACGACATCCGGACTACGGCCGGGCGGCGATTGTCGAGGTGCTGGCGCCCGGCCCCGCACGCCGCCCCGACCCCTATCCGGAGCTGAGCGCCACCGGCCTCTGCGACCTGCAACACCTGGACGATGCGCTGCAACCATGGCTCAAAGCGGCAGCCGTCATGGAGGCGCTGGCGCGGCTGGGGCGCGTTCAGCTACCCGCCGACGTCGAGGTGGTGTCCGGCCAACCATGGGGCTACCGGCTCCGCACCCAGCTGCACACCGCGGTCGACGCTGCCACTGGAGCGGTGCGGGTCGGGTACCACGCCCGCGGCACCAACGAGGTGGTGGCGGTGTCGCGCTGCCCGTTGCTGGTACCGGAGCTCGAGGAGCTGCTGCCCGAGCTCGCGGGCCTTCTGGCCAGCTCGCCGCACCGCCGGCTCGACCTGGCGGCCGGAGACGGCGGCGTGGTGACGGCAGCGCCGCTGGTGCCGGGATTGCCGCACGGCGACGTGTCCATGACTGTCGGGGATCTCGTGTTCTCCTACGATGCGCGCTGTTTCTTCCAGGTCCACCGGCAACTGCTGCCGCGCCTGGTGGAGCTGGTGGTCGGAGCGTGGGAGGGAGGCGAGGCGTTCGATCTCTACGGCGGCGTCGGACTGTTCGGGTTGCCGCTGGCGCGCCGCTACGGGCGGGTGGTGAGCGTGGAGGCGGACCGGGTGGCGGCCCGCCATGCCCGCAACAATGTGCGGCGCCACCGGCTGTACCAGGTGTCGGGAGTCTGCCAGGCGGTCGAGACCTGGATCGCGGCGCTGCCGGAGCGTCCGGACCGGGTGATCGTCGACCCGCCGCGCGCCGGCCTCACCGGCAAGGTCCGCCAGGCCCTGACCGCTCGCCGCGCCCGCCGCCTGACCTACGTCTCCTGCGATGCTGCCACCCTGGCGCGGGACCTGCGCCTCCTGGACCCGGTCTACCGCATCGAAAGCCTCCACCTGATCGACCTCTTTCCCCAGACCGGCCACATGGAGGTGGTGGTGCAGTTGGTAGCCCGCGACGAGGCCTGACCCGCATCCGGTTTCCTCTTCGCGTCGCCGGGTGTCTGTAGTGGATAGGATGGCTGTGCTCGGAACCGCGATGACAAGCAAGACCTGGGGAGGCGAGATGGGCGCTCCGGCGCGGCCGGACGAGGTCCAGGAGTCGCGACTGCTGGCAGCCATGGCGGCTGGCGACCGGGAGGCCGCCGAGCGCCTGGTGGAACGCACCTATCGCGGCGTCTACGCCCTGCTGCGGCGACTCTGCGGCGACTCGGACCTGGCCGCCGACCTGACTCAGGAAACCTATCGCAAAGCCTGGGACGCCCTTGCCGGCTTCCAGGGCCAGGCGCAGTTCTCCACCTGGCTCTGCCGCATCGCCTACAACGTCTTCCTCAACCACCTTCGCCGCCCGCGCCGCCTGGTGCCGCTCGAGGAGCGGGTCGAGGAGGCGATCCAGGACCCGTCGCCGGCGGCCGACGAGGTGCTGGGCGAGGCGGCAGCCGGCGACCGCCTGCGGCGGGCCGTCATGGTGCTGCCCGACGATCAGCGCTTCACCGTCACCGCCCTCTACTGGGGTGGACGGTCGGTGCGCGAGATCGCCCTCGATCAGGGGGTCAGCGGCGTGGCGATCCGCAAGCGGCTGAAGCGGGCCCTCGCCACGCTGGCCCGGCACCTTGGCGAGGAGGCGAGGCCGTGAGCGGCTGGGGTCCTTGGGAGCGGTGGCGGATGGCGCGGCGCCTCGCCCGTCACGCCCAGCGGGAGGGTGGAGCGCCGCCCGCGGATCTGCTGCGGCGGCTGCGCGAGGACGTTCCGGTCCGGCCCGGCCTGGGGTACCAGCCGGCCGAAGCCTCCGGCGATCATCACGCTCAGGACGGTTGGCGCGGGCGACCCGCTCGGAGACCGCAGCGCGCCTGGGTGGCGGCCGCGGCCATGGCGGCCGCGATCACCGGCGGCGTGATCGGCCTGCGGGTCCTGGAAAACCACTCCCGGCGCGATATGGCCGTGCTCGCCGGCGGTAGCCCCGGTGCCGGCGCCGCCGGGGCCGGCGCCACTGCCCCCGGCCAGAGCGCCGAGCGGGCGGCTTCGCCGGCCTCCCGCTCTTGGTCCGAGCCGGCGGTGCCGCCGGCGGAGGCGCCACCGCAGCCGCGGCAGCAGCAGCCGCCGCCGGCCGGCGCCGGCCCCACCGGCCCGGCCGGGGAGCCCTCCGCTACGCCCGCCGAGCCGAGCGCCGATGTGGCGGCCGGGGCGCCGCCGGCGGACCAGCCGGCGGCAAGGCGCCAGACTTTCGCGCCCGCCGGTCCGCCGCCACCAGCCTTGGTGCCGCTCCTGCGCGCCGCCCGGCCGCCGGCGCCTGCCGGCGCGGCCGCGGCCCCGACTCCGCCGCCGGCAAAGCAGGTGCCTGGCGCTCCCGGCAGCCGCGCCGCCGGCGAGGGTGGCGCGGGCTCGGCAGGAATGCAGGCCGCGGCCAGCGCGCGGGCAGGCGGTGATGCCGGCAAGCCCGCTGCCGAGGACGAGATCAAGGTTACCTCCGAGTCCGTGCTCGACGAGGAGGCGGAGCAGCGAACGAGCCGCCGGTTGGCGGAGGGTGAGCGGGGCTTCGCCGGCGCCGCGCCGGTGACGCCGATTCCAGCGGCGAGGAGCAAGGTGGCGCCGGTACCGCCGAAGAGTGAGGCAACGCCCGTCCCGCCGGCGAACAGAGAGGCGTCGCCGATGCCGGCGGCGAAGAACGCGGTGGCGCTGGCCCCGTCAGCGAAGAGCGAGGCGTCGCCGGGCCCGGCGGCGAAGAGCGCGGCGTCATCGAACCCGTCGGCGAAGAGTGAGACGTCGCTGGTACCGAGGGCGAAGGATGCGGCGTCGGTCGTCCCGCCACCGAAGAACGGGGCGTCGGCGGTCCCGCCGGCTAAGGATGCGGCGTCGCCGGCTCCGGCGCGCCTGGCGGCCTTCAGCGGACAGGCAGCGCCGCTGCGCTCGAGCTTTGGCGCCGATACCGGCACGGGCGGCTACCGCCAAATCCGGCAGGATCTGGCGGCGGGCCGCCTGCCGCTGGCGGCGTCGGTGCGGATCGACCAGCTGGCCAACGCCTTCGACCTGGAGACAGAGCGGGCGGCGGCGAGCCGCCCACGACTGACGGCGGAGGGAGCGCCTTTGGCGGGCGGCGGTCCCATCTACCTGCTGCGGTTCGCGGCGCGCGGGCTCGGCGGCCTTCCCGGCTCGGAAGCGGTGGCGGTGGAGTTCGATCCGGCAGTGGTGGCGCGCTTCCGCCGCGTCGGCGCCGTCGCCGGCCGCGGCGCTGCGTCGGCGCTCTACGAGGTCGAGCTGCGCACGCCTGGCGCCGCCCTCTCCGCCAGCTCCGCGGCAGACGCTCCGCCGGCCTCGCCGCTGCTCGCTGCCGGCCGCCAAGCCGACGCCACGCCATCGTCCAGCCCGGAGAGCAGGCGACGCGCGGTCGCCGCCGCCGCGCCGGCAGGCGGCGCGCTGGAGCCAGGACGCGGCTTCGCCACCTTGCGGCTGATCTCCCATCGCCCGGCAGGCGCACCAACCGCGGCAGGCGCACCAACCGCGGCTGCCGAGGCCACCACGCCAGGCGTGGCACCCGCGGCAGGCGCGGCAGGCGCCGCGGGCGAGCCCGGCAGAGCCACCGCGGCAGGTGAGCCGGGCGCGGCCGGCAACCGCACCGGCGGCCCGGTCGCGACGCTGGTCGTGCGCGTCTCGGACCTCCACCTCTCGTGGTCGGCCGCATCGCCGGCCTTGCGCGTGGCGGGTCTGGCGGTCCGATTGGCGCAGGCCCTGGCCGCCAGGGACCCCGCGCCCCGCCTGCAGGCGCTGCTGGCGCCGGCGCAGGCTCTCGCCGCGGAGCTGCCCGGCGAGGCGCGCGCCGCCGAGCTGCTGCAATTGGTCCGGCGCGCGGCCTACCTGGCCGGCGCGCCCGGCGCCCAGCCGCCGCCCTGAACCGGCTCCGCCGCCGGACGCGGGCAGGCACCGGGCAGGCCCCGCTGCGGCGCGAAGACCCGCACCATGGGCTGGTCCAGAGGCAGGTCGACGACCTCCCGATAGCACGCCTTGAAGCCGGGGTCCTGCACCAAGGTCCGCAGCCGGCGCGACCGTTCCAGCACCAGCTCGATCAGGATGAGGTCCGGACGCCGGCCGAGGACGTAGGCGGTGAACCTCGCCTCCCGCTCATGGCGACCCTGGCGGCGCGCCTCGTCCAGCGAGCGGCCGGCCAGCAGCGCCCGTCCCATGGCGACCAGCTTGTGGTCGAGCCGGTAGGTGGCCGCGACCTGCCGGTCCACCAGGCCAAGGGTGTCGACGAAGGCGACGTCGCGGCCGGCGACCGCCAGGTAGTAGGGGATCCTGCCCATCTGGCCGAGGGCGACCAGGCTGCCGTCCGGCAGGTGGGGGGCCAACCACCGGCTGGTGACGACGCGCCAGTCCGACGGATCGTCGACGTCCACGGTCCACTGCCTGGCCAGTGGCTGCCATTCGCCTGCCGCCGGCAGGTCCTGGGCGATCCTGGTCAGGGACCCGGCCAGCAGCAGCCCGAGGAGCAGGGCCCTCCCGGGCCAGGCGGCGAACGGCCGGCGAGCGCTCCACCAGGGGATCTCGAGGCGCTCGGCGGACCACCAGATCGCCACCAGCAGGAAGGGCAGGGTGGGAACCAGGTAACGGAACTCGCCCCGGTACTCGCCGCCGGCCGCGAGCTGGAACAGCACCGACAGGACGCCCACCATGGCAAGCAGGAAGGCGACCGCGCGGTGTTGGTCCGGCCGCGGCCGCCGCATCGTCCACCAGGCCAGCGCCGGCAGCAGCGGTGGCAGCAGGCCAAGCTGCAGGACGTAGCCGCCGAGCTGCCTCGCCGCCCGCCCGGCCAGCAACGGGTCGAACCTGACGCTGGTGTTGGCGACCAGGCTGCCGTAGGTCTGGTACCGCCACACCAGAATACTGCCGTAGACGACCGCGGCGGCCACCAGGTAGCGGGCCGCGCCCCGCCGGTCTCGGCGGTCGACGAGGCGATCGACAACCACCAGCGGCAGCAACAGCAACCCCTCCGGCCGCGCCATGCCGAGCAGGCCAAGGGCCGCGCCGCCCGCCAGCCGCAGCCGCGCCCGCCGCCCGGGAGCGACGCACGGCGCATGCTCCGCCGCCAGGTAGAGGTTGGCGGTCAGCACCAGCAGCAGCGAGTAGAACGGCGTCTCGAGGCCGCTGCGCGACCAATAGAGAAAGGGGTAGGAGAGGGCCAGGCCGGCCGGCGCCGCGAGGCGCCCCCAGCGGTCGAGCCCCACCCGGCAGGCCAGGCGCCAGGTGGCGGCGACGGTCGCCACGCCGCAGCCGATCCCCGCCGCCGGCACCGCCACCGGCAGGATCCATCCCAGCCGCGCGATCGCGCCGGCGACCCACATCCAGAGCGGGCTCGAAAACCCCTCCGTCCGCTCGCCGGGGTTGAAGACCAGGCCCAGGCCGCGCGCCCAGTGCAGGGCGTAGCGATAGTAGATGAAGGCGTCCTCTTCGCGCGGCACGTAGATCGCCACCGCGCACGCCGCGCCGAGGAGCATCAGCGCCAGGAGCGGCAGGAGCTCCCCCTGCTTGCCGCCGGGCTCGCTCATGGGCGCTCAGCGCGGCGGCGCCTGCGGCGCGCCGGAGGTCGACGAGTGCGGGGTGCCATGCTGCTCCTGCAACTGGCGAAGCTGCTCCTGGAGCACTTCGTTGGCGCGCTCCAGCTGCCGCAGGCGGTCTTCGAGCGTCTCGTCGGACGGTGGCTTCGCAGCCGTCTCCTGAAGCTCGCGCAGCGCGTCCTCGCGGGGGTGGCGCTGGTCGTCCTGCACCTCGGCCCGCAGGCTGCGCTGCAGCGCCGGGATCGCGGCCGGGTCGCCGAGCTCGGCCAGCGCCTCGGGAACCCGCGTGCGCACCGTGAAATCGGGGTCGTCCAGGTAGTCCTCGAGGATCCGCCGGACCTCGCGGTGCCGCGCGTCGTCGCGGCCGTGGGCATAGACGGCGAGCGCCAGCATGGCGTCGGCGCGGCCCGGCTGCGGGCTGCCGTAGCGGGCCAGGCGCTGCGCCTGGGCGAAAGCCTCGGGGGCGCCAAGGCCGGCCAGGGCCTGGATCGCCGCCCGCGGCACTTCCTCGAGGAAACTGCGCTGGCCGAGCGCCCGCAGCAGCAGTGGCGTCACCTCGGCGCGGCGTTCCTCGAAATGCCCGAGCGCCGTCGCGGCGGCGGCACGGGTGCGATAGCTGGCGTCGCCGGTCAGGGCGCGCCCGAGCGGCGCGATCAGCTCGGGATGATCGGGGAAAGCGCCGAAGCCGGCCAGCGCCGCCGCCCGGACGCGCGCATCGGGGTCGCCGGCGCCCGGCCGCAGCGCCGCCAGCGCCGAGGCGGTGCCGATGCGGGCCAGCGCCGCCGCCGCGACCTGCCGCAAGCCGAAGAAGCGGTGATGGAGCAGCGCCTCGCCGAGCCCCGCCACCGCGTCGTCGCTGCCCAGCTCGGCCAGCGCCCGCACCGCGTCGAGCTGCGCCGCGAGCGGCAGCGGTGACCGCAGCTGCTCGACCCATTCGGCAACCGGCTTGTCGAAATCGAGGGTCTTGAGCAGCGCACCCCGCGGATCGACGACGACGGTGCGCGGGCGGGCCGGGCAGGCGACGAAGAGGTCCTGCAGCGGCCGCGCGGCCATGGCCAGACGATGCACCACCGGCGCTCCCCGCTCGTCGAGTAGCGCCACCTCCAGCGGGAACGAGAACAGGCCGGTCGCCCCGTCCAGCTCCTGGGTCTGCCGCACCTCGAGGCGCACCAGGCCCGCGGCGGCCTGGTACTCCCAGTGCACCTTGAGCTCGGGGTAACCGGCGCGGTAGACGAACTGATCGAACAGCGCTCCCAGCTCCACGCCCGTGGCATCCTCGAAGGCCGCTTCCAGGTCGTGAGTCTCGACGGTGCCGAGGGCGTGGCGCGCCAGGTAGAGCCGGACGCCCTGCCGCCAGCCGTCCTCGCCCACCAGCTCGTGGATCATGTGCAGCACCAGGGCGCCCTTGTCGTAGGTGTGGGCGTCGAACATCCGCAGCGGGTCGACGTAGCGCCTGGTGACCAGCGGCCGCCGGTAGCGCTCGCGGTCCTCGCGCAGGTAGCCGACGCGCGATTCGTCGAGCCGCCACGCCAGCTCGTCGTCGCCCGGGGCACCGGCCTGCTGGGCCAGGTGCTGCCGGTAGAGCGCCTCGAAATAGGTGGCCATCCCCTCGTTGAGCCAGGCGTCGGACCAGGCGCGGCAGGTGACCAGGTCGCCGAACCACTGATGGGCCAGCTCGTGGACGACGAGGTCGTCGTTGGCATGGTCGAGCGCCTCCGCCGCGTCGCGCAGGGTGTCGATGGTCTCGGTGGTGGCCGAGATGTTCTCCATGCCCTCCCACATGAAGCCGTAGACCGTTGCCTGGGAGTACTTGGCATAGGGATAGGGGCGCCCGGTGACCCGTGACAGGAAGTCCATGGCGTCGGCGGTGTGGCCGAAGGCGCGCGCCGCGCGGTCGGCGAGCGCGGGCGGGACGTAGAAGTCGAGCGGCACCCCCTGCCAGCTGTCGCTGGTATGGCTGAAGTTGCCGATCACCACCGAGATCAGGTAGGTGCTGTGGGGCACGTCCATGGACCAGTGGAAGGTGCGGCGGCCGTCCGTGCGGTCGCTCACCGCCAGCAGGCGGCCGTTGCCGATCGCCTCGAACGGCCGCTCGACCGTCGCCAGCAGCTCGCTGGTGGCGCGCTCGTCGGGCTCGTCCCAGCTCGGGAACCAGTAGCGGTTGAGGTCGGGCTCGCCGTCGGTGAACAGCTGCCAGGGGCGATCGGGATAGGCAGGATCGGGGCCGACGACGTAGAGCCCGGCCTTGGGCCGCGCCGAGTAGTCGATGGCCACCTCCAGGGTGTCCTGCGGGCCGTAGGCGCGCGGCAGGCGGACGGTCAGCGTCTGCGCCAAGGGATCGGTGGTGAAGGCGAGCTCGGCGCCCGCCGTCGGCGCCGCCGGCGCCGCCGGCGCTCCTGGCGCCCCCGGCGGACCGGCCAGCCGCACGCGCGTGATCGCGAGGCCGGCGGCATGGAACACCAGGTGGTCGAGGCCGGGCAGCAGCGGCGTGACGACGTTGGTGGCGGTGCCGGCGACGGCATGGCGGCGGAGGTCGAAGGCCAGGTCGAGGCGCACGTGCCGCAGGTGGTAGAGGCGGTGGGAGGGATACTGCGGCGCCTGATCGGCCGGCGCGAAGCTGCCGCGCGCCGTCGGGTCGCCGGCCTGGCCGGGTACGCCGCCGCCGGCCAGTGCCAGCAGCGCCAGGCCGGCAATTGCCGCCAGCGGCCGGCGCAGGGTGCGCAAGGTGCGAAAGGTGCGACAGGTGCGCGGGGTTCGCGTCGCGGGCGTGGTCGACGGTTCCGGCATGGCGCCCCATAGTATGGGACCGGGGAGCTGCCTGTAGAATCCCCGGGTGTCGTCCCTGCCTTGCTACCGCATCGTGCTCGCCAAGGAGGACTTCAAGTTCTCGGCCGCCCATTTCACGCTGTGGAGCGATGGCGGTGCCGAGCTGCTCCACGGCCACAATTACCAGGTGCGGCTCGAGCTCGCGGGCGCCGAGCTCGACGACGCCGGGCTGCTGGTCGATCTCGATCTCTGCAAACGAGAGCTGCGAGCGCTGTGCTCCCGCCTCGACTCGCGCACGCTGCTGCCCGCGGCCAGCGAGCGGCTGCGCTGCACCCGCAGCGGCGAGACCATCGAGGCCCGCCTCGGCGACCGCTGCTACGTCTTCCCGGCGGCCGACACGCTGCTGCTGCCGCTCGCCAACACCTCGATCGAGCTGCTGGCGCGCATGCTGTGGCACGACCTGGCGGCCGTGCTGCGCGGCTCGCGGGTGGCGGTCATGGGGGTGGCGGTCGAGGAGTCGGCGGGCCAGCGCTGCTGGTACGAGGACCGCCTCACCCCACCGGCATCTCCCGGCCTTTCCAGCTGAGCAGCCGCCCGCGGCGGCGATCCCTCACCCCGGCCGCCAGGACGCCGGCCAGCACCAGGGCGTCCAACGGGTAGAGGAGGCCAAAGGCGGGTCGGTTGCCGCTGCCGGCCCGCAGCCAGGCCGAGGTCGCGGCGCCGGCGCCCCACAGCAGCGCCGCGGCGCACCCGGCTCCGGTGACCAGCGCGGCGGCCAGCGCCAGCGCCGGGACCACCAGGGCTCCGAGCGCCGCCAGGGCGACGCCGGGACGATGCCCTATCAGGCTGCCGAGATTGCGTCGCCAGCCGCGGATCACCTCGCGCCATCCTTGATACATGCGGACCGAAACCAGGTCCGGCGCCCGAAAGAAGCCGGTGCGGAAACCGTGGCGTCGCAGCACGAAGGCCATCTCCACGTCGTCGATGGCGGCGTCGCGCACCGCCGCGAAGCCGCCGCAGCTCTCCCAGGCGGCCCGCCGGAGCAGCAGGAACTGGCCGTTCGCCACCGCCATGCCGCCGCCGGCCGCCGCTGGCTCCCAGTCGCCCAGCTGGGCGTCGAGGAGCGCGAAGACGGCCGGTACCACCAGGTTCTCGCCCAGGCCGTGCGCTTCCTGCAAGCCGGTGAAAGAGACCGCGTCCAGGCGCTGCTGGGCGGCGGCGGCCAGCGCCCGTGCCAGGGCCGCCGGGCGCAGGCGGACGTCGGCGTCGGTGAGCAGCAGCCAGGGCGACTCGACGCCCTCCGCCCCGACCCTCAGGGCGTGCACCTTGCCCCGCCAACCAGCGGGTAGCGGGCCAGCCGCCAGCAGCGTCAAGCGTGGCTCGGCGGCGGCGACCGCCGCCGCCAGCGCGGCGGTGGCGTCGCTCGAGCCGTCGTCGATCACCCGCACTGCCGGCGGTCCCTGCAGGGCGAGCAGCGCCGCGAGACACGGGACCAGGTTGCGCTCCTCGTCGCGGACCGGCAGCAGCACGGTGGCGGCGGCGGGCGCCGGTACGCCGCCGGGCGGTGCCTCCGGCAGTGCCGACGGTGTCGGCGGTGTCGGCGGTGTCGGCAGCGCGGGCGGCGCGGGGGCCAGCCGGCGGCGCTCCTCGATGCCGAGGCCGAGGCCGGCGAGGCCGGCGGCCAGCAGCAGCGCCGCCGCGGTCACCAATCCCATGGCGCCGGCAGCCTCAGTGGGCGCTGGCGGCGGTCCGGGCGGCGATCGCCGCCTGGACCTCGCCGGGCGTGGGAAAGCGGCCCACCTTCTTTTTGGAGAAGATCAGCTCGCCGTCGAGCTTGACGTCGAAGATGCCCCCGGCACCCTTGATCAGCTCGGGTCGGATGCCGAGGCTCCCTTCCAGCTCGTCCGCCAGACCGGCGGCACGGGGTCCGTAGTTTCAAACTCGGCAGTACTCGATGGTGATGCGTTTGGCCATACGCATGTCCTCCTCTGGTGATTGTATGCTTGGACTACAACGGAGATGTGTATAACTGTCAATCTATGAAGATATTTGAGTGCCGTTAACTGAACCCTATATAGTGCTCTTCGACGCCAGAGCGGGACAATTTCATCGAAAAAGTGGTCCGCCCCCCTAGCTTTTCGCGGCGAACGGAGTACAATCGAGATTGTTCAATAGCGTGGCCGTTGGCCCTGGAAGCCTTGGGACCGCGGTTCGCGGTAGGACCGAAACACGTCGAGCTCGGCCCCGCGGGGCCGGGATGTCATAAGGATCGCAGACACTGCTGGAGGAAACCATGAAAGGTGAAGCGCCCAACATGTCGCAGAAGGAAATGGCCCAGATCAGGCAGAACCTCGAGGGGACGCCGGACATCGAGGAAGCGGCCGAGCTGATGAACCTGGCCGGCAACTCGACCCGGCTCAAGCTGCTCTACCTGCTCGAGAACATGAAAGAGCTGTGCGTGTGCGACCTCGCCGAGATGCTGGGCGTCTCGGTGTCCGCCGTGTCGCAGCATCTCGCGAAGCTCAAGGCCTACGGGCTGGTGGCGCCGCGCCGCGACGCCCAGACCATCTACTACCGGCTGACCGACCACGCGTTCAACGCCAAGCTCCGGGACAACTTCTTCAAGCAGTTCCAGGTCTAGGCGCAAACCTCTAGCCGGGCTCCGGCCCGGCGCCCCATTGTCTCCTCGTAGTCGATGTCGTCGTGCATCCGGCGGACAACCTCGCCGAGCTGGTGCAATTGCTCGCGTCCCCTCATGTCGCCCCACCTGGGTGAGGCGGACCGAGGGGGGCGCCGGCGTCGGGTAGAATGGCCCCGGTTCCGCGGCTACCGAGAGGGGGGATTATGACCAATCAACACCCGCGTCCGAGCTTCACCTGGTTGGGCCACGCCACCGTCCGCTGCACGTTGCCCGGCGGCGAGGTGGTGCTGATCGACCCCTGGGTGATGGGCAACCCGGCCTGCCCCAAACCGCTCCACCGCTTCGACCGCCTGGACGCGATGCTGATCACTCATTCGCACGGCGATCACATGGGCGATGCCGTCGAGTTGGCCAAGCGCCACCAGCCGCGCCACGTCGTCGGCTGTTACGAGCTGTGCTCCTGGCTGGCGTCGAAGGGCGTCGAGAACACCTCCGGCATGAACCTCGGCGGCTCGGTGGAGGTGCTGGGGATGACGGTCTCGATGGTGCGGGCCGACCATTCCTGCGGGCTGCAGGACGGCGATCGGACGCTTTACGGCGGCGCCGCCGCCGGCTTCATCGTCAAGCTGCCAGGCGGCTACACCTTCTACCATGCCGGCGATACCGCCCTGTTCTCCGACATGCAGCTGAT
>DATGHG010000357.1:0-3876 GCA_035308185.1 Thermoanaerobaculia bacterium | reverse complement strand
CGGCGGAGGGCGCCGATCCGGTGGCCTGGGCGGTTGCCTCGACCGCGTCCCGGGGGGGTGCCGCGGCGGGCCTGGCCCCCGACGTCGCCGCCGGCGTCGCCGGCAGCCGCTGGCGCTGTCCTCCCGGGTGCCGCCGCGGCCCGGGCCGCGAGGCCAGGTGGAGGGTGCGCGTCGGGTAGGGGATGGTCATCCGCGCCTTGCGCAGCTCCTCCCAGGCGCGCGCCCGCAGGTCGCTGGCGATGCGCGGCGCGTTGGCCACGTCGTCGATCCAGACGCGCAGCTCGTAGACCACGGCGCTGTCCTCGAAGGCGACGACGAAGACGTCGGGCGACGGCTTGTCGAGCGTCCCCGCCACGCCGGCGGCACAGTCGGCGAGCACGCGGCGCACCCGGTAGGGCGGCTCCTGGTAGTGCACCGGCACCCGGATGCGTTCGAGGTGCAGCGGGTGCGGATAGTAGAAGTTGTGGACCCGCTCCTCGGCGAGCTTGGCATTGGGGATGACGATGTTGTCGTTGTCGCGGGTGCGCAGGTGGGTGGTGCGCCAGGTGACCGCCACCACCCGGCCCTCCTGCCGGTCGCCCACCCGGATCCAGTCGTTGATGCGGAACGGCCGCTCGAGGCTGATCACCAGGCCAGCGAAGAAGTTGGCCAGGATCGGTTGCAGCGCCAGGCCGAGCACCAGCGAGGTGACCGCGCTGGTGGCGAGCAACGGCCCGACGTCGAAGGCCGGGAAGGTGAGCTTGAGGGTGACCAGGGCGGTGATCAGGTAGACCAGGGCCATGGCCACCGCCGGCAGCAGCGGCGGCAGGCGCACCCCCCGCTGGCCCAGCAGGTGGACGTCGAACAGGAACATCGCCAGCAGGCGGAGGATGGTGATCAGGCCCAGGAACAGCAGCGTCCAGGCGAGCGCCGGGGGGAGCCACGGATAGCCGGGGCGCAGGCGGCCGAAGACCTCGAGCGTCGCGGCCAGCGCCGCGACCATCAGCGGGAAGGTAAGCTGCCGCACCAGGAAATAGCGGCGGCGCAGGAAGCTGATGGCGACGAGCAGCAGCGCCAGCGCCGCGGCGCTGGCCAGCAGTGCCAGGGCGGCGGTCATGCTGGCGCTGCCCCCGGGGGCGGCAGCTCGACCGGTGCGGACGGCGCCCTCCCCGGGCCGAGGGGTGGGGCCGTGCGCCGGCGCGTCGTCGCATCCTTCATGGCTTCCCCGCGTTGCCTCGGTGACGGACCTGTCGCATTGTAGCCCGAAGGCGTTGGACCGGCCGGCGGGTTGGGAGCCGCCCCGCGGGCGGGTTATGATCGCGAACCGTGCCCGGCCGCCAATGGTCCGCGCGCACGCTGGATCGACTTGGAAGAGGAGAGGAGACTCTATGCATAGATCAACTGGTAGTGCCGTGCCGGCCCCGCCGGCCGGGAAGCTCGCCCCGGCGATTCATGCCATCGCGCTGGTCGTGGCGTGTCTGGCGATGATCGGTCTCGCGGCGGCGCCCTCGGCGACGGCGCAGATGGCGCCGGCCGCGCAGCCGGACGCGAAACACGCCATGCACGATTCGACGCCGGCCCAGGCGGCAGCGGCGGCGGCGCCCGTCCCGGCGATTCAGGCGGTGCGCGGGGCGGTCAATTTCTCGATCGGTCAGGCGGAGAAGGAGCTGGTCTCGCTGGCCGAAGCGGTGCCGGCCGAGAAGTACTCCTGGCGGCCCGCCGAAGGCGTGCGCTCGGTGGGCGAGGTCTACATGCACGTCGCGAGCGCCAACTACTTTTTCCCCACCTTCTGGGAGGTCAAGCCGCCCGCCGGGGTCGACCCTCGCGGCCTGGAAAAGATGGGGGGAGACAAGGCCAAGGTGGTGGCGGCGCTCAAGGACTCCTTCGCGCACCTGCGCCATGCCATCGACGGCTTGAGTGACGCCGACCTGGGGAAGCCCGTGAGCTTCTTCGGCCATCCGGCGACGGTCGCGAGCGTGGTGATGGTGGCGGTGAGCCACGCCCACGAGCACCTCGGTCAGTCGATCGCCTACGCGCGCAGCAACGGCGTGGTGCCGCCGTGGTCGGTGCCCGAGAAGCCCGCGGGCAAGTAGGCGGCGGGCCGGCGTCAAGGAAGAGGAGCAAGAGCATGAAGAGAATCCTGGTTGCAACCGCGGTCGTGGCTTGCGCGGCGGCGGTGTCCGCGGCGGGCTGGCGGGCCGCCGGCGCGCTGCAGGGCGCGCCCGCGGCTGGCGCCAAGCCGGCGCAAGGCGCGTCCGCTTCGGCCCCCGCCGCCACCATCGCGCGCGGGGTCAAGCGGCCGCCCGGCCTGCGCGGCGACGTCCAGCGGCAGCTCGACGACGCGGAGCAGAAGCTGATCCAGCTGGCCAGCGTCATGCCGCCGGACAAGTTCGCCTGGCGGCCGGTCCCGGGAGTGCGCTCGTTCGGCGAGGTCTGCCTGCACGTGGCGGGTGGCAATTACGAGGTCGGTTCGATGTGGGGCATGAAGACGCCGCCAACCGTGGACCTGGCCAAGATCGAGCAGCAGGGCGCCGACAAGGGCAATGCCATCGCGGCGATGCGCGTCTCCTTCGAGCAGGTGCGCCAGTCGATCGCCGCCATGCCGGACAGCGACGTCGACAAATGGATCACCTATTTCGGCCATCCCGGCACGGTGCGCTGGGCGCTGATCGAAGTGGCCGTCCACGCGCACGAGCACCTCGGGCAGGCGATCGTCTACGCGCGCATGAACGGCATCGTGCCGCCCTGGACGGCGGCCGCGAACAGCCCGCCGGCGGCGAAGCCGGCGCCGCCCAAGGCGACGGGACGGTAGGGACGGGAAAAGGCGGCGGCCGGGGGAGGCGCGGCTAGCCGAGGCGCTCGCGGTAGAGCTTGTCCATCGCTCGCCGCAGCGCCTCGAGCCTGCCGTTGGCGCCCAGCTTGACGGCGTCGGCGGCCTTGACCACCAGCGGCCAATCGAAGTCGACGTTGTCGAGGATGCGCATCCGCCAGACCCGCTTCGCCGCGTCCCAGCGGCCGAAGGTGTGCGGCGAGAGCTCGGCGTTGGCGTCGTCGGCGGCAGCCAGGTGCCAGCCGCTCGGGAGATAGCTGCGGATCTCGTCCTCGGTGTAGCCCAGCGGTTCGGTGGCAGTCATCGCGGCGCTATTGTGCACCAGCTCGGCGCCGGCCGCTACCCGGTGGGTGCGTTTCCTTGTACCATCCGCGGCATGGAGATCCAGCTCAACGAAGAGCAGTTGCTGCTGCGGGACAACGTGCGGCGGTTCGCCGACGAGGTGGTCCGCCCGCGGGCCAAGGAGATCGACAAGACCGGGGAGTTCCCGCGCGCCTTCTTCGACCAGGCGGGCGAGCTCGGGCTGGCGGGGGTGGCGGTGCCCGAGGAGTACGGCGGCGGCGGCATGGACACCCTGTCCTACAGCCTGGCGATCGAGGAGATCAGCCGCGCCTGCGCCAACTCGGGCGTCATCCTGTCGGTCAACAACTCGCTGGTCTGCGACCCGATCCTGCGCTTCGGCAGCGAGCCGCAGAAGCGCGAGTTCCTGACGCCGCTCGCCTCCGGCCGCAAGCTGGGCTGCTTCGGGCTCACCGAGCCGGGCGCCGGCAGCGACGCGGCGAGCCTGCGCACCCTGGCCCGCCGCGACGGCGACGACTACGTGCTCGACGGCAGCAAGGTCTTCATCACCAACGGCACCCATGCCGATCTCGCCCTGGTGTTCGCCACCGTCGATCCGGAGAAGAAGCACCGCGGCATCACCGCCTTCGTCGTGCCGACCGACGCGCCCGGCTTCCACCGCGGCGTTCACGAGACCAAGCTCGGGGTCAACGCCTCGGGCACCACCGAGCTCGCCTTCGACCAGGTGCGGGTGTCGGAGGGGCATCGCCTGGGCGCGGAGGGCGAGG
>DATGHG010000356.1:0-6566 GCA_035308185.1 Thermoanaerobaculia bacterium | reverse complement strand
CCTGAGCCGAGGGCGCCGCGCGAGCGGTTAGAGCAAGCGCTCGGACCGGACCGGGAGCATCCCATCCACAGTTGCAAGCTGACGGCGAGGAGATACATGGCGCGCCTGCGCTGCCTGCTCGGCGACCAAGACCAGGCCGGCACCCTCACCGACGCCAAGAAATTCGGCGACTGGCTCTCGCCGGAGGACGGCAGGCCGGCAGGCGCCCAGCTCTTCTGAGCTGTCCGCAGCCTGACGCGGCCTCCTGACGGCGCTGGGCCGCTCCGGGTCTCCACCCCAATCGGCGGGAGCTCTTTGGACTCCCCCGCTGCGGAAATCGGATAGACCCGGCGCTCCGGTATCGACCCGTGGCTCCAGGCGTGAGGAAACGCCCGGCGCGCATGGACATGCGTTGCGGCGGCGCCGGAAAAGCGTTCCACTCTCTCGACCGGGCGCACGAGCACCGTTCGCGCACCGCACCTCCGCGCCGCCGCCGAGCCGTCGAGCCACCGCGCCGCCGAGCCGCCGAGCCGCCCAGCCGCCCAGCCGCGGCCAGCGGGATATGATGCGGGCAACGACTTCGAGAGCTCCGGCAAGCTGCGTGGCACGGTTTGGCCGCAGATTGCGCTGACAGGAGAGGGAGGCCGGCATGAGGCAGGCGAGTCGCTCGCTTGGACGGAGGTGGTTCGCGGCGTTGGGCCTGAGGGCGGCGCTGGTGGCGCTGGTGGCGCTGGCGGCGCCGGCGGCGCTGGCGACGCTTGCGACGCTTGCGGCGCTTGCAGCCATGGCGCCCGCGGCGGCAGAGGCGCAGGCGATCCTGCGGGTCGACGACGACGTCTGGTTCAGGTTCGGCTTGCAGCTCAACGGTTGGGCCGACTGGACGCAGTCCGCCGCCACCGGCGGCTATGCCCAGAACCTCTTCCTGCGGCGGGACCGCTTCCAGGTCACCGGCTCGGTGGCGCCGGGCGTCACCTTCTATTTCCAGACCGACGACCCCAACCTCGGCAAGGCGCCCAAGGCCCTCGCCACCGGCTTCATCATCCAGGACGCCTGGATGGAGTGGAAGCTCGCCGACGCCTTCGCCCTCGACGCCGGCCAGTTCATCGTGCCGTTCAGCCGCAACGGCCTGCAGGGGACGTTGAGCTATCTCACCATGGACATCAGCCCGACCTCGACGATCATCATCAACGCCAACCCGGCCGATGCCGCGCGCGACACCGGCGTCGAGGCCAAGGGCTACCTGGTGGACGGCGGCCACCTGGAATACCGGGTGGCGCTCACCCAGGGGGTGAGGGAGGCGGGCTCGCGCAACGCCTTCCGCGACACCGTCTACTTGCAGTACGACGTCTTCGAGACCGAGCGCGGGTACGTCTACCACGGCACCAACCTGGGCAAGCGGAAGATCCTGGCGCTGAGCGCCGGCTACGACGGCCAGGACAGCTACCACGCCTACAACGCCGACGTCTTCACCACCATCCCGGTCGCGGGCGGCGACGAGGCCGCCGGCCAGGTGCAGTGGAGCCACTACGACGGCGAGAGCTTCCTCGCCGCGCCGGCGCGCCAGAACGACTACCTGGTGGAGATGGCCTACTTCGTCTCGCCGGCCAAGCTGCAACCGTTCGCGAAGTTCGAGGAGCAGCGGTTCGACGCCGCCAACCTGCACAAGGCCGACCAGACGCGGTGGGGCGCGGGCATGCACTACTACCTGCACGGCCTGAACCTCAAGCTCAGCGGCCAGTACCTGCGGGTGCTGACGGAGAGCCCCTTCAAGAACGCCAACGAGGTCACCCTCGGGATGCAGGTCTGGTACTACTGAGCCCCGCTCCCCGCCCCGCAAGGACATCGCCAGCGCACGTTCATGCTCTTGGCGCCGCCCCCTCCGCGCTCTAAGTTGACGTCCAGGCCACCGGACGTCGCGGCGCGGCCCCTTGGAAGGAGGTCCACCTGATGCTGCTTTCGCCGCAACGCGATGTTCGCCAGCCAGTTCGCCGGGCGCTGCGCCGGGTGCTGCTGGGCGCGGCGCGCCGCCTCACCGCGGCGGCCAGCATGACCGGCGCGGCCGGCGCCACCCGCGCCGGAACCGGCGAGCCGGAGGCGCCGCCCGCGGCGACCGTCCGCCGCGATTTCGGCTTCCCACCCTGCCGGCGGGCCGCGGCGCCCGGCGCGCCCCCCGCCGACCTCGGCGGCGCCCTCGTCCCCGCGCCCCCCGCCGACCTCGCCGCCGCCGCCGCCGGCGTCGTCGCCGTGCGCCGTGACGCCACGACCACCGCCACCACCGCCACCATCGCCGCCGCCGCGGACGATCCTGCCCTCTTCGCCGGACGCCAGGGTTGCTGCGTGGTCTCGGTGTGCACCCGCAACTACCTGTACCTGGCGCGGACGGCGCTCGCCGCCTTCCGCCGGCACCACCCCGGGATGCCGGCCTTCCTCGGCATCGTCGATTGGGACGGCCAGGAGCCCCTCGCCATCGAGGGCACGACGCTGCTGGCCTGCGGCCGGCCCGAGATCGGCGGCGACGCCTTCGACTACATGGCGCTCAAGTACAGCGCGCTCGACATGTGCGGCGCGATCAAGCCCTACGTCCTCGATCACGTCCTGCGGCGGACGCGCTTCGCCAAGCTGGTGTTCATCGACGCCGACGTCTACACCTGCGCGCCCTTCGCGCGGCTGCTCGCCGATCTCGACGACCACGATTTCGTGGTGACGCCCCACACGCTGGCGCCGCAGCCCCATCCCGACCGCATCTGGGAGCGGCCGACGCTGGGCGACCTTGCCTTCGCCGGGCCGCTCAACTCCGGCCTGTTCGGGCTGCGCGCCACCGCCGAGGCCCAGGCCTTCCTCCAGGTCTGGCGGGACCTGGTGACCCGGCCCGGCGCCTTCATGCCCGAGCTCGGCGGCCAGACGGAGCAGAACGCGTTCAATTGGGTGTCGAGCTTCGTCGATCGGGTGCGGGTGCTGCGCGACGCCGCCTACAACGTCGCCTACTGGAACCTCCACGACCGCTCCCTGCGCTTCGCCGGGCTCGACGATCCCGCCCGCGAGGACGCCTGGACCGTGGACGGCAGGCCGCTGGTCGCCTTCCATTTCAGCGGCTACTCCCTGGCGGACCCCTACACGCTGTCCCGGCACGATCACCGCCACTCCCTCTACGTCCTGCCGTCCGTCGCCCGCCTCGCCGAGCATTTCGCGGCCCGGCTGCGCGAGCACGGCGCGGCGGCGGACCTGAGGCTGCCGTACCGTTTCGACGCCTTCCCTTCCGGCATCGCGGTGGACGAGCGCATGCGGCGGCTCTGCAAGCACCACGAGACGCTGCTGGCGGCGGCGGTGAGCCCCTGGACGGCGGCGGGCGAAGCGCACTACTGCGAGGCCCTGCTGTCGCCCATCGCCTACACCGGCAGCCTGCTGCCGGCGCTCTTCGACGCCATCTATCACGAGCGGCCGGACGTGCGGCGGCGTTATCCCAACGCCCGCCTGCAACCCGACGGCATGCTGCGCTGGATCGCGCTGCACGGGATCTACGAGCACGGCTACCAGGAGCTCTACGACCGCTACCGTCCGGTGCTGCCGTCCCGGCACGGGGTGGTGGCGCTGGCCAAGGCCCGGCAGGAGCGCCCGCGGCTCTTCGCCGGGCTGCCGGAGGCGATGGGCGCGGACCGCCACCGGCTGCTCGCCCGCCTCGACGGCGCCGGCCTGTCCGCGCTCGCGGCGGCGGTGCGGGGCGGCGAGCTCGAGCACTACTGCCTGTCGCCGATCGCGCTCGTCCGCCGGCTGGTCGAGGAGCGGGCGGACGTGCGCAAGAGCTTCCCCGACCTGCTGTTCGGGGACGCCGCCGCCTTCGCGAGCTGGCTCGACACCGCCGCCGCCCGCGACCACTGCCTGCCCGAGGGCGCCGCGGCGGCCTTCGCGGCGCGCGCCGAGGGGCGCTCGCTGGCCCGCATCTTCTCGTTCCTCAACCGCACCCGGCCGTTCATGGAGCGCTGGCCGCTGGGCCTGGTCGGCGAGGGGCGGGTGGAGCTGGCCGAGAACCTGCTCACCGCGCTGCGCCACAACGCGGAGTACGACGCCGACGACGTGCTGATGTACCTCTGGGTCATGGAGCGGCAGCCGTGGGCCGGCCTCGGCCTGACCTTCGAGCTGGCGGCGAACGCCTGCCGGACGCCCTCGCCGCTGCTCGACGAGGGTCAGGAGGCGCTGCTCGGGCCGCTGCTGGCGCGCGACCGCGGTTGCCGCGCCGCCCTGGCGCGATACCGCCGGGACCACCACACGGCGCGCGACCGGCGCCGGCAGGAGCCGCTGCGCCGAGCGCAGCGGCAACGCGGCGTCGCCAACACGGTGTTCGAGGTGCTGGAGCTCGCCGCCTGGGAAGGCGGCGCCGCGCGGCGCCAGGACGCCGGCCGGCGCCTGCTGGCGCCGCTGCCCGAGGCCCGCGGCGTCAATCTCTTCGGCTACCACAAGAGCCCCATCGGCCTGGGCACCCTTTCCCGGGGCCTGGCACAGGCGCTCGGCGCCGCCGGCGTGCGCGTCCAGCCCAACCTGCTGGGCGACTCGGCCATGGCGGCCGACCTGTCGATGGCGGATTTCGTGCGCACCTACGACCACGGCCTGGACACCAACCTCTTCGTCAGCTACCCGCACCAGCACGAGATGCTGCTGGCGCGCCACCCCGAGCACGTCACCCGCGGCCGGCGCAACGTCGTCTACCTGGCCTGGGAACAACGCGACGGCAGCCACTACTGGCCGGAGGTCTACCGCGACTTCGACCAGGTGTGGGCGCTCTCCGATTTCGCCGCCGAGAGCCTGCGGCGCTTCATGCGGCGCGACGTCGCCACCGTCCCCTGCGTGCTGGACTGCGACGCGCTGCCGCCGGCCGGCGCCAAGCGCGACTTCGGCCTCGAGCCGGAAAAGCTCACCTTCGTCTTCGTCTTCGACGCCAACAGCTCGATCGAGCGGAAGAACCCGGAAGCGGTGATCAGGGCCTTCGCGCAGGCGTTCGGCGGCCGCGACGACGTCTGCCTGGTGCTGCGCATCGCCAACGGCCACCGCCTGCAACACCGGCAGAGCATCAAGCGGCTGCTGGCCGCGGCGCCCGGCGGGCTCGACCTGCGGGTGGTGGTCGAGCCGCTGGCGCGTCACGACCTGCTGCGGCTGCTGTCCGCCGGCGACTGCTACGTCTCCCTGCACCGGGCCGAGGGCTTCGGCTACACCTGCGCCGAGGCGATGGCCTACGGCATGCCGGTGATCGCCACCGGCTATTCGGGGAACCTGCAGTTCATGAGCCCCGACAACTCCTTCCTGGTCGACTACCGGGAAGCCACCGTGGCGGTGGCGGACGGACCCTACCAGCGCGGCAGCATGTGGGCCGAGCCCGACGTCCAGCACGCCGCCGCGCTGATGCAGCTGGTCTACGACCGGCCCGACCTGGCGCGAGACACCGGCGCGCGGGGCCGGGACAGCGTGCGCCGGACGCTCTCGGCGGCGGTCGTCGGCAGTACCGCCTTCGCGGCGCTGGGCTGGCAGACCGCCGGCGATGCCAGCCGCGCCGACCAACCTTCCCACCTGTTCAGGCCCTCCGTCGCCGGCGCGGCGGCGAGCCATGCCGGCGCCCTGAGCGCCAGCCTGGAGATGACATGAACCTCGCTGCCGCCATGCCGCGCCGCCCGCGGCGCCTCGTCTGCTGCCTCGCGCTGATCGCCGCCCTGGCGGCGTTCCGCGCCGGCAGCTCCAGCGAAGCGTCCTGCGCGCGCTTCGACTTCGCCCAGCAGGCCGCGCAGGCCGCGATCGAGCCCGAGACCGCCTTCCTCGACCTGGGGACGCGCGCGGCGCGCCCGCAGCTGCTCGCCGGCTGGTCCATCGACGAGCTCTGGCAGGGCAAGACCTCGTTCGTCTGGGCCATGGGCGGCGCCTCCACCATCCGCTTCACCCGCCTCGCCGCCGAGCCGTTCACCCTCTACTTCCGCTGCCGGCCCCTCGACGTCGCCGCCGGCGCCCCGCCCCAGGACGTCACCATCCTGGTCAACGGGACGCAGGTGGGGGTCACCCGCCTGAAGCCGGATTTCCAGACCTATGACCTCGCGGTCCCCGCCGCCGCCGTGCGCCCGGGCGACAACCGGCTGGAGCTGCGCCCCTCCTATTTCCGGGCCGAGCCGCCCGATCCCAACGGCGCCCCCGAGCCGCGGCGCCTCGCCGTCGCCTGGGACTGGATCGGCTTCGGCGTCAAGTCCGCGCCGGCGCGGCCGCAGCCCCAGGCCTCGCCGCGGGCCGGCACCCTGCTGCTGCCCTTCCGCACCCGCGTCGCCTTCTACGTCCAGGTCCCGCCGGGCAGCAGCCTGCGCTGGCGGACGGTCCAGCCCTACGGCACCGCGCGGCTCGGAGCGGGCGCCGCCCTCGAGGTCCGGGTCGATTGGGACGGCGCCGACAGCCACGCGCTGCGCTTCGAGCAGCCGACCTTCGCCGCCCCGGCCAGCCTGCCGCTGACCAACCAGCAGCCCGTCGCCGCCCGAGTGTCGTTCGTGGCCTGGCCGGGCAGGACCGCCGGCGCCGAGACCGCCGGGCTGCTGCTCGAGGCCCCCGAGCTGGTGCCCCCCGCC
>DATGHG010000355.1:0-3389 GCA_035308185.1 Thermoanaerobaculia bacterium | reverse complement strand
GGGCCAGGGTCGCGTCGATCCCTCGCCGGCGCGCCAGCAGGTGGTTGCGCGCCAGCGCCTTGCGGTAGGCCGCGTCGGCCAGCGTTCCCTTGGCCGCGGCCCGCTGCAGCAGCTCCTGGGCGAAGAACGGCATCTCGCGGTCGTGGTGGCGCTCGTTGAAGGCGATCAGCTCGGCCAGGCTGCGCACCGGCGCCCCCTCCAAGCGCTCGGCTCCCGCCGCGGCCGGGACGGGCGGCTGGGCGGCCAGGTAGGCGTCGAGATCCGCCTTGAACTCGTACAGCAGCACCGTCAGCTCGGCGTCGTCGAGCTGGCCGGCGGTCGTGATCTCGGCGGGATCGACGATCACCGCTCCCTGGCGCCGCATCTCGGCGATCGCTTCCTCGACCAGCGGCACGGCGGCGGAGTGGCCGAAGAGGTGTTTGCGGGCGACGCCGATGCGCGCTCCCTTCAGCCCATCGGCGCGCAGGAAGGGAGTGTAGTCGGCAAGAGCGCGGCCGCCCGCGAGCGTCGCCGCATCGTCGGGGTCGCGGTTGGCGGTGCCGCCGGGACCGCCGCCCACCATCGCCCCGAGCAGGATGGCGGCGTCGGCGACGGTGCGCGCCATCGGTCCGGCGGTGTCCTGGCTGTGCGCGATGGGCACGATCCCCGAGCGGCTGAGCAGGCCGACGGTGGGCTTGATGCCGACCAGGCCGCAGTGGCTGGAGGGCGAGACGATCGAGCCGTCGGTCTCGGTGCCGACGGCGGCGGCGCAGAGGTTGGCGGCGACCGCCGCCGCCGAGCCCGAGCTCGAGCCGGAGGGCGAGCGGTCGAGCGCGTAGGGGTTGCGGCACTGCCCGCCGCGCCCGCTCCAGCCGCTGCACGAGCGGGTGGAGCGGAAGTTCGCCCATTCGGAGAGGTTGGTCTTGCCGAGCAGCACCGCGCCGGCGGCGCGCAGCCGTTGCGCCACCCAGGCGTCGCGCGCCGGCGCCGAGCCGGCCAGCGCCAGCGAGCCGGCGGTGGTGCTCATGCGGTCGTGGGTGGCGACGTTGTCCTTGATCAGGATCGGGATGCCGTGCAGCGGTCCGCGCGGTCCCTTGGCTTGCCGTTCGGCGTCGAGCGCGCCGGCGATGGCCAGCGCGTCGGGGTTGATCTCCAGCACCGCGCGCAGCTCCGGTCCCCGGCGGTCGAGAGCGGCGATGCGCCCGAGGTACGCCTCGACCAGCCCGCGCGAAGTCTGCCGCCCGGCGGCAAGGGCCGCCTGCAGCTCCGGGATGGTCGCCTCGTCCAGCTCGAACGCGGCGACCGCACCAGTCGCCGGCGCCGGAGCACTCGCGCCCGCCGCCGACGTCTCCGCGGCACCCCCGTCCGCCACCGCCGGCGCCTCCGCGGCGCCGCCGTCCGCCGCCACCGCCAGCAGCGAGCCCAACGGCACCGTCGCCGCCAGCGCGCCCCCCAGCAGGCCGCCGCCCACGAAGCGGCGGCGGCTCGTCGTCAAGGTGAGATCCGGCTTGCCAGCCATGGTTCCTCCGCTCACACCCTCATGTTCAAAGCCGTGGCGGCACCCGCTGCATGGCGCCCGGCTTGCACGCCCGGCTCACAATCGTAGCGCGAAGGCCCGCCACCTGGGCTACACTTTCCCCGCCTCGCCGGCCGATGCCCGGCACCTCGATGCTCGCCTCGCGCTCCCTCGCCAGCCCGCCCCGAGCCCGCGCCCCGCGTCCGGCGGCTGCCGGGCGCTCCGCCTCCGCCCCTACCGTGGCCCGCCACTCGCCGCTCGCCAGGCTGGCGGCCGTCGGCGCCCTCGCCGCATCCCTGGCGGCGGCAGCCGGCGTGCTGCCGGCGCCCGCCGCGGCGCAGGACCTGGCGGCGTTCGCCGCCCGCACCACCGTCCACGTGCTGCCGAACGGCTGGACCTTCATCCTGGTCCGGCGGCCGGTCGCGCCGGTGTTCTCCTTCAGCACCGTCGCCGACGTCGGCTCGGTGCAGGAGGTGACCGGGATCACCGGCCTGGCGCACATGTTCGAGCACATGGCGTTCAAGGGCACCGACCGGATCGGCACCCGCGACCCGGCCGGCGAGAAGCGCGCCATGGATGCCGCCGAGGTTGCCTACCAGGCCTACCAGCGCGCGCGCCTGGCGCCGCACCCGGACGACCGGCAGGTGGCGGCGCTGTTCGCCGACTTCAAGCGCCTCGAAGCCGCTGCCGACCGTTTCGTGGTCAAGAGCGAGCTCGACGAGATCCTGGCACGGGCGGGCGCGGTCGGCGTCAACGCCTCGACCGGCGCCGACGAGACCGAGTACTACTACTCGCTCCCGGCCAACCAGGTCGAGCTCTTCGCCGACGTGGAATCGGCGCGCTTCTCGCACCCGGTGTTCCGGGAGTTCTACGAGGAGCGCGACGTGGTGCAGGAAGAGCGGCGCATGCGCGTCGACGGCGACCCCATGGGCAGGCTCACCGAGCTGCTGGTCGAGACCGCCTTCGCCGCCCATCCCTATCACCATCCGACGATCGGCTACATGAGCGACCTCGAAGCCATCACCCGCACCGACGCCGAGGCGTTCTTCCGCGACCACTACGTGCCGGCGGCGATGGTCACCGCGATCGTCGGCGACGTCGATCCGCGGCGCCTGATCCCGCTGCTCGACGAGCGCTTCGGGCGCATCCCGGCGCGGCCGCCGGCGCCGCCGCTGCGCACCGTCGAGCCGCCGCAGGCCGCCGCCAAGACCGTTACTCTCGCGGACCCCGCCCAGCCGCAGCTCCTGGTCGCCTATCACCGCCCCGCCGTCACCCACCCCGACGACGCGGTCTTCGAGGCCATCGACGACGTCCTCACCGGCGGCCGCACCTCGCGGCTCTATCGCGCCCTGGTGCGCGACCAGCAGCTGGCGATCGAGGTGGAATCGTTTTCCGGCCTGCCCGGCGAGAAGTATCCCAACCTCTGGACGCTGGTCGCCGAGCCGGCCGCCGGCATCCCCGCCGAGCGGTTGCTGGCGGCGATCGACCTCCAGCTAGAGCGCCTCGCGCACGAGGACGTCACCGACGCCGAGCTGGCGAAGTTCAGGACGCGGGCGCGGGCATCCCTGCTGCGCTCCCTGGGCAGCAACCAGGGGCTGGCCTCCGCCCTGGCGCACTATCAGACGCTCTACGGCGACTGGCGGGAGCTGTTCCGCGAGCTGGACCGTTTCGAGCGGGTGACCAAGGCCGACGTCCGGCGGGTAGCGAATGCCGCGCTGGCGACCGGCAACCGCACGGTGGCCATCCTCGCCACTCAGTCGCCGTCCGCCGCGGCAACGCCGGAGGCCGAGCCGGAGGCGGTCGACGAACCGGCGACCCCGCCTGGACCCGTGCCACCGCCATCCCAGCCACCGCCAACCCAGCCGCGACCAACCCAGCCGCCGCCAACCCAGCC
>DATGHG010000354.1:0-50194 GCA_035308185.1 Thermoanaerobaculia bacterium | reverse complement strand
ATGCCAGCGGCGGCCACTTCAGCGGTGGTAGCCATGGATCTACCGCCCACCCGGTCGGGTCGGGCCACTTCTTCGGACCGGCCCGCGGCTTCGGCGGCGGCCACTTCGTCGGCGGACGGTTCGTCGGCGGTCGCTTCTTCGGCGGCGGCTTCTTCCCCGCGTTTGGCTTCGGCCTCGGGCTGGGCCTGGGCTTTGCCTGGGACTACCCCTGGTATCCGGGCTGGTACGGCTATCCCTACTGGTACGGCTACAACCCGGCATACGGTCCCTACTACCCCGGCTACTACCCGGGATATGACGGTTACGGCGGCTACGCTCCGGCTCCGGGCACCAGCAGCAGCCCGCGCGCTCAGGAGGAGATGGGCGCCTTGAGCCTCGACCTCTCGCCCAGCGACGCCGAGGTCTACCTCGACGGCGAATACGTCGGCCGGGTGCGCGACTTCAGCGGTTGGCGGAATGGCTACATGTGGCTGAAGAAGGGCACCTACGACATCGTCTTCTACAAGGATGGCTACCGCACCCTCGCCCGCCAGGTGAGCATCTATCCCGGCCTGGTGATCAAGTGGGACGACAAGATGGAACGCGGCCAGGCGGTGCGGCCCGAGGATCTGCCATCGAAGACCCACGAGCGCCGCGATTCGCGCCTGCAGTTCGAGCGTGACCGCGCCGATCAGCTCGACCGCCAGCAGCAGTCCTACGACCAGGGCCAGCCAGGCCCCGGCGGCTGGAACACCTGGCAGGACCGCGTGAACCGTGACCGCAACGGCGCCGGCTCCGCGCCGCCGTCGCCGTCGCAACCCGAGAACGCCACGCCGCAGAGCAACGACCTCCAGCGCCCGCAGCCGGCGCCCGCTCCCACCCTGGCGGCGGCGACCGCCGACCAGTACGGCCGGCTGCGGATCAAGGTCGAGCCCGACGACGCCTCGGTCTACCTCGACGGGCGTTTCGTCGGCACCGGCAGCGATCTCGCCGGCAACGAGGCCGGCTTGGTGCTGGCTCCCGGTCATCACCGGGTTTCGGTGGTGCGCCCCGGCCACAAGGCAGAGGAGCGGAGCATCGACGCCGTCCTCGGCAAGGACGTCGACCTGACGGTGACCCTCCGCCCCTCGGGGCCGACCAGCTAGCGACGGCGGTTCACTACGGCGGCCCGGATCGCTCGCTCGCCGAGAGATCCGGGCTGTCGTGTCTCTGTCAGGAGGTGACGATGGCCACGACGACGACGAACCCCGGAACGAGCGACCTGGCGGCGCGGCGCTGCGGGCCCTGCACCGCCGGCACTCCGCCGCTGGCTGGCGACGACCTGGCGCGCCTCCTGGGACAGCTCGGCGGCGGCTGGTCGACCGAGGAGCACGGCGAGGTGGATGTTCAGAAGGCCGGCGAGGCCGGCGCCCACCGGCCCCTCAGGCTGGTGAAGCAGTACCGTTTCCCCGACTTCCGGCAGGCCCTGGCCTTCGTCGACCGCGTCGGCGAGGTGGCGGAGCAGGAGGGGCATCACCCCGACATCGAGTTGGGCTGGGGCCGGGTGAAGCTCACGGTCTGGACCCACTCCATCGGCGGCCTCTCCGAGAACGACTTCATCCTCGCCGCCAAGGCCGACAGCGTTCTGGTCCCCACCGCCTGAGGCGACTCCCTGGCCCGTACGGGCTCCGGTCCGGCAGCGCCGGCCGGGCACCGACCGAGCGACGGTCAGCCCGCCGGCATGCGGGAGGTGTCGCCGCCGGCCGCCGGCACGTAGCATTCCTTCACATAGTTCATCACCATGCGATCGGCGTTGTAGCGCCAGGCGAGCGTGCGGATGGCCCGCTTGACCCTGGCGATCCAGCCACGCGGCAGCCCGGTGTCGGGATCGCACTCGTAGTACAGCGGCACCACCTGGTTCTCGAGCAGCTCGAACAGCGCCCGGGAGTCGCGCTCGTCCTGCACCGCGGGATCGGCGTGCTGCTCGGCGCCGTCGATCGCGAAGCCGTTGGCGCCGTCGAACGCCTCGGCCCACCAGCCGTCGAGGATGGAGACGTTGAGGACGCCGTTGAGGATGCATTTCTGGCCGCTGGTGCCGCAGGCTTCGAGCGGCCGGCGCGGCGTGTTCAGCCAGGCGTCGACGCCCTCCACCAGGTGGCGTCCGATCAGGATCGAGTAGTTCTCGACGAACACCAGGCGGCCGGCGAAGCGCGGGTCCTGCTCCAGGCTGGCGATCCGGCGGGCGAGCTCCTTGCCGCCCTCGTCCTGGGGATGGGCCTTGCCGGCATAGATGATCTGCACCGGGCGCTCGGGGTCGCCGACCAGGCGCGCCAGGCGGTCGAGGTCCCGCAGCAGCAGGTCGGCGCGCTTGTAGGTGGCGAAGCGGCGGGCGAAGCCCAGGGTCAGCGTCTCGGGGCCGAGCGGCGGCTCCGGGGGCTCGGGCAGGCCCAGGCGCCGGCGCCGGTCGGAGAGCCGGCGGCGCACGAACGCCACCAGTTGCGCCTTGAGCACCTGGTGCACCTCCCAGATCTCGGCGTCCGGGATGGCGTCGATCCGCTCCCAGGTCTCGGCCCGGGCGAGCGCTTCGAGCCAGCCCGTCCCGAGGTAATGGTCCAGCAGGCGCTGCATGTCGCCGGCCAGCCAGGTCCGGACGTGAACGCCGTTGGTGATGTGGCCGATCGGCACCTCTTCCTCGCGGCGGTCGGGGTAGAGCGGCTTCCACATCTGCCGCGACACCCGCCCGTGCAGCGCCGAGACGCCGTTCGCGCGCTGGCATAGCCGCAGTGCCAGGAGCGTGGGGCCGAACTTGCCGGCGGGGTCGAACGGTGGCTCCAGTCCCAGCGCCTGGACCTCCTCGACCGGCAAGCGGAGACCCTTGGCGAGCGGCTCGAGATGGCGCCGCGCGAGGTCGGCTTCGAAGCGGTCGTGGCCGGCGGGCACCGGCGTGTGGGTGGTGAAGACGCTGGCCGCCCGCACCTCGCGCAGGGCGTCCTCGGCGGCAAAGCCGTCCTCTTCGACCCGCTGCCGCGCCCATTCGAGCAGGGCGAAGGCGGAGTGCCCCTCGTTGAGGTGCAGCACCGACGGCCGGATGCCGAGCCGGCGCAGGGCGCGGAAGCCGCCCACCCCGAGCAGGATCTCCTGCTGGATGCGGGTCTCGTGATCGCCGCCGTAAAGGCGCGCGGTGAGCTCGCGGTCGCTTGCCGAGTTGGCGTCGTCCCGGGCGTCGAGCAGCAGCAGGGCGCTGCGGCCGACCTGCACGTGCCAGACGCGCAGGTAGACCTCCCTGCCAGGCAGCTCGACGGCGAAGCGCAGCGGCTCCCCGTCCTCCCCCGGCCAGGGATCGGCCGGCAGCTCCTCGGTGGCGAGCGGCTCGTAGAGGTCCTGCTGCCAGCCGGCGGCGTCGATCTGCTGGTGCACGTATCCCTCGTGGTAGAGCAGGCCCACGCCGACGACCGGCACTCCCAGGTCGCTCAGGCTCTTGAGGTGGTCGCCGGCCAGGATCCCCAACCCGCCCGAGTAGATCGGGATCGACTGGTGGAGGCCGAACTCGGCGGAGAAGTAGGCCAGCGGCCGGGCCAGCAGCGGGCCGGCGTTGACGATCGCCCAGTCGGCGGTGCCGCGCAGGTATTCGCCCAGGCGTCGGTGAGCCTGGTTGATCCGGGTCTGCATCGCATGGTCGCGCACCCGCGCCGAGATCTCGTCGCCGTCCAGGCGTCCGAGTAGTGCCACCGGATTGTGGTACACCGCCCGCCAGATCTCGGGCGACAGCTCGCGGAAGATGGCTCGGATGTCCGGCTGCCAGGACCACCACAGATTGCGCGACAGCTCGCGCAGCTTTCGCACCACGTCATCGCTGCTCGACTCACTCATGGACCAGGCTCTCCCATCCGCCGGTGGCAAGCCTCCGCCAGGCCGGCCGTTAGGGGGGTTCGGCTGGCGGTCGGACGGAGTCGCTCAGCAGCCACTCGCGCGGGAGCGCTAATATAACTCGAAGGCGGCCGGGCGCCCCACCGGGCCGCCGCGGTAGCACCGCAGTTGCCGGGGAGCGACTGGTGTTGGCGGCGCCGGGCAAAGATGATATGAATGGTCACAAATAGGGGTGCCGCCGGCGCCGTGCGTGAAAGGAGATTGGAACCGTGAGCGAGATCGAGAGCCGAGGCTATGCCGAGCCCGACGTGCTGGTTTCCACCGATTGGGTAGCGCAGCACCTGCAGGACCCGCAGGTCCGCATCGTCGAGTCCAACGAGGATCCCCTGCTCTATGGCACCGGTCACATCCCGGGCGCCGTCGAGGTCGACTGGACGCGCGACCTCAACGACCAGGTGCGGCGCGACTACCTGGACCACCAGGGCTTCGCGGCGCTGATGCACCGCCTCGGCGTGAGCAAGGACACCACGGTGGTGTTCTACGGTGACCGCAACAACTGGTGGGCCACCTACGCCTACTGGGTGTTCAAGCTCTTCGGCCACGCCAAGGCCAAGGTCATGGACGGCGGCCGCATCAAGTGGACGCAGGAGAACCGGCAACTGAGCCGCGAGGTGCCGCAGTACCCGCCGTCCGACTACACGGCGACGGTGCGCGACGACAAGAAGATCCGAGCTTTCCGCCAGCAGGTGCTCGAGCACCTGCAGGCAAAGGGACGCCTGATCGACGTCCGCAGCCCCGCCGAGTACACCGGCGAGCGCCTGCACATGCCGGAGTACCCGAACGAGGGTGCGCTGCGGGGCGGCCACATCCCCGGCGCGGCCAACGTGCCGTGGGCGCGGGCGATCCATCCCGAGGACGGCACCTTCAAGTCGGCCGCCGACCTGCGGGCGATCTACGAAGGAGAAGCCCACCTGTCGCCGCACGACGACGTCGTCGTCTACTGCCGGATCGGCGAGCGCAGCAGCCACACCTGGTTCGTGCTCACCCACCTGTTGGGCTATCCCAAGGTCCGCAACTATGATGGCAGCTGGACCGAATGGGGCAACCTGGTGGGGGTGCCCATCGAGCGCTGAGGCGGCAATGCGCGCCGGGCTGGGCCCTGCCGGCAGATGGCCGCCGGCCGCGCTGCACGATCCCAACATGCCAGAGATCCCGTCGAAGCTGGAAGAGACGCTGGAGCTGCTCGACCTGGTCCCCGACCGGGCCGAGCGCATCCAGCTGCTGATCGACATCGCCGACCGCTTCGAGGAGGTGCCGCCGCGCATCGCGCGCCGGCCGTTCTCGAACGACCACCTGGTGCCGGCCTGCGAGTCGCAGGCCTACGTCTGGGGAGAGGCGCGGCCGGACGGCACGCTCGATTTCCATTTCGCCGTCGACAACCCGCAGGGAATCTCCGCCAAGTCGCTGGCGGTGATCCTGGGCGAGGGGCTCTCGGGAGCGCCGCTCACGCAGGTGGCGGCGGTGCCGCAGGACCTCGTCTACCGAGTCTTCGGCCGCGAGCTGTCGATGGGCAAGTCGATGGGTCTGATGGGCATGGTGTCGATGGTGGCCGTGATGGCCAGACAGCGGCTGGCAGCGGCAGGCACTTTGTAGCGAAAAGTACTTGACGACAGTGCGGGACGCCGGTAGAGTCCCGCCGTGACCCTGCCGACACCAGCCCCCGGTTCGCGCCCGGCCGTCTCCCCCGGCTCCCTTGGCGCCCACGGCGCCACCGGCTCCCTTGGCCCGGACCCCACCGAGCCGCCCGCGCTGCACCTGCGGGCGATGGACAACCTGCGGTTCATCCGCCAGACGATGGAGGAGGCGGTCTATTTCACCGCCGTTTCCGGCGTCGGCGAGATCGCGGTGGGTCTCACGGCGCTGGTTGCCGCCTGGCTGGCGTCACATCGCGCGACGGCCCAGGGATGGCTGACGGTCTGGCTGGGAGAGGCGCTGATCGCCGCCCTGCTCACCGGCGGCGCGGTGGTCTGGAAGGCGCGGCAGGCTCGCCTCAGCCTGGTGTCGCGGCCGGGGCGCCGTTTCGCGCTCGGGCTGGTGCCGCCGCTCGCCGCCGGGGCGCTGCTGAGCTATGCCTTGCTGGCAGCCGGCGAGCGCGCCCTGCTTCCCGGCGTCTGGCTGCTGCTGTACGGCACCGCCGTGGTCACCGGCGGCGCTTTCTCGGTCCGCATCGTGCCGGTCATGGGCCTGGGTTTCATGGCGCTCGGCGCCGTCGCGCTGTTCGCTCCGGCGACCTGGGGCGACGTGTTCCTGGGGGCGGGCTTCGGCGGCCTCAACCTGCTCTTCGGTCTCTACATCGCGAGGCGCCATGGCGGGTAAGGCCCGTCGCGGCGCTACCGCGGAGCGTCTGGAACACCCCGGCACGCCGCCCCCGGCCGGCAGCCGCCACGAGCCCGTCGCCGTCGACCTCGACCGGCTGATCCACGAGCGTCTGCGGCTCGGGATCGTCTCGGCGCTGGCGGTCAACGAGCGCTTGAGCTTCAACGACCTGAAGCGTCTGCTGCGCACCACCGACGGCAATCTGAGCGTGCACGCCCGCAAGCTCGAGGAGGCCGGCTACGTGCGGTGCGACAAGTCGTTCGTCGGGCGCCTGCCGAAGACCGAGTTCCGCTTGACCGTCGCCGGCAAGGGGGCGCTCGAGCGCTACCTGGACCACATGGAAGCCATCATCCATGCCACCCGCGACGGCTGAGGACGCCGGAGGACGCCGGAGGACGACTGAGGACGCCGGAGGACGCCGAGGAACGAGACTGGTCCGTTTCGCATCAGCTGTTGGGTTTTGAGCTCGAGGGAGGGAAGGCGATGTTCCGCGAAGCAAGTAGCAGGATGGCGGTGCGCGCGGCTCATGGAGCCAGGCGATGAGCGGTCTCCATGCCGCCATCATCATGGATGGCAACGGCCGCTGGGCGGTGGCGCGCGGCAAGTCGCGCACCGCGGGGCATCTGGCGGGCGCCGACGCGGTGCGGCGGACGGTGGAGGCGGCGCCGGGCCTCGGCATCGGCATCCTGACGCTGTACGCGTTCTCCTCGGACAATTGGCGGCGGCCGCCCGAGGAGGTGGGCGCGCTGATGCGCCTGCTGCGGCGCTACCTGATGGCCGAGACCGGCCGTTGCGTCGAAAATGGCGTGCGGGTGCAGGTGATCGGCCGCCGCGACCGCCTCGCCGCGGCGCTGGTGCGCGAGATCGAATCGGCCGAGCGCGCGACGGCGCGAGGCGAGAAGCTGTGGCTACGGATCGCCGTCGACTACTCGGCGCGCGACGCGATCGTGCGCGCGGCCCGACGCCTCGCCGCCGGCCCTCCCGTTGCTGATACGGAGACCGACGCCGGCTCGCGGGAGGCTTTCTCGCGGCTGGTCGCCGAGTGCTCCGAGCCGCACGCCCAGGACCTCGACCTGCTGATCCGCACCGGCGGCGAGAAGCGCCTCTCGGACTTCCTGCTCTGGGAGTCCGCTTACGCCGAGCTGATCTTCACCGATCGGATGTGGCCCGATTTCGGCGTCGCCGATCTCGAGGACGCGGTGCGCGAGTTCCGGCACCGCGAGCGCCGCTTCGGGATGGTTTCCGGCGGCGGCGGCTTCGGCGGCGTCGCCGCCGCCGTCGGTCAGATACCGCGAGACATCAGGTCGGCGACCGCACGGTTGAAGCGAGCGGTGTCCGGCAGCTCGGTGCCTTCGGCGAGCAACCCGTAGCCCAGCAGCAGCTCGGCGAACTCCGCGATCAGCGGATCGTCGGCATTCTGATCGAAGCGCTCCTTGAGGCCGGTCAGGATGCGGTGGCCCGGGTTGAGCTCCATGATGCGGCGCTGCTTGGGGCCGCCGCCCTTGCCCTTCTGCAGGAGCTTTTCGAGCTGCGGGCTGTAGTCGTGCTCGGCGCCGACCAGGCAGACCGGCGAAGCGGTGAGGCGGCTGGTCAGGCGCACCTGCTTGACGTGCTCGTCGAGCTTCTTCTGCAGCAGCTCTAGCAGCGGCTTGAGCTCTTCCTCCTTGGTCTTGAGCGCCTCTTCGGCCTGCTTCTTCTCCTCCTCGCTGCCCAGCGACACGGTCCCCTTGCCCACCGACTTCAGGCGCTTGCCGGCATACTCGTTCAGCGATTGGGTCAACAGCTCGTCGACCGTGTCGACCAGGTACAGCACCTCGTAGCCCTTTTCCTTGAAGGTCTCGAGGTGGGGCGAGTTCTCGACCTGCGAGCGCGACTCGCCGCTGAGATAGAAGATCTCGGTCTGCCCTTCCTTCAGCCGCTCGGTATACGCCTTGAGAGTGGTCAGCTTCTCGGGGTCGTGCGAGGACTGGAAGAGCAGCAGCTCCAGCAGCCGGTCCTTGTTCTCGTAGTCGGCGCTGACGCCTTCCTTGATGGCGCGCCCGAACTCCTGCCAGAACTTGAGATAGGTCTCGGCCTGCTGCTCGCGCATCTCGTCGAGGGTATCGAGCAGCTTCTTGGTCAGCCCCTTGCGCATCATGGTGATGTGGCGGTCCTGCTGCAGCATCTCGCGCGACACGTTGAGCGTCAGGTCCGGAGAGTCGACCACGCCGCGCACGAAGCGCAGGTAGTGAGGCAGCAGGTCCTCGCATTGCTCGAGGATCTGGATGCGCTTGACATAGAGCTGCAGGCCCGGCTTCGAGGCCACGTAGTAGAGGTCGTAGGGCGCCTGCGCCGGCACGAACAGCAGCGCCTGGTACTCGATGCGTCCCTCCGCCTTGAAGGAGATCACCTTCAGCGGCTCGGTCCAGTCGTGCGCGATGTGGCGGTAGAACTCGTTGTACTCCTCGGCGGTGACCTCGGACTGTGGCCGCGTCCAGATCGGCTTCATCGAGTTCAGGACCTTTTCTTCGAGTGGCATCTTCGGCTTCTCGCCGGTTTCCTTCTCCTTCGCCAGGTCCTCGATCTCGGGGTCCTTCTCGGCGGTGAGGATGATCGGGTACGAGACGAAGTCCGAGTAGCGGCGGACGATGCGGCTGATCACCCAGCGGTCGCTCCAGTCCTCGATGCCGTTGTCGCGGTCCTCGGGCTTGAAGTGGAGGGTGATCGAGGTGCCGCGGCCCGGCAGCTGGTCGGCCTCGATCTCCGCCACCTGGTAGGTGCCGTCGCCGGTCGACTCCCAGCGGGTGGCGGCGGACTCGCCGGCGCGGCGGCTCACCAGCACGACGCGGTCGGCGGCCATGAACGAGGAGTAGAAGCCGACGCCGAACTGGCCGATCAGCTCGGCGATGGTCTGCTTCGACTCGCCCTGGCGCAGGCGCTCGACCAGCTCCCGGGTGCCCGACTTGGCGATGGTGCCGATGTTGGCGATCACCTCGTCGCGGCTCATGCCGATGCCGTTGTCCTGCACCGTCAGGGTCTTTTTCTCGCGGTCGGCGGCCAGCCGGATCTCGAGCTTCTCGTCGCCGGCCATCAGCTCGGGCTGGGTGACCGCTTCGAAGCGCAGGCGGTCCAGGGCGTCCGAGGCGTTGGAGATCAGCTCGCGCAGGAAGATCTCCTTGTTCGAGTACAGCGAGTGGATCATGATGTCCAGCAGCTGCTTGGTTTCGGCTTGGAACGGCAGGGTCTCGACGGGGGCCGTGGTGGCAGTCATGGGCGTCTCCTCTTCACACTTTCTTGCGGCTGGGGCAGTTCGGGCAACGCGACACAGAACCGGCAAGCCGGGCAAGATCTTCCGGCCAATCCCTGCTCTCGGCGACCCGGCCAAGCGGCCGCGACGGTGTCGCGATAGTGATATTAGTCGAAGGGGCGCAGGTTTTCAACCCCCTCCTCTGCTCACATCTGCTATGAGTGCGCTCAATACCTGCCCCCGGGACAGCTCGGAACGACCGAGAGGCCCCCGGTCCGAGCGCTCAGCCAGGAGGTGCGCCGTGCATCGATCCATCCGCTGGCTCGCATCGCCTGGTTCGTGAAGCATCTGCCACCGGCCGGTCGGGAGCAGCACTTCGAGCGCATACAGGTGCGGCTCTACGGGCGCATCGGCATCGCCCGGCCCCGGCGGCGCCGGGCGGTGCCCTACCACTCTTCGCTGAGCGCTTCCGCCTGGAGATGGTCGATGACGGGATCCACGGTGGGGGCTGCGGCTTCGTACACCGCCGCGAGGGCTTGTCGCACCGCCAAGCTCTGATGGACTTCTATAAAGCGCTGTACCGCCCGGGTGTACAGCGTACTGCGCGACATTCCGAGCCGCCTCGCGACACGCTCCGCGGCGGCGAAAGTGGAATCAGGTACTGAGATGACCACTCGCATCGCGATCGCGCCCAGATCACCGCCAGATCATCGGCCGGCGAGGTACCGCCTGCACCCGCCGGTGCCTCGGTTCAGTTGACGGAGTCCCAGGAGCAGCCGCCGCCGCAGCAGTCGCCGGCTCCGGCGCCGCAATCCGGAGCCTCGCACCCGGCGGCCGCCATGGCGTCGTCGCCGGCGCCGCCGGTGGTCGCAAAGGTCGAGAACTGCTTGTCGAGAGCCGCGGCGCCGCAGCCCGTGCAGGTCAGGCCGGCCGCACCTGCCCCGAGTCTTTGCAGGATCTCGAACTGGTTGCCGCAATCGCGGCATCGATACTCGTAGAGCGGCATTCCCGTTTCCTCGCTTTTTCGCCGATCCGGCCGTTCGCCTCCGACCGCCGGCTCATCGTCATTTTATCGCAACGCTCTGGCGTCCAGGCGTCCGGCGTCCCAGGCTCCGGAACGTCAGATCTCGGGTTCCGGCGCCACCTGCGCGCATGGTACGCTGATGTTGAAGATTTCAACAACGGAGCGATCCATGTCGACCAGCACCGTCAACTACAGCGTCCCGGAAGAGATCAAGCGGGCCTTCAACGAGGCATTCGCGGGGGAAAACAAGAGCGCCGTCATCGCTGATCTGATGCGGCAGGCGGTCGAAGATCGGCAGCGGCGCCGCCGCCGGGCCGTCGCGATCGACACCCTGCTCGAGTTGCGGCGCAGCCAGCGGCCGGTAACGGCGGCGGAGGTCGCCGCGGCTCGCCGCGCTGGACGCCCATGAGGGTGGTCATCGACGCGAGCGTCGCCATGAAATGGATCTTGCGCGATGCCGTGCGCGAAGCGCAGACCGGCGCCGCGTTGAGCCTCTTGCGCTGCATCCAGGCCGGGAGCGACGAAGCGATCCAGCCGCCCCACTGGCTCGCCGAGGTCGCCGCCGTGCTTGCCAGGCTCCGCCCGGAGATCGCCGAATCGACGGTTGACCTCCTGGATGCGCTCGAACTGCCGGTGGCGGCGGATCCGGCCATTTACCGGCGAGCCGTGCGCCTCGCCGTCGAGTTGGATCATCACCTCTTCGACACGCTCTATCACGCGGTGGCGCTGGAACGCGATGCCGTCTTCGTCACCTCCGACGACGGCTATCGTCGCAAGGCGTCGCACCTGGGCGCGGTCGCAGACCTGGCGGCGTGGGCGGTGAGCACCGGGTAGGGCCAGCCTCCGCCTCACCCGCCGCCGATCTCCACCCTGACCGCGGCGCGGCCGAGGTAGACCTCGTCGCCGGTTTCCAGGCGCACGCCGCGGCGGTCGTGGCGGCTGACCTCGATGGCGCGACCGGCGCGGAAGAGCAGGGTGCCCGAGGCGCTGCCTTCGTCGCGCAGCCAGAAGGCGCGGCTCTCGGCGTCCCAGGCGATGCGCGCATGCTCCCGGGAGACGGTCTGCTCGATCTCGCCCTCTTCTAGGAAGGCCACGTCGTTGCGGCGCTTGACCCTGCCGCCGGCGTCGAGGACCTCTTCGAGGCGGCCCAGGAAGATGCGCTCGCCGGACAGCTCGTAGGCATCGCTGACCGCCTTGCCCTTGAGCACCGCGAGATGGAGGAGCGGCCGGGCGGCGGGCATCGCGGGCTCGGCCTCTCCCTGCGCGGCCTTGCGGAAAGCGAGAGCGTAGCGGCGGCCGCCGAACTCGGGGCCGTCCTGTTGCGTCACCTCCACCGGCACCGCCAGCCCTTCCGGAAAGCGAGCGCCCTGGGCCTGCAGGCGCTCCCGGATCTCCCGCTGCAGGTCCCAACCGCCGTGGGCGATGGCCTGTAGCCGCGCGGCATCCTCCGGCGAGGCGGCCAGGAGCTTGACCTCCACCCGATCGAAGGGGAAGACGCGGCGGCCGCCTCCCAACGCCACCGCCTGCGCCGCCACGTCCTCGAGCAGGGCGCGGTGGATCTCGATCGGCTCGTTGCCGGCCGCCCAGGGCCGTGCCCAGTGCCGAAGCTTGTCGCGCAGGCGTTCGAGGCTCATCTCGCGGTCCCTCCGTTGCCGTTGTCCTTCAGCAGACCCAGGGCCGCGGCGCGGCGCACGATCTCGCCGGCCGCCGGCGCCGCCAGCCGGCCGCCGTAGCCGCCGTGCTCGACGATCACCGCCACGGCGATCCGCCGGCTGGCGGCGCCGTAGGGCGCGAAGCCGATGAACCAGGAATGCGACTTCTTGTCCTGCACCTCGGCGGTGCCGGTCTTGCCGGCCATCGGCGGCTGCACGCCGGCGAGGAACGCCGCCGCCGTCCCCTCGGTCACCACCCCGCGCATGGCGCGGGCGATGATCGCGGTCGCGGCGGCGTCGAGCACCGGCAGCCCCGCCGGCGTCGCCGCTTTCGCGGCCGCCGGCCTGGCGCCCTGCTCGGCCTGGATCCAGCGCACCTCGGGCATCGTTCCCTGGTCCGCCACGGTCGCCGCCACCCGCGCCATCTGCAGCGGCGTGGCAATCACCTGCCCCTGGCCATAGGCGGCCTGGGGCAGGGCGTCGGCGAGCGCCGGCGGCGTATTGGGCCGGGCGACCGGGATGCCGAAGAGCTGCGCCGTCCGCAGCAGCGGCTCCGCTCCCACCGCATAGGTGGCGAGCTGGGCGAAGTAGGCGTTGCAGGAGTGGCGGATCCCCTTGTCGAGATCGACCGTGCCGTGAGGCGTCGTGACCGTGGGGTCGTCGCGCACCAGGCGCCCGCGGACCCGGTTGCCGGTGCGGCCTTCCGGCAGCAGCTTGCACTCGAAGGTCCTGGTGGCAAGCCCGGGGTCCTTGCGCAGCGCCGCCAGCGCGGTGACCACCTTGAACGTCGAGCCGGGCGGGTAGATCCCATAGCGCGCGCGGTCCACCAGCGCACCCCCGCCGCCGCCATTGCCGGTGCTCCCGCTGGCCTCGCCAGTGCCGGCGCCAAGCCCGCCCTGCGTCCTCAGGGCGGCCGCCGGATCGGCGGCGGGCAGCTGCTCGGGCCACGGATAGGAGGCGGCGGCCAGCAGGTCGCCGGTGGCGGCGTCGAGCACCACCGCGGCGGCGCCGAAGCCGGCCTGGGCCGCGTGCCTGGCCAGGATCTCCTCGGCCGCGAGCTCGAGCCGCACGTCGACGGTCAGCCTGACGGTGCGGTCGCGGGCAAGGATCGCCTTCACCTCCGGGCGCTCCGGCTCATAGCGGTGCCGCAGCAGCGGCACGAGGTCGCGGTAGTCGACGACCACCTGCGGCGTCTCCGTCTTGTCCGGCTGCCGCACGCGGATGACGCCGGCGTAGTCGTCGTAGCCCTGCAGGCGGATGCGGGCGTCGCGTTCGACGAACGAGGTGTTGCGGGCCGTCCAGTGGATCCGGCTGCGCAGGTCGCCGAGCAGATGGAAGGTGCGCCCGCCGAAGGGATAGACGCGGACGCGGCGGTCGGGGGTGGCGCCGGCGAGGTCGGACGCCGCGGCGCCGAGCTGCTCGAGCTCGCCGCGCTGGCGGTCGATCTCGGCCGGATCGCTGCTCGCCAGCAGCACGCCGCCGCGGTCGACGATCGAGCCGCGCGGGATGGTCGCGGCGATGGCGGCGAGCCGCTGGTTGTACTGGACCCGCCGCACGCCGTCTCCCTGCAGCACCACGGCGCCGCGGGTCAGGTAGCCGTCGGCGCGCAAGAGCTGGAGGTCGGCCAGCCGCGCCAGCGCCAGGACCAGGAAGAGGCCGAGGCCGGCGGCCGTCCAGCGGGCGCCGCCGAGGAAGGGCCGCACCGCCTCGGGGGCGCCGCGGCGGGAGGAGATACCTGCCAGGACGCCGGCGACGAGGAAATTGGCGAGCAACGCCGACCGGCCGAAGGACAGGAAGGGCGAGGTGACGCCCGACAGCGGCAGCAGGCCCAGCACGCCGCCGCTGATCAGGGTGGTTTCCAGCGCCAGCAGGAGCGTGAAGCCCAGGCCGAGGAAGAAGCCATAGGCGCTGCCTGACAGGCGCGCCGCGCGCAGGCCGCGTTGCACCAGCAGCGCGTAGAGACCGGCCACCGCCAGCAGGCCGAAGAAGCCCAGCTGCTCGCCGATGGCCGAGAGCACCATGTCGGTGTGCGCCTCCGGCACCAGGCCCGGTTCTCCCAGCCCGAGGCCGGTGCCGGTGGCGCCACCCGCCGCCAGCGACCAGATGGCCTGGGCCAGGTGGTCGCCGCCGCGGAACCAGGTGTCCCATGGCGCCAGCCACATGCCGATCCGCTGCCCGACGGTGCGCGGGTAGCCGAGCTTGTAGCCGGCAAAGAACGCCAGCGTGACCATGCCCGCCCCCACCAGCGGCATGCCGCCGCGGCCGCGGGCGACCGAGAAGAGGATCAGGAAGAGGCTGGCGAGCACCAGCGCCGGTCCGAGGTCCTTCTGCAGGAAGAAGAAGAACAGCACCAGGCCCACCGCGACCGCCGGCGGCACCACGTATTCGAGCCGCGGCAACGGCAGCAGGCGTCCGGCGCGCCCCAGCGGCACCCGCCGCTCGTGGACCTCGCGCAGCAGCTCCCAGCGGTCCGCGAAGTAGCCGGCGAGGAAGAGCGCGATCAGGATCTTGATCAGCTCGACCGGCTGGAAGCCGAGGAAGTTGACCTTGGCGTCGCTCACCCCCGGACCGCCCCCGAAGACGATCAGCAGGGCGGAGAGCAGCGCCGCCAGCGCCAGCGTCCAGGCACCGCGGCGCGGCAGCGCCGTCCGCTCGAGATCGATCAGCGCGCCGGCGACGAAGAGGCAGCAGCCGGCGAGCACCCCTTCGGCGAAGCGGGCGTGGAGCGGCAGGTCCCGCAACGGGTCGCGCAGGCTGGCCATCAACACGAAGCCGAGGCCGCAGAACAGCAACAGCACCGGCAGCAGCAGCTCGTCGCCCTGGAAGCGCCGCCGGCGCAGCACCAGGTGGGCGGCCAGGAAGCCGCCGAGCAGCAGGGCGGCGGCGAGCCGGAACGACCAGCGGTACTGGGAAGCGGTGCGCACCACCAGCATCGGTTTGAGCTCGCGCAGCTCCGCCGGCGAGAGCAGCGCCACCGTGTCCTTGCCCGAGGCGGCGAGGCGCGCCGCCAGCCCCGGCTGGCGGCGCGGGTCGACCTCGGCCGCCGCGACGCGCAGCCGCCCGAGCTCGCCGACGTTGCCGACCGGCGCCGCGGCCAGCCGCTGGCGGATGCGGTCGGCGACGAAGCCGCGTTCCTCGGCGCTGGGCAGGAAGGCGAGCAGCGGCAGCAGGTCGCCGGGACTGGCGACGGCGTTGAGGTTGACCACCTCGCCGCGCGCCAGCCGCGCCTCGACGTCGCCGAGCGGACGGGAGACGGTGAGCCAGGTCAACACCATGGCCAGCGCCACGACGCTCCCCGAGAGCGCCAGGAGCAAAGCCTCGCGCCCGCGATGTCCGCGCCAGGGCTCGCCGAGGAGACCGGCTTGGCCGGATCCCGGGGTGGCATGGCTGCGGCGCTCGGCGGCGCGGCTGATGGTGATGCCCATGGCTCTCCTTACCTACGGTTCGCGTGCGCGAGCGTTGCAATCGAGCGCCCGCCGGTTGAGCGCCGATCCCCGGCTCGCCGGCCCGGCAGCGCTCGGCGGCAAGGTCGGCCGCGGCCGGCGCCGGCTCAGCGCTCAGCCGCCGCCGGGCTTGCGGAACTCCTGGCTCAACGCCCGCCCGAGCCGCTCCCAGAAGCTGGGCGGGTGGACACGGGACAGCCGCGCCGTGATCGCCTCGAGGTGCGACTCCGCCTCCTCGCGGTTGCTGGCGGCAAAGGCGAAGCCGGGGATGTCGGCGTAGCGGTGGACCGCCTGCTCGAGATCGTCCCGCGCCTGCTTGAGGAGGTCGATCTCGGCGGCGGTGCCGCGCGCGTGCTGGGCGCGCGTCTCGAGCGTCAGGCCGCGCATGCGATAGCCGTCGGCGAGCATCGCCTGCTCGCGGCGCCCGAGCTGGTAGCCCCGCCGGGTCAGCTCGTCGACCGTCTTCTGCAGGGCGTCGAGGTCGAACAGGTCGTAGGCGTAGATGCGCGCCAGGCCCAGGTAGGGGTCCGGCCAGGCGGGATCCAGGCGCGACGCCTCCTGGAACCCGGCGACCGCTTCCTTGGTCATCGCCAGCGCCTGCTTGCGGTTGCCCTGGCCGCGCAGAGCGAGCGATTCGAGGCGGTCGAGGTGGGCGCGGGCATAGAGCATCCGGGCGCGGATGCCGGGGTCACGGGGCGCCATCCGCGCGGCGGCGTGGAGGTAGCGGTACGCCGTCTCCCATCCCCGCGGGGTGGTCGTCGGGTCGTCGCCATGGTAGCTGTCCAGGATGCGAGCTGCCGCCGTCGTGAGCGACCGCTGCAACTCGTCGCCGACGCCGAAGAGGTCGGTCGAGAGCCAGCTCCAGCCGGCCGCCGCCTCGTACCGTTCGACGAGGGCGTCGAGGTCGGGGTGGGCCTCGGCGAGGTCGCGGCGCAGCTGTTGCGCCTGGTTCCAGGCCCACAGCTGGGAGGCGCCGAAGGCGAGCAGCGCGGCGGCCACGAGGACCCACGCCGCCCGGCGCAACCGGTGGCGGGCTCGCGGAGCGGGCGCCGGTGCCAGCGCCGTCGCTGGCGGCACCCCTGCGGGCAGTGCGGACACTGCGGGCACCGCGGGCACCGTGACCGGCACCGGCGACGGTGGCCCCAAGGCCCACGCGGCCGGCATGGCCGGCGCGGGCGGCGCCGCTGCGCCTCCGGCCGGCCCGCGGTCCCGGGGCGGCACCGCCGGCTTGCCCGCCAGCACCGTCGTTGCCCATGTCGGCGCCCATGCCGGCGGCGCCATCGCTGCCGGCGACGTGGCCGTTGCCGTGCCCGCCAGGGCCGCGGCCGGCAACCCATTGGCCGCCGTCCCCGCCGTACTGCCCGCCAAACCCGCCGCGGTCTCGAAGGCCGCCGCTGCCCCGGCCGCGCCAGCCTCGCCGGCCGGTGCCGTGCGCCGGGTCGCCTCGACGGCCGGCTCGGCGGCAAGCCCCAGCGGGCCGCCGCCGGTGCGGCGGGTGGCCTCGGCGCTCCGGATCTCCTCGCCGGTGAGCGGGCGGGCGGTGCGCCGCGTGGCGTGCAGGTCGGCGGCGGCCGCCGCCGCTGCCGCGGGCAGCGGCAGGCCGTCGCGCAGGGCGGCGAGGTCGGCCGCCAGCTCCGCGGCGCTCTGGTAGCGGCGGCCGACCTCGAAGGCGAGCGATTTGTCGACCACCCGGGAGAGCTCCGGCGAGCAGCCGGCGGGAAGCGGCAGCGGCGGCACGCCGTGGCGGATGGCCTGCTCCAGCTCTTCGGGCGTGCCGCCCGGGAAGGGGCGCCGGCCCGAGACCATGGTCGCCAGGACGACACCGGCCGCCCAGAGGTCGGAGTGGCGATCCACCACCCCGCGCTCGAGACGCTCGGGCGGGGTGTAGGGCAGGCTGCCGAAAAGGTTGACGGTGAAGCGCCGGGTCTGGGAGAGGTGCTTGGCGATCCCGAAATCGAGCACTCGCACCCGGTCGTCTTCCTGCAGGCGGATGTTCTCGGGCTTGATGTCGCCGTGGACGATGCCGAAGATCCGCCTGCCGCCGACCTCCGCCGAGAACTGGTGGCAGACCTCCAGCATGGAGACCAGCTCGATGGCGATGCGGACTGCCCGCGCCTCGGGCAGGGCGCCCTTGGCGAGGACCTCCGACAGGTCGGTCCCGGCCACATATTCCATCGCCACCCAGAAGAAATCGCCGTCCTGCCCCTGCTCGTAGACCGCCGCCACCTGCGGTGCCGCGGCCGCCAGCTGCGCCTGCAGCGAGAGGCCGTTCTTTTCCGCCTCGAGCATCTCCGGGTCGGTCTTGGCGGGGCGCACGACCTTGAGCGCCACCAGGCGCTCCTCCCGCGGGTCCCAGGCGAGGAGGACGTCGCCGATCGCGCCGCGGCCGAGGAAGTCCTTGACCACGAAGCGGTCGACCGTCTCCTGCCGGCCGATCAGGTGCACGGTCACGGGCGCTGCCTCCGGGGCGCCGGGGTCGCCGCGGCGGCGGGACGCGCGGCGGCGGGATGCGCGGCGGCGGCCTGGGGGGCGCGGCCGGCGATTGCGCCGCCCGGGCCGCCGGCTCCCGCACCGGTTCCGGTGGCAGCGTCGCCCGCGCCGCCGCCGGTGACCCGCACCGCCTGCTCGCGGGCGACCGCGCCGAAGGTGTTCCAGCGGAAGATCTCCTCGGCCCGGTCGGGCCCGGCGAGCGCGACGCCGGCACCGCCGTTGCTCTCGATGCGGTTGCCGGCGAGCAGCGGCGACGCCATGTCCCGCACCTCGACCCCAGCCGCCGGCGCGCCGGGCCGGGTGCCGTTGCCGGCGATCAGGTTCGAAAGCAGCCGTGGCGCCGCCGTGCCGGTGACGGCGACGCCGGGGCCGCCATTGTGATGGAGGTAGCTGAAGCGCACGGTCGAGAGATCGGCGCCGCGGATCTCGATGCCGGCGCCGGCGGCGCCGCTGACCTCGATCTCCTCGATCACCACCTCGCAGCCGTCGAGGCGCAGCCCCATTCCCCACGGCGCCTGCGGCGTCCCCTCCACCCGGAAGCCGGCCAGGCGCGCGCCGTGCACCCCGCTCGCCGCGACCGCCGGACCCTCGCCTTCCCCGGGTGGCGGCAACAGCACCGCGCGGCGCGGGATGCGGCTCACCAGGGCGACGCCGCTGCGCAGGACCAGGCGCTCGCGGTAGCGTCCGGGCGCCACCTCGATCGTCTCGCCGGGCCGCGCCCGGCCGAGCGCCTCGCCGATGGTGGCGAAGCCGCCGTCGCCGGTGCCGACCACCAGCACGCCATGGCTGCCAGCGCCGCCGGCGCCGCCGGCGCCGCCGCCGTCCCCGAAGTGCCCGGCGAGGCCCTTGGCCCACCGCCCGAGCGGCTCGCGGTAGCGATAGCCGGCAAGAGCGGCGAGCAGCAGCGCCGCGAGCACCAGGGACTTGCCCAGGCTGCCCGGGAGCGAATCCTTCACCCGCTGGCCGGCGCTGCGCCGGGCCCAGGCCGCACGCCCGGATGGCGATGCCGGCCCCGGAGCGCCGGCGGCGGTCGTGCCGGCCGCCCTGGAGCCGGCGCCGAGGGGCCTGCCGGGGCTGCCGGCCGCGGCGAGGTTGCCGGCGGTACCGGCAGCGCCCGAGGTTGCCGCGGTGCCGGCCGCGCCAGCCGCCCGCCGGGCCGCTCCCGCCGCCGGCAGGGCGGTGGCAGCCCCGCCGGCGTCCCGGCCGCGGCCGGCATCCCTGAAGCGGCCCCCGCTCCTGCCGCTGCCGCCGTCCTTGGCGCCGCCGTCCCGTCCGCCGTCCCGCCGCCGCCGCACCGCCTCTGCGAAGCGCTCGCCCTGGACCAGCACCGCCGAGACGTTGTCCTTGCCGCCGGCGAGGTTGGCGCGCTCGATCAGGGCGCGCACGGCGGCGCGCGGCGAGCTGGCGTTGGTCTCGACGGTCTCGAGGATCTCGCGCGCCGGGAGCATGTCCGAGAGGCCGTCGCTGCACAGCAGCAGCGCCCCGCCGGGGTCGAACGGCACCTCGAGCACGTCGATCCAGCGCGCGTCGTCGGGCTCGTGGGGGCTCGAGCCGACGTCACGGAAGATCTCGTTGCGCCGCGGGTGGCGCATCGCCTCGAGCTCGGAGAGGTCGCCGGCGTCCTCGCGCGCGCCGACCGGCGAGTGGTCGGGCGTGACCTTGCGGATCTCTCCGGGAGCCAGGGCATAGAGGCGGCTGTCTCCCACCTGGCCGACGGTGACCTTGGCGCCGTCGAGGACGGCGACGGTGAGGACGCAGGACATGCCGGCGAGCCTGGCGTCGCCGCGGGCGCGCTCGTAGATCTGGCGGTTGGCGAGGGCGATCGCTTCGCGCACCAGTCGCGCGGAGTCGGTGGTGCGGCGCGAGAGGCGGGCGCGCAGCACCTCGAGCGCCGTTTCCGCGGCGACCTCGCCGGCTGATGCGCCGCCGACGCCGTCGATGACGGCGAAGATTCCAAGGTCGGGCTCGCAGAGCACCCGGTCTTCGTTGTTCTCCCGCTCGCGGCCCGGGTCGGTCGCCGCGGCCGCCTGCGGGGGGTGCGCGGGGCTCATGGCCGCTCGCGGTCGGCGAAGGCGGCCCAGGCCAGGATCGCGACGGCGACGCACAGCGCCGCCAGCAGCGGCAGCCGGGCGAGGAAGAGGCCGTTCACGGCGCGCCGGTCCTCTCGAAGTCCAGGAAGACGATGCCGGCGAGGCCGATGCGGGCGCGGTCGGGGAGGTCGGTCCAGCGGTCGAGGTCGCGCTCGGTGTCTCCCGACCCCTCGAGGCTCGCGGGCAGAGCCTTGCCGTTGACCGTGGTGCCGAGCTTCGAGAGGTCCTTGATGCGGAACCCGCCGCCATCTGCCGCCCGCCGCAGCCGCGCGTGCTCGCGCGAGACGTCGAGCGAGGTCTCGAGCCGCAGATCGACCCAGACGTCCGGCGCATCGCGGCCGATGACGATCTCGTCCTTGACCACCCAGAACTCCCGCGCTCCCGAGTCGTCCTTGTAGGCGATGCGGGCGTAGGCGGTCGCGGCGCCGGCGGGCTCGCGCTGGGTGGTGCTGCGGCCCAGGCGGCGGGTGGTCGAGATGCGGTGGGTGGGAGTGCCCGAGCCATAGCCGGCGGCGGCCTGCTGCGCGAACTCCGAGACCACCTGGATGTCACCCGGCTGCAGGGCGCCGTTGGGGTCCTCCTGGAAGCGGATGAACCAGCGCCCCTCGGCCGAGACGAAGCTCGGTGCCGCCGGCGGCGGCGCCGCCGCACCTGCCGGACCGCCGCCCGTGCCGGCGCGCGGGAGCGCGGCGGTGGCGGCGCTGCCGGAGCTCCCGGAGACCCTTGCAGCCGTGCCGGCATCGGCGCCGCCGGCATCCCCGCCTGTCTTGCCGCCGCGCCGCCGGCGCCAGGCGCGGAAGGGGGCGAGGAGGCGGCCGCCGTCGGTGGCGGTGCCACGATTGAGCTGCCCCAGCTCGCGGTCCAGCAGCTCCTTGGCCTCGGCCTCGAGCTCGCCGAAAAGCGTGCGCAGCCGCTCGTAGTCCGCGTTGTGCAGGTAGACCTGGTACAGGCTGGGCGCGATGGTCTTGGTGACCAGCGGCTCCAGGCTGCTCCGCATGTTCTCGGCGATGGCCAGGATGACGTCCCGGCCGGTCGCGCGCTCTTGATTCAAGACGACCCTCCCGCCCCGCGCCCCGGGGGCGACGGTCCCCCCGAGTATATCCGGGCGGCGAGGTTCAGGCCCGCTCCACCTCGAGCACCAGCTTGCCGAGGTTCTCGCCGCGGAAGAGCTTGAGCAGGGTCTCGGGGAAGGTCTCGAGGCCGGCGACGACGTCCTCGCGCGACTTGAGCTTGCCGGCGGCCATCCAGCCGGCCATCTCGCGCCCCGCCTCGGCATAGCGGTCGGCGTAGTCGAAGACCAGCATGCCTTTCATGCTGGCCCGCTGCACCAGCAGCGCCATGTAGTTGGATGGGCCCTTGGGCGGGTCGGTGCGGTTGTATTGCGAGATGGCGCCGCAGATGACCACGCGTGCGCCGCGCGCCAGGCGAGTGAGCACGGCGTCGAGGACGTCGCCGCCGACGTTGTCGAAGTACACGTCCACGCCCCGTGGGCAGTGCCGGCGCAGCGCTTCCTTCATCTCCTCGACGCCTCCGGCCTTGTAGTCGATGGCGGCGTCGAATCCCAGCTCGTCCAGCAGGTAGCGGCACTTCTCCGGGCCGCCGGCGATGCCGACCGCGCGACAGCCCTTGATCTTGGCGATCTGCCCCACCACCATGCCGACGGCGCCGGCCGCGGCGGACACCACCACGGTATCGCCGGCCTTGGCCTGCCCGGTGTCGAGCAGGCCGAAATAGGCGGTCATGCCGGGTATGCCGAGGACGCCCAGGTATACCGGCAGCGGCGCCGGCGGCCCGAGAGCAGGGTCGATCCGGGTCACGCCCTTGCCGTTCGCTACCGCGTATTCCTGCATTCCGAAGGCGCCGGTGACCTGATCGCCGGCGGCGAATCCGGGATGCCGGGACGAGACCACGCGGCCGGCGCCGAAGGCCCGCATCACTTCGCCGATGCCGACCGGCGGCACGTAGGACCTGGCCTCGTTCATCCAGCCGCGCATCGCCGGATCGAGCGAGAGGTACAGCACCTTGACCAGCAGCTCGCCCTCGCCCGGCGCGCGCACCGGCTCGGCGCCATAGGTCCAGTCGCCGCGCTTGGGCAGGCCGACCGGGCGGTTGGCCAGCCGGAAGCAGTGGTTGACCAGCGCGGTGGTTTCCGGAGTTTCCGGGGTGCCCGGGTTGTCCGGGGTCTCAGGGTCTCCGGCGGTCTCGGGGGTCTCCGGGGTCTCGGGCATTGGCACCTCCGCCGGCGCGCCGTCAGCGCACCCACTCTTCGAGTTGCACGCGGTCGCCGGTGGCGGCGTCGCGGTACTTGACGATCACCGGGGTATAGAGGGAGAGGCCCCATTCCTGGCCCTTGCCGCGGCTGACGGCGCGCGAGCCCGGCACCACCACGGCGCCGGCGGGGATGACCAGCGGGGCGTCCTCGGCGGCGCGCAGGATGCGGCCTTCGGCCAGGTCGTAGACCGGGGTCGAGCGGGTGAGGATGGTGCCGGCGCCGAGCACCGCGCCGCGCTGGATCACCGTCCCCTCGTAGACGCCGCAGTTGCCGCCGATCAGCACGTCGTCCTCGACGATCACCGGCAGCGCGCCGATCGGCTCGATGACGCCGCCGAGCTGCGCCGCCGCCGAAAGATGGACGCGCCGGCCGACCTGGGCGCAGCTGCCGACCAGGGCGTGCGAATCGATCATCGAGCCGTCGCCGATCCAGGCGCCGGCGTTGACGTACATCGGCGGCATGCAGGTGACGCCGCGGCCGAGGTAGACGCCGTCGCGGATCGCCGAGCCGCCGGGCACCAGGCGGGTGCCGGCGCCGCTGTCGAGCCGGCGCAGCGGATAGGTGTCCTTGTCGGCAAAGGGCAGGCACGGCCCGCCCGCCGCGCCGACGGTCAGATCGACGATCCGGCCGAGGCGGAAACCCAGCAGCAATCCCTGCTTCACCCAGGGATTGACCCGCCAGCCCCAGGGCGAAGCCGGATCGGGCTCCGCGGCGCGCGCCTCGCCGCGGTCGAGCGCCCCGCGGAAGCGCGCCAGCAGCTCGCGGTGCTCGGGGCCGGCCTCGGTCGGCGGAGCGGCGAACAGGCTCTCGATGCGCTCGCGCAGCGTGGCGAGGTCGTCGCCCATCCGCTCCGCGGCGCCAGCCTCGTGGCTCGCCATGCGCTCCGGTCAGCGCGCCGCCGCGGTTGTCGCCGGTGTCGCCGGTGTATCCGGCGTGGCGCGCGCCAGCATCCCCAGCTCGGTGAGCACCGCCTCGACCCGGGCCAGGCTCTCTGGGCGCGGCGGCACCGCCGGCAGCCGCCACACCGGCTCGAGCAGGCCGAGCAGGCCGAGCGCCGCCTTTACCGGGCCCGGGCTGGACTCGATGAACATCACCTCCATCAGCTTCTGCAGCCGCCGTTGCAGCAACCGCGCGCCGGCGAAGTCGCCGTCCAGGGCGAGGGCAGTGAGCCGCGCCATCTCGCCGGGGACGACGTTCGAAACCACCGAGATGATGCCGGTGCCGCCCAGCGCCACCACCGGAATGGTGACGGCATCGTCGCCGCTCAGCACGGCGAAGCTCTCCGGCACCTGGACGAACAGCGAGGCGATCTGCGACAGGTTGCCGGAGGCCTCCTTGACCGCCACCACGCGCTCGATCCTGGCCAGCCTGGCGAGCGTCGCCGGCTCGACGTTGACCCCGGTGCGGCCGGGCACGTTGTAGACCACGATCGGCAGCCGGGTGGCGGCGGCGATCTCGCGGTAATGGGCCACCAGCCCTTCGGGCGTGGGCTTGTTGTAGGGCGGCGTGACCGTCAGCAGGCCGTCGACGCCGAGCGCCTCGACTTCGCGGGCGAGCGTCGCGACGGCGCGGGTGTCGCTGCCGCCGGCGCCGGCGACCACCGGCACCTTGCCCTTGGCCTCCTCGACGGTGATCTCGATCACCCGCAGGTGCTCGGCCCGGCTGAGCGTCGGGTTCTCGCCGGTGGTGCCGCAGGGCACCAGGAAATGAATGCCCTCGTCGATCTGGCGGCGCACCAGCCGGCGCAGCGCCTCCTCGTCGAGGGAGAGATCGCGCCGGAAGGGGGTGACCAGGGCGGTGCCGCATCCTCGAAACATGGGTTCAAACCTCCAGGGGTGGATTGCCATTGGCCGCCGGTTCGCCGGCCGAGCGGACGACCTCTTCCCAGACCTCGGTCCACTCGAAGACGCCGCGCCGGCCGAGCACCCAGCGGGCGGCCCGCAACGCCCCGCCGGCGAAGCCGGCGCGGCTGCGTGCCTGGTGCTCCAGGCGGATGGTATCAGCCTCGGAATCGAAGCCCACCAGATGGGTGCCCGGGATGGCGCCGGCGCGGTTGCTGGCGGCGTCGATGCCGGGTGGGCAGCCGGCGCGCTCCATCACCCGGCGCAGCTCGCGGAGGGTGCCGGAGGGAGCGTCGCGCTTGCGCCGGTGGTGGATCTCGTACAGCCACGGTTCGTAGTCGGCGTCGGCGGCCAGCAGTCCCGCGGCCGCCGCGACGATGCGGTAGAACACCTGCACGCCGACCGAGAAATTGGCGCCGTGCACCATGCCGGCGCCGTGCGCGGCGACGGTCTCGCGCACCCGCGGCAGCTGCTCGGACCAGCCGGTGGTGCCGATCACCATCGCGACACCCAGCGGCGCCAGGCGCTCGACGGTTTCCGGCACCGCCGCGGCGAGCGAGAAGTCGATCGCCACCTCGGCGCCCCGGAGCAGGCCGGCGTCGAGCAGCACGCCGGCGCGGCGGTCGGCGCCGCCGTAGCGCAGCACCACCTCGAAGCCCTGCCGCGGGGCGAGCTCTTCGACCAGCCGGCCCATGGCGCCACAGCCGATGACAGCGAGCCGGGTCATGTCTGCATTCTAAGGTGCGGCGGCGGTGCCGGAGGGGGGCCGTCGAGCCGCCCCCCTATTCGACGACCTCGGGGCCGCCGTCCGGGAACCAGCGCCGGTGGAGGGCCGCCGCGGCCGCCGGCAGGTCCTCGAGCTCCACCAGGCAACGCACCGCCGGTGCGGCGGCGCCCGCCACCACCAGCCGCGGTTGGTAGCCCGCCGCCGCGGCCAGCACGCGCTCGGCCAGCCCGGCATCGGTGGCGAGGTCTTCCGATACCACCGACACGACGGTGCGCCCATGCAGCACGCCGACCTCGCCCGCGGCGGCCAGCGCCGCCCGCGCCTCGGCCAGCCGCTCGCCGCGGTCGAGTGCCAGGTCGGCGCTCTCGCCGTCGAGGCGCAGCACCAGCAGCGCCGGCCGCAGGCTCTCGACCGCCGCCAGCACCCGGCCCGCGAACTCCGCTCCCGCCGCGCCCGGACCGGCGGCCGCTCGCGCCACGTGCAGCAGATGATCGTTCGGCCGGCAGGCCAGCGACTTGACGGTGGGCGCCGCGGCGGCGTTGCGCCTGCCGATCAGGGTGCCCTCGCCGGCGGCGTCGAGCGAGTTGAGGACGCGGATCGGCACGCCGGCGCGCGCCGCCGGGCCGAGGGTGCCGGGATGGGGCTTCTTCGCCCCGGAGCAGGCGAGCTCGAGCGATTCGGCGAAGGACAGGGTGCGGACGCGGCGCGCGCCGGGCACCAGCCGCGGGTCGGCGGTGAGGATGCCGTCGACGTCGGTCCAGATCTGCACCTCGGCGGCGCCGAGGGCGGCGCCGAGGATGGCGGCCGAGAAGTCGGAGCCTTCCTTGCCCAGCGTGGTGGTCACGCCGTCGCGGGTGGCGCCGATGTAGCCGCCGACGACGGGCACGAGGCCGCGCTCGACGGCCGGCAGCAGCGCCGCCCGCAGCCGGGAGCCGGTCTCCTCGTAGAGCGGCTGGGCGCGGGTGAAGGCGTCGTCGGTCACCATCACCCGCCGGGCGTCGACCCAGGCCGTCGCGATGCCAAGGGCGGGCAGCGCCGTGGCCAGGATCTCGCTCGCCAGCACCTCGCCGAACGCGGCGGCGGCGTCGGCATCGCGCGGTGTCAGCCGGCGCTCCCGCGCCAGTCCGGCAAGCAGGGTGCGCAGCTCGCCGAAGCAGCGCTCGAGGCTCGCCGCCAGCGGCGGCCAGGCCGCCGGCGCCACCGCCGCCGCCGCTTCGCGGCGGTGGAACTGGTGCAGCTCCTCGCCGCTGGCCAGCGCCCCCGCGAGGTTGCCGGCGGCGGCCGCTTCCGCGCAATCGAGCAGGCGGCGGGTGGTTTTGGCCATGGCGGACACCACCACCACCGGCCGCGCCGCGAGGCGGCCGCGCAGGATCTCGGCGACCCGCTGGATGCCCGCCGCGCCGTCCACCGAGCTGCCGCCGAACTTGCAGACGATCACCAAACGAGTCTACGCCAGCGGCCGCCGCGGGTCCGGGCGGGGACTCCGGGTGCCGGGCGCGCGGTCCGGCCGTGGCGTGCCAGAATCGCCGCGGCGGCCTCGTCCAGGCATCCGCGCCGCCGGGAGGCTTCGATGCGCAGGGCAACCAACATGCGCAGGGCAACCAACGGCGTCGCGTTCGGCATTCTCCTGGTGCTCGCCGCCTGGGGGGCGGCGGCCTGGCTCTCGCGGGGCGCGAGCCGGACCGCGCCATCTGCGGGGGCCGCGGGAGCCGCCGGAGCCGCGGCTAGCGCCGGAGCCGCGGCCGGCGGGGCGGAGGACGACGACGGGCAGCGGCCTCTCTGGCGCCTCTACGAACGGGCTCTCAAGCGCGCCCGCTACGTCGATCTCACCCATACCATCACGCCGTCGATCCCGGTGTGGGCCGGTTTCGGGCGCTCCACCTTCGGGCCGGCGCTCGATCCCAAGACCGGCAAGGCCTACGACTACGCCCGGGACGGTTTCGAGGCGACCCGCTACGCGCTGGCGACCGACCAGCTGGGCACTCAGCTCGATCCGCCGGCCCACTGGAACCCGAGCTTTCCCGCCATCGACGAGCTGCCGCCGACTTTCGCGGTGCGGCCGCTGGCGGTGATCTCGATCGTCGACCAGGTGGCGCGCGACCCCGGCTATGCCCTCAGCGTCGACGACGTGGTCGCCTGGGAGAAGCGGCACGGCACCTTGCCCGAGGGCGCCGTGGTCTTCGTGCGCTCCGACTGGTCGAAGGAGTGGCCCAATCCCGACCTCGCCACGCGCCGGCGCTTTCCGGGGGTGAGCCTGGCGGCGTTACAGTTCCTGCACCTGCGGCGCAAGATCCTGATGCACGGGCACGAGCCGCTGGACACCGACGCCACGCCGACGCTCGAGGGCGAGGCGTGGCTGCTGCGCAACGGCTACACCCAGGCCGAAGGGGTGGCCAACCTCGACCAGGTGCCGGAGGCGGGAGCGCTGGTGACGATCGGCTATCCCAAGCTCGGCGGCGGCACCGGCGGCTATGCGCGATACATCGCCATCTGCCCGCCGGACTGGAAATACGGCGTGGCGATCGGCGAGGTGGCGGAGGCGCCGCTGGCGCGCCAGGACCGGCCGCTGCACTGGGACGCGAAGCTCGGCATGCGGGTGCGATGAGCGCCCGGCCGGGCGTCGTCGTGTGCCGGCGGCGCCGGTTGGTGGCATGATGCTGGCGGCTGGGAGGAGGCAGGGAACGTGGAGACTCGACGCATCGGCTCGCTGGCGGTTTCGGTGGTGGGGCTCGGCTGCAACAACTTCGGCGGACGCCTCGACCGGAATGGGGTGCAGGCGGTGGTGGATGCGGCGCTTCAGGCCGGTGTCAACTTCTTCGACACCGCCGACATGTATGGCGACACCCGCAGCGAGGTGCTGCTCGGGCAGGCGCTCGGCGGCCGGCGCGAGCAGGCCGTCGTCGCCACCAAGTTCGGGTGGCGGCTCGACGATCAGCGGCATGGCGCCAAGCCAGCCTACGTGCGCCGGGCGGTCGAGGACAGCCTCCGGCGGCTGGGGACCGACCGCATCGACCTCTACCAGCTGCACCAGCCCGACCCGGAAACGCCGATCGCGCAGACCCTGGCCGCCCTCGACGAGCTGGTGCGCGCCGGCAAGGTGCGCGAGATCGGCTGCTCGAACTTCTCGGCCGCGCAGCTGCGCGAGGCGCAGGCCGCGGTGCGCGGCGGCGCCGCCCGCTTCGTCAGCGTGCAGAACGAGTACAGCCTGGTCCAGCGCGAACCCGAGAGCGAGGTGCTCGCCGAGTGCGAGCGCCAGGGCCTCGGCTTCCTGCCCTTCTTTCCGCTGGCCAGCGGCCTGCTCACCGGCAAGTACCGCCGTGGCGCGCCGATGCCGGCCGGCACCCGCCTGGCCGGGAAGTCGGGCTTCGCCAACCGCTTCCTCAACGAGCGCAACCTGGCGCTCGCCGACGCCCTCGCCGACTTCGCGGCGCGGCGCGGCCACTCGCTGCTCGAACTGGCCTTCTCCTGGCTGCTGAGCCATCGCCAGGTGTGCTCGGTGATCGCCGGCGCCATGTCGGCCGAGCAGGTGGGCGCCAACGTCGCGGCGGCCGGCTGGCGGCTCACCCCGGACGAGCTGGCGGAGGTCGACGAGGCCTCCGAGATCGATCGTCTGGCGCCGCCCCAGGCCTGACGCGCGCCGACCGGATCGCGCCCATGCAAGACATCCCGGCCCATGATCTCCGCCCGCGGCGACGGCTGTCGTGGCGCGCCATGCTGGCCGGTGGTCCGAGCCTGGCGAGGAGAACCGGCATCGCGGGCATTGCGGGCCTGGTGGGGCTCGCGGGCCTCCTGGGGCTCGCGGGCCTGGCAGCGGGCAGCTCCGCATTCGCCGTCGCCGGTGCGGCCCCGGCAGCGGCTCCGGCGGCACCGGCGCCGCGACCCGCGCCCGCCGCCGCCGGCGCGCCCACCCCGGACTATGCGGTCCGCCTGACCCGGCCGTCGGCGGTCGGCGACACGCGGCTGGCCGTCGGCTCGCTGCAGAGCGACGACCACCTCACGGGGAGCCGGGACGGCACGCCGAGCGACCAGCGCCAGACCGCGACCATCCGCTACGTGGTCGCCACCGAGATCCTGGAGGTGAGCCCCAAGGGCAACGCCCAGCGGGCGACGCTCACGGTCCGCAAGCTCACCAAGGAGAGCGCCGGCGTCAGCCTGGAGCTGGCCAAGCCGGGAGCGCTGGTGAGCGCGCGGCTGGTCGGGCGCGAGCGGGTCTTCGAGCTGCTGGGCGCGCGGCTCGCCCCGGACGTGCAGCAGGCGCTGGCGGCGGCGGTGCCGCTGCGCGCCGACGACGAGCCGACCGACGACGACCTGTTCGGGAGCGCGCGGCGCCGGCGGGTGGGCGAGAGCTGGCCGGCCAACGGCGAGCTGTTCGCCAGCTTCGGCGCCACCAGCCTGACCTTCGACCCCAAGGACGTGACCGGCACGGTGACGCTGGGGGCCGTGCGGCCGGTTCACGGCCAGAGCTGCCTGGAGGTACGCTGGAAGCTCGAGGCCCGCCACGGTGCGTTCAAGCCGGGCGGCCTGCCGCTGGGCTTCACCGGCACCACCAGCTCGATGTCGGTCGCCGGCTCGGTCCTGGTGCCGGTCGATCCGGCCCTGCCGCTTGCCGGCCGCGAGGCGGCGATCACCGCCGTCGCCGACATCGGCGGCGTGAGCGAAGGCGGCGCCTCCCTGAGCCTGCATCACGAGCTGCGTCAGGCCAGCCACGTGGAGCTCTCGCGGGTCCCTTGAAGGCGCCCGTGGGAGCTGCCGTCGGGTCGGGGCCGAAACCGGCGGCCACGGCTTGCGTACCTGAGATGAGCTCCCACTGGCGAGAACCTCGGACCGGAGCGCGAAGATCCAGGAGGCCGTCCATGCGCAGATTCGCCCTTGCGGTTCCAGTTTCCGTACCACCAGCCGCGGTCTTGCTCGCCTTGGCGCTGGCAGCGCTGGCAATGCCGGCGGCAATGCCGGCCCTGGCGGCCCCGGTGGCTCCGGCGGCCTCCGGCGCGCCGGCCGCCGCCAGGACAGGGCACCTCGCGCCCTGTCACCTGGAAGGGATCGAGGGCGAGCTGCGCTGTGGCACCTATCAGGTATGGGAGGACCGGGAGGCCCGCCAGGGACGGAGGATCGACCTCAACGTCGTGGTCCTGCCGGCCCTTGGACCCCATCCCGCTCCCGACGCGATCGTCTACTTCGCGGGTGGCCCGGGATCAGGGGCGACCGAGGAGGGCCGCGGTCTGGCGGAGGACAAGCAGCTGCGCCGGCACCGCGACGTCCTGCTCGTCGATCAGCGCGGCACCGGCCGGTCCAATCCGTTGCAGTGTGACTTCTACGGACCGGACTCGCACAGCGCGGGGGCCGACCCCGCGCAAATGGCTGGCGATCTCTTCCCGCCCGCGGCCGTCCGCGCGTGCCGCGACCGCCTCGAACGGGTGGCCGACCTCCGGCTCTACACCACAGCGCTCGCCATGGACGACGTCGACGAGGTCCGGGCCTGGCTCGGCTACCCGCAGGTGGACCTGATCGGCGGTTCCTACGGCACCCGCGCCGCGCAGGTCTATCTGCGCCGGCATCCGCAGACGGTGCGCAGCGTGGTCCTGGACGGGGTGGCGCCGGTCGACGAAACGCTGCCGCTGCACCACGCCTATGCCGGCAAGCGGGCGGTGGACCTGCTGTTCGCCGAGTGCGCCGCCGACGCCGCCTGCCACGCCGCCTTTCCGGACCTTGCCAAGGAGTTGCAGGAGGTGATGGAGCGGGTCGATCGCGGCGTCCGGGTGAAGATGCCAGACGCGAAGACCGGCGGCAGCTTCGAGGTCACTCCCAGCCGCGGGCTGATCGCCGAGGGTATCCGCTTCCTGACTTACGACAGCGGCGCCCGCAAGCTGCCGCTCGCCATCCACCAGGCTTACCAGGGTGACCTGGCGCAGCTGGTCGCCATCGCCATCGACCGCCGTGCCCAGATCGATCGCATCCTGGCCATGGGCATGGCTTTCTCGGTGACCTGCGCGGAGGACCTGCCGTTCATCGACGACGCGGCGGCGGCGCAGGCGACTGCCGGCACGCTGCTCGGCGATTACCGCATCCGCGAGCAGAAGCGGGTCTGCGCCGACTGGCCGCGCGGCGCCATCCCCGCCGATGCCCACGAGCTGGTGCGCTCCGACGTGCCGGTGCTGCTGATCTCCGGCGAGCGCGATCCGGTGACGCCGCCGGAGTTCGGCGCGCGGGTCGCGGCCAAGCTGCCCAACAGCCTGCACGTGATCTTCCCGCACAGCGGCCATGGCGCCGAAGGTCCCTGCGCCGACGGCATCGTCGCCCGTTTCGTGGAGCGCGCCTCGGTCAAGGGCCTCGACGTCGCGTGCGCCGCGAAGACGCCGCCGCCCCATTTCATCGTCAAGGTGCCGGTCGAGGTCCGCGTCCCCCCGCGTCTGCTCGACGCCTATGCCGGGAGCTACGTCTTTCCCGGCTTCGTCATGGCGCTGGTTCGCTCCGGCGACCATCTCGTCGCCAAGTCGCCCGACTCCGCCGACCTGGAGCTCTTCGCCGATGCCGACGACCACTTCTTTGCCAAGTCGGCGGACCTCGAGGTGAAGGTGTTGCGGAACGCCGCCGGCGCGGTCATCGCCGTGGTGGTCAAGAGCGGCGACCAGGAGTTCCGCGGCCGGCGCAACCCCTGAGTGCTCAGTGCGCCCACATCTTCGCCGGGTCCTGCTCGAACGGGTAGACGTGGACCATCCAGCCATAGATCACCGGATGGAAGATGCCGCCGGCCGCCGTGCACTCGCCGGCGGTGGCGATGGTGCCGGTGAAACCGAAACGGTGCCAGTCGGAGGTGGCGTAGGCGGACCTCGGGGGCAGGCAGATGTCGACGTGCTGGTGCCAGGCGGCGACGGAGAGCGGCACCCGTTGATCGAGCTGCTCCTCGTCGAAGCGCTGGGGAGCCGTGTACATCGCGCCGACCAGCTCGAAGCCGCCGGCCGTGGGCTTGTAGAGCAACGAGGTGGGGCGGCTGGGGTCGAAGCGCTGCCGCGCCTCCAGGGCGTAGGTCCAGTTGGTGAAGTGATACATCCGCAGCTTGAGGTTGGGTAGGAACTGCACGAAGCCTTCGGCGACGGCGACGTGGTAGTCGCGGTACTTGGCGATAGCGCCGCGCAGCTCCTTGACGATGGCGTCGGCCCGGCGCTGGTCCGCGGCGGAGGGCGGGCGAGGCGCGGTCATCTTCATATGGGCGCCCATGTCCATGTGCTCGCCGGCCATGGCCCCATCCGCGGCGCCGTCCTTCATGCCGGGCATCCCGGCCATGTCATGGCCGCCCTGCGCGGTCTGGCCGTCTCCCGCATGCTGTGCGGTCAAGGACTTGCCGAACACGGCCATCGCCGCCACCGCCAGGGTGGCGCCGAGCAAGAGAACGAAACGGCGATGCCTGGTCATCTCTTCGCTACCTCCAGTCATGGAACACCCTCCGGCCCGATGTCTTGCGTTGCGCCAGCGAGGCAACTCGAATCTCGATATGACTATGGTACTATGACCCTAGTCATTGGAGAGGTTCCGCCGTGAACACGATCTCGAAATCCCGTTTCAAAGCGCGTGCCCTGGAGTACTTCCGTCAAGTCGAGCATACCGGCAACGAGCTCGTCATCACCGATCACGGGAGGCCGGTGCTGAAGGTCATCCCCTACGCCGCGGACCCGGCCAAGGCGCTCGCCACGCTGCGCGGCTCGGTGCTTCGGTACGACTCTCCGACGGAGCCGGTGGGAGTCGAGGATTGGGAGGCCCTTGGTTGATCGTGCTCGACACCCACGCCTGGATCTGGTGGGTCGCCCAGCCCGAACTGGTCTCGCCGCCGGCCCAGGCGCGGATCGATCTGGAGGCGGCAGCCGGCGGCGGCATCCATGTTTCGGCGATCAGCTGCTGGGAGGTCGCCCTGCTGGTCAGGAAGGGCCGGTTGACGCTGAACCTCGACGTGGCGGACTGGATCGCCAAGGTGGAGGCGCTGCCGTTCGTCCACTTCGTTCCGGTCGACAACCGGATCGCGCTCCGCAGCAACGCACTCCCGGGCGGTTTTCACGACGATCCGGCCGACCGGCTCATCACCGCCACGGCTCTGACCCTGGGCGCGACCCTGATCACCAAGGATGCCCGGCTCCATGCTTACCCCCACGTCGAGACACTGTGGTAGTGGCGTCCTTCTCCGGGCGCCTACAGCAGCCCTTCGCTGGCCATCAGCTCGGCGTTGAGGAGGGCGGCGCCGGCGGCGCCGCGCAGGACGTTGTGCGAGAGGGCCACCAGCTTGTAGTGGAGGACCGCGCACTCGCGGACCCGGCCGACGGCGGTGGCCATGCCGCGCTCGAGCCCGGCGTCCTTGCGGGTCTGCGGGCGGTCGGGCGCCGCCAGCAGATGGATGGGATGGACGGGCGCCGTGGGCAGGCGGCGCTCCTGCGGCACGCCGCTAAAGCCGGCCAGGGCGGCCAGCAGCTCCTCGCGGCCGGGGCGCTCCTCGAACTCGATGCTCGCCGCCACCAGGTGACCGTCGACCGCGGCAACCCGATGGCAGGCGGCGCTGATGGCGAAGGGGAGCGGTAGGATCTCGTCGTCGCGCAGCTCGCCCAGGATCTTCTGCGGCTCGCTCTCGACCTTCGGCTCCTCGCCGCCGATGAAGGGGACGACGCTGCCCAGGACGTCGAGCGACGGCACCCCGGGATAGCCGGCGCCGGAGACCGCCTGCATGGTGGTCACCAGGACGCGCTTGAGACCGAACCGGCGCAGCGGCGCCAGCGCCATCACCAGCACCACCGCGGCGCAGTTGGGATTGGTCACGATCGCCCCCTCCCAGCCGCGGCGGCGGCGCTGCGCCGGCAGCAGCCCGAGGTGCTCGGGATTGATCTCGGGCACCAGCAGCGGCACGTCGGCGGCCATGCGGAAGTGGCTCGAATTGGAGATCACCAGGTGGCCGGCGGCGGCGAAGGCGGCCTCGATCTCGCCGGCCTGGGCGCCGCTCATCGACGAGAACACCACCCGCGGTCCGCGCCCTGGCACGCACTCCTCGACCGGCAGGTCGGCGAAGCGGCCCGGCGGCGCGCCCTCGAGCTGCCAGGCGGCGGCGTCGGCGTAGCGCTTGCCGGCGCTGCGGTCGCTCGCCGCCAGCCAGGTGAGCTCGAACCAGGGGTGGTCGGCCAGCAGCTGCACGAAGCGCTGCCCCACCGTGCCGGTGGCGCCCAGGATGCCGACCTCGAGCCTGCGCCCGGCGCCCGTCGTCTCAACCATCATCCTGCCGTCCCTCCCTCGCCTGGAGATCAGTGCGCAGCCGGTGGCCGGCCGGGGACAGTCCCTTCGCCTTCGGTCGCCTGGTGCCCCTCGGCCGGCTGGCGCCCCTCGGCCGGCCGCCCCACCTGGCGCCCCTCGCCCGCCTCCCGCAGCAGCCGCCGCACCAGCTCGGCGTAGAGCTCGGCGGCCTCGACCAGCTGGCTCTTGGCCACCCGTTCCTCGGGGGTATGGGCGACGTGGATGCTCCCCGGGCCGAGCAGCAGCGGCTCTCCCCAGGCGCTCAGCCGCGGGATGTCGGTGGTGAACTTGACGACCGTGGTGGCGAAGCCCGGCAGCGCCCGCAGCCCGACCGCCGGCACCTCGCGCATCACGCTCACCCGTGCCGGAGCGAGCGCCGCCAACAGCGCGCCGCGCAGCTGCCCGGTGTCGCCGACGGTGCGCACCATCACCTCCGCCCGCGCCCGGTCGGCGACGACGTTGGCGGCGCGGCCGCCGGCCAGGGTGCCGATGTTGAGGGTGGTCTCGCCGAGCACCGGCGAGCTGGGCAGCGGCACCGCGCGCAGGCGGGCCAGCGCCGCCAGCAGGCGGTCGATGGCCGAATCGCCCAGCTCCGGGTAGGCGGAGTGGGCGGCCCTGCCGTCCGCTTCGATCTCCAGGTAGAGGTTCCCCTTGGTGCCGACCGCCAGGCGGTTGTCGGTGGGCTCGCCGTCGATCAGGAAACGGGCGCCGCGGGGATCGCGGTTCGCCGCCTCGGCGCCGGCGCTGTCGGTCTCCTCGCCCACCACCAGCAGCACCCCGAAGCCGCGCACGCCCTCGTCCGCCAGCCGCGCGGCGGCGGCGAGCATGGCGGCGATGGCGCCCTTGGCGTCGCAGGCGCCGCGGCCGTGGATGTGCTCGGCGTCCTCCGACGATGGCAGGAACGGCGGCACGGTGTCCATGTGGGTGGAGAGCACCACCACCGGTGCGCCCCAGGCGGCAAAGAGGTTGGCGCGGTCGCCGTCCACCGCCAGCCGCTCGACGGTGCCGCCGCCGCGCGCCGCGATGTCGCCGAGGCGGCGCGCGAGCAGCTCCCCCACCTGCCGCTCGCGCCCGGTCACCGAATCCACGTCCACCAGCTCGCGAGTCAGGCGGAAGAGCTCGGCCGGGGTCATGGGCGGGGTAGTTTACACCCCGGCGGCGGCCGCTCATCAGGATGGGCTAACATACGCCGCCATGATCGAGCTCGACCTCGCGGGAAAGCGGGCCCTGGTGATGGGGGTGGCGAACGCGCGCAGCCTGGGATGGGCGATCGCCGAGCGGCTGCGCGACGCCGGGGCGCAGCTCGCCTTCAGCTACCAGGGAGAGCGGCTGCGCGAGGACCTCGAGAAGCTCACCCGCGACCTGCCCGGGAGCCGGCTCTACGACTGCGACGTGCGCCGCGAGGCGGAGCTGGCGGCGATGTTCGCCGACCTGGGGACGGCCTGGGGCAGCCTGGACTACCTGGTGCACGCGATCGCCTTCGCGCCGCGCGCGGCGATGGACGGCCGCTACCTCGACACCAGCCGCGAGGACTGGCTCACCGCGCTCGAGATCTCGGCCTACTCGCTGGTGGCGGCGGCGCGCGGCGCCGAGCCGCTGCTCGCGCCCGGCGGCGGCATCGTCACCCTGACCTATTACGCCGCCGAAAAGGTGGTCCCGCGCTACAACGTGATGGGCATCGCCAAGAGCGCGCTCGAAGCGAGCGTGCGCTACCTCGCTTACGAGCTCGGCAAGCGCGAGGTGCGGGTCAACGCCGTCTCGGCCGGGCCGGCGCGCACCGTCGCCGCGCGCAGCATCCCCGGCTTCATGAAGATGTACAACAAGGTCGCCGGCATCGCGCCGCTGGGGCGCAACGTCACCCACCAGGAGATCGGCAACCTCGGCCTGTTCCTGCTCTCGCCCCTGGCCGCCGGCATCACCGGCGAGACCGTCTACGTGGACGCGGGCTTCCACGTCATGGGGATGGAGCTGGGGGACGACGAACCCGCTCGTTAGGGGGGACGCCGGACCGACGGCCGTGGCCTCGCCTGCCAGTGAACCCGCTGCGCCGGACGCGCCATCCCCCGCCGGCGCGCCGGACGCGCCGTCACGGGGCGCGCTGGACGCGCCGTCACGGGATGTCGCGCCGGACGCGCCGCCGCCGCCGGCCGCCTTGCACGCGCTGATCCTGGCGGGCGGCAGCGGCACCCGGTTCTGGCCGCTGTCGCGGCGCCGCCGGCCCAAGCAGCTGCTCGCCCTCGAAGGGGAGCACAGCCTGCTGCGGGCGACGGTGCTGCGGCTGGCGCCGCTGGTGCCGCCGCGGGCGATCTGGGTCTGCACCACCCGCGAGCTGGGGCCGGCGGTGCGCCGCGAGCTGCCGGAGGTGCCGCCCGAGCAGGTGCTGCTCGAGCCCGAGGGGCGCAACACGGCACCGGCGATCGGCTGGTCGGTGCGCTCGATGCCGGCGGCAGTGCGCCGCGGCGTGGTGGCGGTGCTGCCCTCCGACCACCGTTTCGGCGACCCGGAGAGCTTTCGCGACACGCTGGCGGCGGCCGCCCGCGTCGTCGCCGCCCAGGACCGGGTGATGGCGCTCGGGGTGACGCCGCGCTGGGCCGAGACCGGCTACGGCTACCTCGAGCTCGAGGCCGGCGAGGAGCCGGGCGGCCTGCGGCGGGTACGGCGCTTCGTGGAAAAGCCCGCCGCCGCCGATGCCGCCCGCTTCCTCGCCTCCGGCCACCACCTCTGGAACGCCGGCATCTTCCTGTTCCGCGGCGAGCGGCTGCTCGAGCTGCTGGCGCGCCACGAGCCGGAGCTCGCCGCCGGCCTCGAGGAGATCGCCGCCGCGCCGGCGCGGCTGGGGGAGATCTACCCGCGGCTGCCGGCGCGCTCGATCGATTACGCGGTGATGGAGAAGCTCGACGGGCTGGCGACGCTGGCGCTCGACTGCGGCTGGAGCGACCTCGGCTCTTGGGCGGCGCTCGATGAGGTGCTGCCGGCCGACGCCGCCGGCAACACCGGCCGCGGCGACCGCCTGGCGCTCGACGCCGCCGGCAACCTGCTGTTCGCGGATGCCGGCGCCATCGCCGTGCTCGGCGTCGAGGGACTGGTGGTGGTGCGCACCGGCGACGTGGTGCTGGTGATGCCCAAGTCGCGTTCCCAGGAGGTGCGCCGGCTGGTCCAGGAGCTCGCCGGCAAGGGGCGCGAGGACTTGCTCTGATCCAGCCGGTCCTGGTGGCGGCGCCGAGCGGCGACCACGTCCTGGCGGAGCTCTCCGCGCCGCTGCGCCTCGACGAGCTCACCCCCGGCGGCGGCCCCTGGGAGGTGGAGATAGGCTTCGGCAAGGGGCGCTACCTGCTGCGCCGCTGCCACGAGCGCCCGGAGCGGCGCTTCCTCGGCATCGAGCAGGTCGCCGAGTACCACCGTCTGTTCGTCGGCCGGGCGCGCCGCCACGGGCAGCGCAACTGGCTGGCCCTGCGCGGTGAGGCGCTCTATCTCCTGGCCGCGGTGCTGCCGCGCGGCTTCGCCGCGGCGGTGCACGTTTATTTCCCCGATCCATGGCCGAAGGCCCGCCATCACAAGCGGCGGCTGTTCGATCCGGAGACCGTCGACCTGGTGATCGGGCTGCTCGGCTCCGGCGGCCGCCTGGCCTTCGCCACCGATTTCCTGGCCTACGGCGAGCTGGTGCTGGAGCTGCTGGCCGGCCATCCCGGCCTGGCGGTACGGCGCCGCGACGGGCCGTGGGAGGACGGGCCGCGCACCAACTACGAGGCCAAGTACGCGCTCGAGGGCCGGCCCATCCTGCGCCTCGAAGCGACCCTGGAGGCGCCGGCGGTCCTCCATCCGGGCGGCCACGACGCGGTGCTGGCGGCGACCGGCCCCGCCGCGAAGGGGGATCTCCTCGTCGCCGCCGTGGCGCCGGCGGCCGCAGGAAACGCCGGCGACACGGGTTCCAGCGGGTGAGGAGGTCAATGACGACCATGACCACGCAAGACACCAAGCTCACCAAGCTCACCAAGCTCTCCAGGTTGATCCTGATCGCAACCTTCGCCCTGCTGCTGTCCTCGTCCGTCGCTGCCCATGCCGGCGTCGCCGTCGGAATCGGCTTCAACGTCGGCTTCGCGCCACCGCCGGTGCCGGTGGCGCGCGAGGTGGTGGCGCCCTGCCCCGGCCCCGGCTACGTCTGGGTGGGAGGTCACTGGGGCTGGCATCCGGGCTTCGGCTACCGCTGGGCAGGCGGCGGCTGGGTAAGGCCGCCCTTCGCGCATGCCGCCTGGGTGGGGCCGCGCTTCGTCAGCGGTCCGCGCGGCCGGTTCTTCTACCACGGCTACTGGCGCCGCTAGGGCAGCGGCGACCATCCGGGCGCCCGCCGCCGAGGAACGCGAGTGATATCCTCGGCGGCGGGAGCCTCCCCTTGTTCAAGCGCCTCGCCGGCCTCGGGCCCTACCTTTTCCGCCACCGCCGCAACCTCTCGCTGGGACTGCTGGCGATCGCCTGCTCGGTGACGCTCGGCCTCGCCAGCCCGCTGCTGCTCGGTGGGGCGATCGACGCCCTGCGCAGCCAGGTCAGCCGCGTCACGCTGCTCGAGTATGCGGGGCTGATCCTCGGCGTCACCATGCTGCAGGGGACCTTCAGCTACATCCAGCGCATGATCCTGGTCGGGATGAGCCGGGACATCGAATACGACCTGCGCAACGACTATTTCGCGAGCCTCGAGCGGCAGCCGCCATCCTTCTTCCAGGAGCATCCCACCGGCGACCTGATGGCGCTCGCCACCAACGACCTGCAAGCGGTGCGCATGATCTGCGGGCCGGCCATCATGTATGCCGCCAACACGGTGCTCGGCGGCGCCGGCGCCGCCATCCTGATGCTCCGCATCCATGCCGGGCTGGCGAGCTTCGCGCTGCTGGCGATGCCGCTGGTGGTGCTGACCACCAAGTTCTACGGCGAGCGCATCCACGTCCTCTTCGAGCGCATCCAGGAGCAGTTCGCCGATTTCACCACCCGGGTGCAGGAGAACCTGGCCGGCGTCCGGGTGGTGCGCGCCTACGCCCGCGAGGACCACGAGCGAGAGGAGTTCCGCCGCCTCAACCAGGCCTACGTCGACGGCAACCGGCGCCTGATCGGCTGGTCGGTCAGCTTTCACCCGCTGCTGCAGGCCATCATCGGCCTGGCGGCCGCGGCGGTGCTCTGGTACGGCGGCTCGCTGGTGCTGCGCGGCCGCATCAGCGTCGGCCAGTTCGTGACCTTCAACGCCTTCCTCGCCCGCCTGGCCTGGCCGATGATCGCGCTCGGCTGGGTGATCAACCTGGCGCAGCGCGGCGCGGCGTCGCTCGCCCGCATCCAGGCGGTCCTCGATACCGTGCCGGCGATCCGCGACGAGCCGCCGCTGGTCGACGCGCCTGAGCTGCGCGGCGAGGTGACGATGCGCGGGCTCACCTTCGCCTACCGCCACGACCTGCCGCCGGTGCTGCGCGGCATCGACCTGCAGGTGCCGGCGGGCAGGACGGTGGCGCTGGTCGGCCGCACCGGTGCCGGCAAGAGCACGCTGCTGGCGCTCATCCCGCGTCTGTTCGAGCCGCCGCCTGGGAGCCTGGCGGTGGATGGCATCGACGTCCGGCGGCTGCCGCTCGCGCGCCTGCGCGCGGCGATCGCCATGGTGCCGCAGGAGACCTTCCTGTTCTCGACCACGGTCGGCGAGAACATCGCGCTCGGGGTCCCGGGGGCCGCCGCGGCGGCGGTCGCGGAGGCCGCGCGCCTGGCCGGCCTGGCGCCGGACCTGGCCAGCTTCCCCAAGGGACTGGACACGATGGTGGGGGAGCGCGGCCTGACTCTCTCCGGCGGGCAGAAGCAGCGGGTGGCGCTGGCGCGAGCGCTGCTGCGCCAACCGCGCATCCTGCTGCTCGACGACTGCCTGTCGGCGGTGGACACGCAGACCGAGGAGCTGATCCTGGCCAACCTGCGCGCCGTCTTCACCGGCCGCACCGTCTTCCTGGTCTCGCACCGCGTCTCGACGGTCAAGGGCGCCGACCTCATCCTGGTGCTCGACGGCGGCGAGGTGGTCGAGCGTGGCACCCACGCCCAGCTGCTGGCCGCCGGCGGCCTCTACGCCGACCTCCATCAGCGCCAGCTGCTCGAGGAGGAGCTGGCCGCCGTGTGACCGGCTGCGGCGCCCGAGCGGCAACCGGGCCGTGCGGGACGGTCGCCGCCGGCGGTCGGGCCGGTACCGCTGGCACCCGCCGGCTGGCGGCCGGTTACAATCGCCATCCGGATCTTCCGGCTTCGAGGAGACATCATGCGACGACATCCGTTCGGACGGCCCCCGGCGCGGCCTGCCAGCCTCGACATCCCTGCCTCCCACGTGCTCCTGCGTCCGCTCCTGGCGCTGATCCCGGCTTTGGCGCTGACCCTGGCCCTGGCGCTCGCCTGCGCTTCGGCGCCGCCGCCGGCACCCGCCGCTGCCGCCGGCGCCGAGCAGCGCTACACCGTCGAGCTGGCCGGCAACCGCGCCGGATTGGCGACCTCGCGGGCCGGCGCGGACGGCGTCTGGAACATCGGCTACGAATTCAACGACCGCGGCCGTGGGCCCAAGGTGGCCGTCCAGGTGGTGCTCGACCGCCGCGGCCTGCCGGTGCGGCTCGACGTCACCGGCAACGACTATCAGAAGAACCCGGTCAGCGAGCACTTCGAATGGACCGAGGGCAAGGCGAGCTGGAAGAACCCGGCGGAGCAGGGGCAACGCGATGTTGGCGGGGGCGGGGGCGGCGGCCGGGCCTTCTACCTCGACATGGAAGGCTCGCCGCTCGAGCTGGGCCTGCTGGCCCGGGCGATGCTGACCGCCGGCGGCAGCCTGCAGCTGCTGCCGGACGGCGACGCCACCATCGAGAAGGTGACCACGGCCTTCGCCCAGGGCCCCGGGTTCTCGCGCTCGGTCACCCTCTATGCCATCAACGGATTGGACCTCTCGCCCACCTACGTCTGGCTGGACGATCAGGAGGGGTTGTTCGCGATCCACGATGGCTGGTCCAACGTCGTGCTCGAGGGCTGGGAGGGCGCGATGGTCGGCCTGGTCAAGGCTCAGGACCAGGTGGCGGCGGCGCGCGACAGGCAGCTGGCGGCGCGGCTGGCGCGCCGGCCGGGGGAGCGGCTGGTGATCCGCAACGCCCGGCTCTTCGATCCCGAGACGCTGAGCAGCCGCGCCGGCATGACGGTGGTCGTGGCCGGCGACCGCATCGAGAAGGTGGCGGCCGACCGCGACGTGCAAGCCCCCTTTGGGGCCGAGGTGGTGGACGCCGGGGGCAAGGCGCTGCTGCCGGGGCTCTGGGACTGCCACGTCCACCTGTCGCCGGTCGATGGGCGGCTGCACCTCGCGGCGGGCGTCACCACCGTGCGCGACATGGCCAACGACATCGATCAGCTGCAGGACATGCGCCGCCGCTGGGAAAGCGGCGAGGCGGTCGGGCCGCGGGTGCTGATGGCCGGGTTCATCGACAGCCCCGGTCCCTATGCCGGGCCCTCGAAAGTGCTGGTCTCGACGCGCGAGGAGGCGCTCGCCGCGGTCGATCGCTACCAGCAGCTCGGCTATGTCCAGATCAAGCTCTACAGCTCCCTCGATCCGCAGCTGGTGCCGCCGATCATCGCGCGCGCCCACCAGCTCGGCTTGCGGCTGTCGGGCCACATTCCCAACGGCATGATCGCCGAGCAGGCGGTCGAGGCCGGGTTCGACGAGATCCAGCACGTCAACTTCCTGTTCCTGAACTTCCTGACCGGCGTCGACACCCGCACCCCGCAGCGTTTCGTCGCCGTGGCCGAGCACGCCGCCGACCTCGATCTGGCCTCGCCCGAGGTGCGCAACTTCCTGGCGCTGCTCAAGCGGCGGCACATCGACATCGACCCGACGGTGAACGCCTTCGAAGGGCTGTTCACCAACCGGCCGGGGGTGATGCCCGCGGCCTGGGCGGAGGTGGCCGACCGCCTGCCGCCGCAGCTGCGCCGCAACCTGCTGGCAGGCGGCGGCGTGCCGGTCCCGGCCGGCAAGGAGGAGCAGTACCGCAAGTCGTTCCAGGCCTGCCTGGCGATGGTCAAGGCGCTCTACGACAATGGCATCGCGATCGTCGCCGGCACCGATGCCACTGCCGGCTTCGCGCTGCACCGCGAGCTCGAGCTGTACGTGGCGGCGGGGATCCCGGCGCCGGTCGCGCTGTACGACGCCACCCTCGGTCCGGCGCGGATCATGAAGCGCGATCAGGACCTCGGCACGATCGCGCCGGGCAAGCTCGCCGACCTCATCCTGGTGGACGGCGATCCGGCGACCCGCATCGCCGACATTCGCCGGGTGGTGCTGACCGTCAAGGGCGGCGTCGTCTACGACCCCGCCGACATCTACCGGTCGCTGGGGGTGAAGCCGGCGGTATAGCGCCGGCGGGTTGAAGAATCTTCAGTGGGCGTATATTGTCATCTTCCGATTTGCGACATCCCCGTCGGAAGTGATCGCGACCGCGGGCAACAACGCCTGCTGAAGACACCCGAGGAGACCGCCGATGAAAAGAGTGACGAAGCGCCTGGTAGTATCCAAGGAGACCCTCAGGGCACTGCAGAACGACAACCTGACCGCCGTCGTCGGCGGCGCCACGGCCCCCTGCAGCAAGTTTACCAACTGTTCGGCCTGTCCCTCCTGCCCCCACGTCACCTGCGACAGCTATCTCTGCTAGCGCAACGGACGCCGGTGGCTCCGCCCCTCGGGAGCCATCGGCGTCGCCGCCACGTTTTCACGTCCTCGTAGCCGGAAGGTTTCTGGCTGCAGGTCGGCGCCGGTTGGCGCCTACGGCTGGTCGCCGACGACCGCCGGTAGCGCCCCGGCGGGCTCGGCAGCGCCCAGGTCTCCCTCCCAGCGCGCGATGACCGCGGTCGCCAGGCAGTTGCCGAGGACGTTCAGGGCGGTGCGGCCCATGTCCATCAGCGCGTCGATGCCGAGCAGCAGGAAGATCGGCGCGGTCGGCAGCTGGAAGGCGGCGGCGGTGGCCAGCAGCACCACCAGCCCGGCCCGCGGCACGCCGGCCACGCCCTTGCTGGTGAGCATCAAGGTGAACAGCATCACCAGCTGCTGGCCGAAGCCGAGCTTCATGCCGGCGGCCTGGGCCACGAAGATCGAGGCCAGCGAGACGTAGAGGGCGGAGCCGTCGAGGTTGAAGCTGTAGCCGGTCGGCATGACGAAGGCGACGATCGGGCGCGGCACCCCCATGCCCTCCATCGCCTCCATGGCGCGCGGCAGGGCGGCCTCGGAGCTGGTGGTGGCGAAGGCGATCGAGACCGGTTCGGCGACGGCGCGCAGGAAGCGCCGGATGGGGATGCGCGCCAGCAGCGCCACCGGCAGCAGCACCAGCAGCAGGAAGGCGAAGATCGCGACATAGAGCGTCGCCAGCAGCTGCGACAGGTTCACCAGCACGCCGAGGCCGCTGTTGCCGACCGTGTAGGCGATCGCCGCGCCGACGCCGATGGGCGCGAAGAGCATGACGATGTTGGTGAGCTTGAACATGGTGTCGCTCAGGCTCGCCGCGAATTCCAGCATCGGCCGCCGGCGCTCCGGGGTGAGCAGCGCCAGCGCGACGCCGAAGAGGACGCTGAAGACCACGACCTGCAGCACCTGGCCGTCGGCCACCGCCTTGGCGATGTTCTCGGGAAAGGCATGCAGCAGCATGTCCGCGGGGGTCAGGCGCGTCGTCTTGAGCTCTTCGCCGGGCGGTGGCGGCGGCACGTGGACGCCGATGCCGGCCCGACTCAGGTTGATCGCCGCCAGGCCGATGAGCAGCGCCAGGGTGGTGATCACCTCGAAATAGATCAGCGCCTTGACGCCCATGCGCCCGACCTTGCGCAGGTCGGCGTGGCCGGCGATGCCGACCACCAGGGTGGCGAACAGCAGCGGCCCGATGATGGTCTTGATCAGCCGCAGGAAGATCTGGCCCAGGACGCCGAGGCTGGTGGCGACGCGGGGAGCGTCGTAACCGAGCTCCGCGCCCGCCACCATGCACACCAGCATCCAGGTGGTCAGCGAGCGGCGCATCGCCGCATAGGCCGCAAGGCCGGCGATGGCCGTCCAGCGGGCGGCGGCCAGGGCGGTGGCGGGCCATGCCAGGATGCCCTCGGCGGCGAGCGCCGAGAGCAGGGCGGCCAGGACCAGCGCCGCGAGCGCGGCGGCGAGCACCCGCGAGCGGCCGCTCATCGCGGTTGCGCCGCCGGCCCGGACCTCACGGCGCCCCGCATGCCCCGGTGCGGCACCCGCTGGCGCGGGGCGGCGATGTTGGCGGGGGCGGGGGCGGCGGGGGCGGCGCGGGCGCCCGACTGCGGCGGCCTCGGCATCATGGCCGGCATTCTGCCATGAGTGACGGGCCGCGGCGCAGTGGCCCGGCCGGGTTTCAGAACCTGGCGGTCATCACCAGCCCGCGCGCCCATCAAGGCTGCGATGCAGCCGCGAGATCGGGCTGCACGATCCTGCCGTGGCGGCGGGTGCTGGGGCCTGGCTCAGAAAGCCGTATGGAGCGTCAATCCCTGCGCGCCGGGAGCGAGCAGGGGGGCGACGCTCACGCGAGCGCGCAGCCGCCGGTTCAGGTGCACCACGGCGCGGCCGACCGTGGTGCCGATCAGCGCCCCCATCACCACGTCGGAAGCCCAATGACCGTCCTCGCGCATGCGCGCGAAGGCGACCAGGGAGGCGGTGCCGTAGCAGGAGATCTCGACCCACGGATTCGGGTACTGGGCGGCGATGACCGAGCCCGCCGCGAAGGCCTCCGTGGACTCTCCCGACGGAAACGACGCATTGCCGCTGAAGGGATGGAAGTCGTAGACGCCCTGGTGCGTCGAGGGACGGCTGCGGCCGGCCACCTCCTTGATGGCGGTGGTGATCACTCCCCCGGCGAGAATGCTGGCGATGAGGCCGTCGAGCGCGGTCTCCTGCGCCTTCGCGTCGTTGGCGATGCGGCCGCCGGCGTAAAAGGCGCCGAGCACGCCGAAGGCGGCGTAGTTGCCGAAGTACCTGAAGTCGTTCGCCAGCTTCGTCTCGAGCGGAGCGTCGCCGCGCAACGCTTCCGTGCGCAGGTGCTTGTCCGCCAGAGTGAGGCCGGCGACGCCGGCCACGCCGATCCCGAAGACCGCCCAATCGTGCTCCGTCCAGCTCACCGGCGCGGTGAGGATGCTGCGCGCGTCGACGGCCAGCAGCTTCCAGACCGGCATGCCGGCGCTGACGTGCTCCGCCTCGACCGCGGCGTCGCTGGCCACCGGCGAGGCATCCGTATCGGCGCTCGGCGGCACCCCGGCGGTGCAAATCGCTGCCGGTGCAGCGGCGGCCGGCGGGGTTGCCGCGGTTGCGGCAATCGCTGCCGGCGGCGGCGCGGCGGCGGCGAGGATCTCGGCCGCGCCGGGCCGCGGCGCTCCAAGCGCCAGCACGGCGAGGCCGATCCCGGTCAAGCGCGAGGCGACGCGCCGGAGTCGGCGTTGCGGTCTGCACCCTGCTGGTGCGTCGAGGCGGTTCATCGCTGGGTTGCCTCCTGCCAAGGGTTCGGCAGGACGACGCGAAACCGCTGTGCAAGATCCGGACCCGTCAGGAGCGGGCGCGCTGCCAGAACAGGATCGCCGTCACCACGAAGCCGATGACCACCACCGCGGCGCGCGCCTTTTCCTTGCCGATGACCTTGGCGAGCCGGGCGCCGCCGTAGCCGCCGGCGATCGCGCCCGCCATCATCAGCAGCGCCACCGGCCAGACGACGGCGCCGCGCAGGATGAAGTAGGCGGCGGCGACGCCGTTGATGCAGAAGCCGAAGAAATTCTTGAGGCCGTTCATCGCGAAGATGTTGGTCAGCCCCAGGAAGCCCAGCACCGCCAGCATCAGGATGCCGATGGCGGCGCCGAAGTAGCCGCCATAGATCGAGATCGCGAACTGGAAGAGGACCGCGGCCGTCCAGCGCCGGCCGGACAGCCCGAGGCTGGGCGGGCCGTCGGCGGCGGGCGGCGGCGCGGCCCCGGGCGGGCCGCCGGCGGCCGGCGCGGAGGCCGCGGCGCGCCGTCGCTCGCGCCGCCGGGCCAGGAAGCCCTGCCAGAGGAAGAGCAGCGTGGCGAACAGCACCAGCAGCGGCGCCAGGTTGGCGAAAGTCTTCTCCGGCGTCCGCAGCAGCAGTAGCGAGCCGATGCCGCCGCCGACGACGCTCGGAATCAGCAGCGTCTTCAGCCACTCCTTGTGGGTGGCGACCTCCTGCCCATAGCCGGCCATGCTGGCCGCCGCGCCAGGCAGCAGCGCCACCGTGGAGGTGGCGTTGGCGATGATCGCCGGCTCGCCGAGGAACATCAGCGTGGGGAAGGTGATGATGGTGCCGCCGCCGGCCAGGGCGTTCATCAACCCGCCCGCGGCCGCGGCTGCCAGCATGATGGCGCCATCGCCGGGGGTCATCGCACCTCCTCCGCCGATCCGGGGCGCGGCGCCCCGGAGGCAACCAGGTTTCGGCGGGTGCATCGTAGCTTACCCGCAGCGGTTCCGGGCGCGCGGGACCAGCGGGTCAGCGGAAGTCGTGGCTCGGCACGGCCAGCATCTCTTCGAGCGCCCAGAACCGCTCCCCACGCACCGAGACGCTGCCGTCGCGCTTCTGCAGCACCCCCTCGACGACCAGGCCCGGCGAGCCGGCGATCAGCTGGCGGTGTCGCTGCAGGAGGTCGGGGGAGACGATCGCCTGCGACATGCCGGTCTCGTCCTCCAGGGTGAGGAAGAGGAGACCCTTGGCGGTGCCCGGGCGCTGGCGGACGATCACCGCGCCGGCGGTGCGGACGAGGTCGCCGTTGCGGTAGTGAACGAGGTCGGCGGCGGTGACGATGCCGCGCCGGCGCAGCTGCTCCCGGCGGAAGGCGAGCGGATGGGGGCCGAGAGTCAGCTGGGTGCCGCCGTAGTCGGCCTGGGTCTCCTCGGCCGCGGTCATCTCCGGCAGCGGCGACGGCTCCGGTTCGGGCAGCTCCGCGAGCAGGGGGCCGGCCGGGCGGACGAGACGCGCCGCCTGCCAGAGCGCTCCCCGGCGGCTGAGGCCGAAGCAGGACAGGGCGCCGATGCTGGCCAGGGTCTCGAGCTCGCCGGCCTGCAGAGCGCAGCGGCTGGTGAAATCGGCGAGGTCGGCGAAAGGCGCGCGCGCCTGCTCCTGCTCGATGACCAGGCCGGAGCGGGAGCGCAGGCCGCGCACGTAGCGCAGCCCCAGGCGGATGGCCCCCGATGCCAGCGGGGGGTGCGAGGACTGCTGGGAGCGCGGGGATTGCGAGGAGCGCAGGGGCTGCGGGGTGGGTGGAGGCTGCGGTACGCGCGGGGACCGCGGGGCGGTTCGAGGGGTTGGAGCGACGGAGGCGGAGGTGAGGGATCGCTCCTCCCAGCGGCACCTCCAGCCGGACCCTTGGACGTCGATCGGGTGGATCTCGACGCCGTGTCGCTGGGCGTCGCGGACCAGGGTCGCGGGGTGGTAGAAGCCCATCGGCCAGGCGTTGAGGATGCCGAGGTAGAAGGCGGTGGGATGGTGGGCCTTGAGGTAGGCGCTGGCGTAGGCGATGAGGGCGAAGCTGGCGGCGTGGGACTCCGGGAAACCGTAGAGGGCGAACGAGGTGATGCCCTGGACGATGGTCTCCTGCGCCTCGCCGGTGATGCCGTGCGCCTCCATGCCGGAGCGCAGCCGGGCCTCGATCGCCCGCATCCGCTCGACCGAGCGCTTGAAGCCCATCGCCCGCCGCAGCTCCTCCGCCTCGCCGCCGGTGAAGCCGGCCGCCACCATGGCGATGCGCAGCAGCTGCTCCTGGAAGATCGGCACGCCGAGGGTGCGCGCGAGGATCGGCTCGAGGCTGGCATGGGGGTAGGTCACCGGCTGCCGGCCGGCGCGCCGCTCGAAGTAGGGATTGGTCATATTGCCGGCGATCGGCCCCGGGCGGATGATCGCCACCTGGATCACCAGGTCGTAGAAGTGATGGGGGTTGTTGCGGGGCAGGCTGGACATCTGCGCCCGGCTCTCCACCTGGAAGACGCCCACGGTGTCGGCCTCGCGCAGCATCTTGTAGACCGCCGGATCGTCCGCGGGGAGGTGGGCGAGGTCGAGCCGGATCCCTTCGCGGAGATGGATGGTGGGTACCATCTCCTCGATGGCGTTGAGCATGCCCAGCCCCAGCAGGTCGACCTTGATGATGCCGAGGTCGGCGCAGTCGTCCTTGTCCCACTGCACCACCACGCGCCCGGGCATGGCCGCCGGCTCGAGCGGCACGATCTCGTCGAGCCGCCCGGCGGCGAGGACCATGCCGCCGGAGTGTTGGCCGAGATGGCGGGGTAGGTCGTGGATGCGGTACCAGAGATCGGCGAAGTGCCGCATGCGCGGCTCTTCGGGATCGAAACCGGCGGCGCTCAGCTCGGCCGCGAAGGATTTCGGGTCGCCGCGGGCGAGGTCGTAGGTCCAGCTGCCGAGCTGGCGGGCGAGCTTGTCGATCTGGTCGGCGGAGTAGCCGAACGCCTTGGCCACCTCGCGGGTGGCCGAGCGGTCGCGGTAGGTGATGACGTTGGCGGTCATCGCCGCGCCATGGGGGCCGTAGCGCTGGTAGACGTGCTGGATGACCCGTTCGCGCTGGTCGCCCGAGGGCAGGTCGAGGTCGATGTCCGGCCACTCGCCGCGCTCTTCCGAGAGGAAGCGCTCGAACAGCAGCTCCATCCGCACCGGGTCGACGGCGGTGATCGACAGCGCGTAGCAGACGGCGCTGTTGGCGGCCGAGCCGCGCCCCTGCGCCATGATGCCGTTTTCGAGGCAGAAGCGGACGATGTCCCAGACGATCAGGAAGTAGCCGGCCAGGTCGAGCTTCTCGATCAGGTCCAGCTCTTTCTGGATCTGGGCCTGCGCCTTGCCGGACAGCGGCCGGAACCGGGCCCGGGCGCCGTTCCAGGTGACGTGGCGCAGGTAGGACGACGGGGTTTCCCCCGCCGGCAGCGGATAGGCCGGGAACCGGTACCCGAGGTCGGCCAGGGTGAAATCCAGCCGTTCCGCCAGCTCTCCGGTCGCCGCGACCGCCTCGGGCAGGTCGGCGAACAGCAGCCCCATCTCCGCCGCCCCTTTCAGGTGCCGTTCCCGGTGGCATTCCAGCAGCCGGCCCGCCGCGTCGAGCGTGGTATGGCAGCGGATGGCGGTCAGCACGTCCTGGAGCGCCTTGTCGCCCGTCCGCGCATACCGCACCCCGTTGCTGGCCATCAGCGGCAGCCCCATTCCCCGGGCGATGTCGACGAGCGCCCGGTTGCGGTGCTCCTCCTCCCGGATCCGATGTCGTTGCAGCTCCACGTGCAGCCGTCCCGGGAAGATCCCCGCCAGCCGTCCGGCCAGCCTTCGGGCCGCCTCCAATCCACCCACCCGTAGCGCCCGTGCCAGAGGCCCTTCCGCGCCTCCGGTCAAGCAATGCAGCCCGGCCGAGTGTTCGGCGATCAGCTCCCAGGAGACCCGGGCCTCCCCTTTGGCCCGCCCCAGGGCCGCCGCCGACAGCAGCCGGCACAGGTTCCGGTACCCGGTCCGGCTTTCGACCAGCAAGGTGACCCGGGGAGCCAGGTCGTCGCTCCCCGAGTCATCCTCGCCAAAAGCAAAAGCCTCCGACCCCGGCGAGGGAGACCAGGTTGTCGCCGGAGAGGTGCCCGCGGCCGAGCGGGAACGGGCTGCCCTTCCTGAGAGGGCCGAGGGCGCGGAGGGAGCCAGGGAAGCCGCCGCCAGCCGCGAGCCGGTGCCCGTGCCGCGCCGCCCTGGCGACCCTCGCCGGTCCCCGTTGCTCCCGGCGCCTCGTCCTCGGGCGGGCTGCGTGGGGTCCGCCGCGCTGACCAGCGGCACCGACAACCGGGAGAGCGGTGCCGGTACCAGCCCCAGGGGTCCCCGCTTGCCAGCCCGCTGCAACAGCTCCCGCAGCCCGCGGGTCCCCTCTCCCCAGGCAAAGTAAGCCTCCGGCGAGAGCACCACCTCCGCCC
>DATGHG010000353.1:0-2782 GCA_035308185.1 Thermoanaerobaculia bacterium | reverse complement strand
CTCATCGAGCACTCGGTGACCATCACCACCCGCCGCGGGCGGGCGTCGCCGACGTGGCGGATCATCGCCGCGGTCGAGCCCACGAAATCCGCCTCCGCCAGCACCTCGGGCGGACACTCCGGATGGGCCAGCACCTGGATGCCGGGGTGGGCGTCGCGGAACTCCCGCAGCTCGGCGGCGCTGAACCGCTCGTGCACCTCGCAGTGGCCGTGCCAGAGGATGACCTCGACCGCGGTCTGCGCCGCGACGTAGCGCCCCAGGTACTCGTCGGGGAGGAAGATCACCCGCGGCACCTGCAGCGACTCGACCACCGCCACCGCGTTGGCCGAAGTGCAGCAGACGTCCGACTCCGCCTTGACCGCCGCCGAGGTGTTGACATAGGTGACCACCGGCACCCCGGGATAGCGCTGCCGCAGCAGCCGCACGTCGGCGGCGGTGATCGAGGCGGCGAGCGAGCAGCCGGCGCGGAGATCCGGCACCAGCACGGTCTTCTCAGGCGACAGGATCTTCGCCGTCTCGGCCATGAAGTGGACGCCGGCGAGCACGATGACCTCGGCGGCGGTGCCGGCGCCGAACTGCGCCAGCGCCAGCGAATCGCCGGTGAAGTCGGCGACGCCGTGGTAGATCTCGGGCGTCTGATAGTTGTGGGCCAGTACCACGGCGTTGCGGCGCCGCTTCCACTCCGCGATCGCGGCCACGTAGGGAGCGTGCAGCGGCCATTCCAACGCCGGGATGACGGCGCGGACGCGCTGGGCCACGGCGGCGGTGGCGCGGGCCACCTCCGGCGTGTAGTCGAGCCTCGCGGCGGCGGTTTGCTGGGGAGTCATCGTCCACCCCCAATGCTCACTTTGAGCATATCACGGCATCAAAGGAGGCCGACCCGCTTGGTCGGCCACGGACTTATACTAACCCTGAGCATATCGATTTGTCAAGCGTGTGACGATGGACCGGGCGCCCATCACCCCCGCCGCGCCCCCGGCAGGCCGACGCCGGGCGCCGGACGCTCGCGCAGCACCTCGCGGCGGAAGACGAAGAGCTCCGCCGGACGGCCGCCGGTCGGCGGGTGCTGGCGGCCGGTGCCCTCCACCAGGCCGCCGCTCTCGACCAGGCGACGGAAGTTCTGCTTGTGCAGCCGGACGCCGGCGAGCGCCTCCACCAGCCGCTGCAACTGCAGCAGGGTGAAGCTGGGAGGCAGCAGCTCGAAGACCACCGGCCGGTACTTCAGCTTGCCGCGCAGGCGCCCCAGGGCGGTGGCCAGGATGCGGCGATGGTCGAGTGCCAGCGGCCTCCCCGGCAGCGCCGCCGGCGGCCACCAGCGAGCCTCCGGCCGCACAGCGGCGCCGGCGGCCGGCGGCGCGGCAGCGGGAGCGCCTTCCTGGGCGGCATGCGCCGGGCGGTGAGCGACGCCGGCGGCGCGCCGCGCGGTTTCGCGGGATGTGGGCGGCGGGGCGTTCGCCGCCTCCTCGCCGCGCGCCGCCGCGTCGCGCCGTGCTTCCGGCACCAGGCCGGCCTCGTAGAGCAGCTCGTAGCGCTCGAGCACCCGCTCGCCGTCCCAGGCCGCGCCACCCAACCCGAAAGCGATGTCGGCGCGCTCGCGGCGGTCGGCAGCCGCGCCGCTCCCGCGTTCCGGTCCGGCGCCGCCGCCGGCGCTGATCCAGCGCGCCAGCGCCGGCGCGATCGCTTCGTCGATGACCCGCGGCCTGCCGCCGCGCCAGTCCTCCCAGGGGAGAAAGCCGTGGACGTCCAGCCAGCGCGCCTCGCCGGCCACCGCCGCCTCGCCCTCTCGCACCAGCGCCAGATAGGCGACCGAAACCACCCGCGCACCGCCGTCGCCCGCCGGCCAGCCGCGGTCCCGATCGCCGAAGGTGTAGAGCTGCTCGACGTAGCCCAGCGCCAGCCCGGTCTGCTCGAGCACCCAGCGCCGCAGCCCGCGGTCGAGCGTGCGGTCGGTCTCGGGTTCGAGCGGACCGAACGGCAGCGCATCCTCCGCCGGGCCGGCCGAGATGCTGGCGGCGGGCGCGGTCCCGCCGGCCGCCTCGGCGGCCCGCCGCACGGTGAGGATGCGCGGCACCTCGTCGGTGACCGCGACGATGACCGCGTTGAGCCCGACCGCGACCTTCTCGATCGCGGCGGTCATGGCGGGTCGATCGCCGGCCCAGGCGCCGCCGGCCCAGGCACCGCCGGCTCAGGCGCCGCTGGCTCGAGCGCTGCCGGCGATGCGGAGGGCGCCGACACGGCCGCCGCCGCCGACAACCGCCGCTCGAAGACCGTTCCGAAGTGGACCGCCAGGCGGGCCGCGACGTCGGCCAGGGGGGGCGCTTCGCCGAGCAGCCGCGCCATCGAGGTGACGCCCTCCTGGCGCAGCCCGCACGGCACGATGCCGGCGTACAGCGAGAGGTCGGTGGCGACGTTGAGCGCGAAGCCGTGGGTGGTCAGCCAGCGAGACAGGTGAACGCCGATGGCGGCGATCTTCTCGCCCCCGGCCCAGACCCCGATCAGCGCCGCTCCCGGACGCACCTCGGCGGCGACGCCAAAATCGGCCAGGGTGCGGATCAGCACCTCCTCGAGGTCCCGCACGTAGCGCCGGACGTCCCGCCGGTCGGGGCTCAGGTCGAGGATCGGATAGCCCACCAGCTGGCCGGGGCCGTGGTAGGTCACCTGTCCGCCGCGATCGCTGTCGACCACCTCGACGCCGCGGTGCGTCAGCCATTCGGCGCTGGCCAGGACATCGGCCGCGCTGGCGTTGCGCCCCAGGGTGTAGACGTGCGGATGCTCGAGCAGC